>DASZJH010000038.1:0-24788 GCA_035948375.1 Chthoniobacterales bacterium
GCTGATGACCATGCTCCACACCCGGATCGCGTATCCGAAAGGCGAATCGAAGTTCACGCCGACTCCCGACGAAGAGCGAATGCGCCCCGACGTCATGGCATCGTTGCGCAAGCCCGCCAGTGCGCCGCCGGTGTCTGCGGCCTGACGCGGATCGCGATCTCCGTCCACCGTCCTTGAAGCTATCCAGGCCCGCGCGCTCGGACTAAAAGTTGCCGGCTTTTCCTGCCTAACGAACCTCGCCGCCGGCCTCTCCCAAGAAAAACTCAGTCACGAAGAAATTTTGGAAGTTGGAAAAAAAGCTGCCAGAGACTTCACCCGGATTTTGGAACAAGCCGTAGTCAGCTAGTTCGTGAGATTCGGGTTATACTTCGCTGGAGATGCCGCGATGATGTTACGCGCGCGTTTTCGGCATGCCGCGGTGAAATCCTCTTCAATTATGTGGTTCCAGCGATTACCGATTCCTTCGTCAGCATCGCTCTCGCGACCAACTGGCGTAAACAATTCCTCGTGTGAACACTGGAAGACTTTGAATGCGGGCACCGGTTTGTTGTTTCTAAATTCTTCCATTTCTTGAATGAAGTCCGTCTCGTTACGTATTCTATCCACATCTACCATCGTGCTGCCCTTACCCACATAGACATGAAGGGCCTCGAACTCGACAGTAGAACGATTGGTATCCGCGAGTCTTCGCAACGTGAATCCATGAGGCGCTAAGCGTTTGTAAAGTTCATCAGCGAAGATGTGACACGCCCCTTGCGCGAAGAGTTCTTTATCATCGCGAAGTAGTTGTTTGCGAAGCACTGGCTTCATCAATCTGCTGCCACGTGCGCCACTGTCGATCTACACCTCCGCTTGCCTGTATGACTCACAATTCCGGCGGGCGGGCGCGCGGTTCGCGGAATTTGGCGATGGCGGTACTGGGTTGGGTGACGAACGGGCCGCCTTCGAGCGGTGCGGATTTGGTGAACGCGACGTCCGGCATTTCGCTCGGAAGTCCTTCCAGAGGGAATTCTTTGCGTAGCGGAAAGAATGGATAGCCGTCCCACATCAAAATCCGGCGAAGATCGGGGTGACCTTTGAATTTGATTCCCATCATGTCGTAAATCTCGCGCTCGTGCCAATTCGCGGTCGGCCAGATGTCGGAAACGGTATCGACCGTTTCATCCTCTCCGATTTTCAATTTCAACCGGAGATGGACCGCGAGCGTCATCGAGTATAGCTCGTAGACAATTTCGAATCGTGGCTCCTCGCCCGCGTTGTCGATGCTGGTGATGTCGATCAAATAATCGAACGAGAGATCGTAACGACAGAGCTTGGCGACTTCGCGCAGATCGCTAGACAAGATTGTGTAGGTGGTCTCGCCGCGGAATTCCGTGGTCGCCTGAAGCTTTGCCCCAAACAGTTTTCCTAACGAATCGAGAAGCTCTTTCCCCGTCATGTCGCTACGTCGAGAAGCCTCTTCGTCAGCTCCGGCTTTTGAGCTGCGAACGATTTCTCGCCGTCAATTTTTTCCTGCAATTTCATCAGGCCCGCAAGCAACGCTTCCGGTCGCGGCGGACAACCGGAAATGTAAACGTCGACCGGCAGGAGTTGATCGATTCCCTGCAAGACCGCGTAAGATCGATACATGCCGCCGGTGGAGGCACACGCGCCCATGGCGATGACATATTTCGGTTCCGGCATTTGTTCGTAAATCCGTTTCACCGCGAGCGCCATTTTGTAGGTCACGGTGCCGGCGACGATCATGACGTCGCATTGACGCGGTGAAAACCGCATCACTTCGGCGCCGAACCGAGCGATGTCGAACCGCGACGCGGCGGTAGCCATTAATTCGATCGCGCAACAGGCCAGGCCCATTGGCATTGGCCAGAGTGAATTTTTCCTTACCCAATTGAAGGCGGCGTCGAGCCGGGTAAAGATGACGTTGCCCTCGACTTTTGAATCGTAAGCGGTGGCGCGTTGTTCCGCCATGGGGCAACACTAAAGTTGCGCCAACCCGAGGCAAGTAGAAGATACATGCCGCTAGCCAAGATCGACATGCAACGAAATCAGCGCACTCATCTCGACGAACTCGAGAACCAAAGCATTTTTATTTTTCGCGAGGCGTATCACGCGTTCAAGAACATCGCCATGCCGTGGTCGATGGGAAAAGATTCGAACGTCCTGATCTGGCTGACGCGCAAAGCGTTCTTCGGCCGGGTGCCGTTTCCGGTTTTGCACATCGACACGACTTATGAATTTCCGGAGATGCTCGAGTTTCGCGAATGGGCCAAGACGCATCATAACTTGAATCTGATCGTGAAGATCAACACCGAAGCTCGATCGCGTGGGATCGGCTACGAAACACATGATCCTGTCACGGTGACGCACGAATTGAAAACGGTCGCGCTCCAACAAGTGCTCGCCGAATACAAGTGGGATGCGCTAATTACCGGCATTCGGCGCGACGAAGATCCGACCCGGGCGAAGGAACGATATTTCTCGCCGCGCAATGCGCAGTTTGAATGGGATTACAAAGATCAACCGCCGGAATTTTGGGGACAATTCGCCACCAACTCAGCGAAAGGCGAACACGTGCGCGTGCAACCGCTGCTCGATTGGACCGAAGTTGATGTCTGGCGTTACATCCAGCGCGAGAATATTCCGATTCCGCAAATGTATTTCTCGCGGAACGGAAAACGATTTCGGTCGTTGGGATGCAGCCCGATCACGCATCCGATCGAAAGCAAAGCGTCGAACATCGACGAGATTATCGCCGAGCTGGAAGCGACCAAAGTGGGCGAGCGGGCCGGCCGCGCGCAGGACTATTACGAGCGCAATGCGATGCAGAAACTTCGCGCGAAAGGATTCTTATGACCAAAGAATTGCTTCCGCTGCGAGTCGTATTCACAGGCCACGTTGATCACGGAAAGTCCACGTTGATCGGTCGAATTTTGCACGACACCGATTCGTTGCCGGAAGGCAAGATCGACATGGTGAAGAAAGCGTGCGCGGCTGAGAAAATGGAGTTCGAGTTTGCGTTTGTGCTCGACGCGCTGCTGGAAGAGCAAAAGCAGAACGTCACGATCGACACGACCGAGATCCGGTTCAAAACCAAGCGGCGAAAATACATCATCATCGATGCGCCCGGCCACAAAGAGTTTTTGAAGAACATGATCACCGGTGCATCGCGCGCGGACGCGGCCGTATTAGTGATCGCGGCCAACGAAGGCGTGCGCGAGCAAAGCCGGCGGCACGCCTATTTGCTGGGCCTGCTTGGAATCAAGCAACTGATCGTGGTCGTGAACAAAATGGATCTGGCCGACTTCTCGGAGAAGCGATTCAGCGAAATCGAGGAGCAGTATCAGAAATTTCTTGGGGATCTCGGACTGGAAGCGCGCGTTTTTGTTCCAGCTTCGGCTAAGAGCGGCGACAATGTGGCGACGCGAAGCAAGAAAATGAAATGGCATCGCGGCCCAAGCGTTTTGGAAGCGCTCGATTTGTTGGAGTCGCAACAGGAGGACGTCGATCTTCCACTGCGATTTTGCGTGCAGGACGTTTATCGATTCGATGAGCGGCGCATCATAGCGGGGCGAGTTGAAACAGGAAAACTTAGGGTAGGGGACGAACTTGTTTTTTCACCGGCGAACAAGACTTCGAGGGTTCAATCAATTGAAGCATGGAATGAAAAGGGCGATTCCGAGGCAATCGCAGGTGATTCAATCGGCATCACGTTGACCGAACAAATTTTCGTCGAGCGCGGGTACGTCGGCTCGCATCAAGCCGAAACGCCGATGGAGGCGAATCGCGTTCACGCTGACGTTTTCTGGATCGTGCCAGAGCCGATGCGAGTGGGGCACCTTTATGATCTGCGGCTGGCGACGCAGGAAGTGAAATGCCAGGTCGTGTCGATCAATCAGGTCATGGATTCGGCAACGTTGGAATCGACGAGTGAGAAGCGCGATCGCTTGGAACGCAACGAAGTCGGTCGGCTAACCATTCAAACGCGCAGCCCGCTGGTGATCGACAATCACGATCGAATACCGAAGCTCGGGCGGTTTGTGATTGTCGATGATGGCGCCATCTGCGGTGGCGGAACGATTTTCGGCGGCGTCTACACCGATCGCACGGTAGCCAAGAGCAAAAACATTTTTTGGGTCGAAGGCAAAATCACTGCGCAGGATCGGGCGACACGAACGGGGCACCTCGGAGCGGTTGTTTGGTTCACCGGATTATCGGGCGCCGGAAAATCGACAATCGCTCAGGCGCTTGAGCGTGAGTTGTTCGCACGCGGCATGCACACCTACGTGCTCGACGGGGACAACATTCGGCATGGCTTGAATTCCAACCTTGGATTTTCGCCAGAGGACCGCGTCGAAAACATTCGGCGAGTCAGCGAAGTGGCGAAGTTGATGGCTGACTCGGGCGTCGTCGCCATCACGGCATTCATTTCGCCGTATCGAATGGACCGTCGCCGCGCGAGAGAGATCGCACTCGAAGGCAACGCCGAGTTCGTGGAAGTTTTCGTCGATGCTCCGCTGGAAGTTTGCGAAGCGCGCGACCCGAAAAATCTCTATAAGAAAGCGCGCGCTGGCGAGATTCGCGAGTTTACTGGAATCGATGCGCCTTACGAGGCGCCCGAAGACGCGGAGATTGTGGTCCGCACGGATAAGCAAACGGTGAACGAATCCGTGGCGACAATTCTAGAAGGGCTTCTGCCGCGAATAAAGCCGGAACAAATCAATGACTGACTCGAAAGATGCCGATGTTGCGGTTCGACGCGCCGAAATTGGCGACGCCGCTGCGTTGGCCGATCTGATGACGCAACTTGGATATTCAACACGCACGTCGGAAATGGAAATGCGGATGGAAACGATCTGTGCTGACAAGAATTACGCGGCGTTCGTTGCAATCAGTGGAGGCAAAGTGTGCGGAATGATCGGCACTCGCATCAGTTATAGCTTCGAACATAACAGCCCTGGGGGAGCAATTCTCGCGTTGGTCGTCTCGGACAAGTTCCGCGGCCGCGGCGTTGGACACGCGCTCATCGCAGCTGCGGAAAACGATTTTGCTCAAAGGAATATTCGGCGACTGGCCGTCTACACGCATTTTCGACGAACCGAAGCGCACGAGTTCTACGAAAAGCTCGGTTACGCGAAGAACGGTTTTCGTTTAGTGAAAGAACTGCCGATGCCGGCAGATTAAGATCGAAATCTTAACCGGCGGCCCGACTCGGAAAATTCAGGCTGACGACGTTCACGTGGCTCGATTCGATTGTCTCATGGACGATTTTGCCGAGCTCCGCGGCTTCGTATGGTTTTGCAATGCAACCGCGGAAGCCGAAGTCTTGATATCGGCTCATGGTGGCATCAGTGGCGTAGCCGCTCGAGACGATTGCGTTCACTGTCGGATCGATCTCCAGTAATTTCTTGAGCGCTTCTTTTCCTCCCATCCCACCGGGAAGGGTTAGATCGAGAATCACGAGGTCGAAGCGTTTGCCGACACGCAGCTTCTCCTGATACATCTCGACACCTTTGAGCGCGGTCTCGGCTTGTGAGACTTCGTAGCCGAGTCGGGTCAAAGTGAATTCAACCAAGTCGCGAATTGCGTCTTCATCATCAACTACAAGAACGCGACCGGTTCCGGAAAGTTCTGGCGTCAATCTGGCCGGCGCTTCAACCGCCACTTCTTCCTCCTGCTGGACGGCCGCCGGCAGATAAACCGTGAACGTGCTGCCGAGATGCACTTTTGATTCGACCGACATCAGTCCGTTGTGATTCTTGATGATCGAATAAGCTGTCGCCAGACCCAGGCCGTTGCCTTTGGGTTTGGTGGTGAAATAAGGGTCGAAGATTCGCTTCAAATATTTTTCCGGTATACCTACGCCCTCGTCGCGGATGCGGACGCGAACGTAATCGCCGGGTGCGAGGTCGGGAATTAGGACATCGTTTACGTCGTAGCAGAAGTTGTCGCAGTTAACGTAGATTGTCCCGCCGTTAGGCATCGCTTGGTCGGAGTTTACCACCAAGTTTGCGATTACCTGGCTAATCTGACCAGCGTCGATTTCAGCGGGAGCGACATCATCGTCGAATCCAAATACGCTGCGATTGCGGCTGCCACGAAGTGAAAAGCTGACCGTGTCTTGAATTAATTTGGTGATGGACGCCGCTTTCTTAATTGGCGCGCCGCCGCGAGCGAAGGTCAGCAGTTGTTGCGCGAGATCCCGCGCGCGCACTGAAGCGTTCTTGGCATCGTCCAAACGCGTCGCCATTTCGTCATCGGGCGGGAGCAGCAATGACGCGAGGGAAATGTTTCCGATGATGGCGGTAAGCAGGTTGTTAAAATCGTGCGCGATGCCGCCCGCGAGCAAACCGAGCTGCTCAAGGGTTTCAGCCTTCCGCCGTTCTGCTTCACTGCGTTGGCGCTCGGTGATGTCGCGGAAGATGAGAACCACGCCGCTGATTTCGTTGTTCTCGCGAATCGGGGAGGCGACCTGCTCGATGATCCGTTCGATACCGTCGCGGGAAGTGAGCGTGACCGTTTCGGGAAGGGTTACCAAAATCGACTGTGCTTCGCTGCGATAACCCGTCTTTTGCGCTTTGGCTTGCGCGGCAAGATCGACAGTGACGTCGAACACGGACTTGAGCGGTTGACCGTTAGCTTCCTGCAACGTCCAGCCGGTTAATTTCTCGGCTTCGTTGTTCATCATGATCACCTTGCCGTCGACGTCGCAGGTAATAACGCCGTCACCGATGGCGCGAAGAGTAACGGCGAGGCTCTCTTTTTCCGCAGCGATCTGTTGTTCGAAGCGTTTTCGCTCGGTAACATCGCGGACCATGGCGACGTAGAGCAGCTGGTGATCGATAAGCATTTCGCTCAACGAAATTTCAACCGGAAACGTAACGTGTTTGCGCGTGCGTCCGAGAGCGAGAGTCGTGCTGCCGGTTCGGCGCATGATCTCGGCCCAACTGCAAACTACAGGCTTGGCGTCGTGGTCGCTCTCATAGCGCCTCGGAACCAGCCTGGTGAAATCGCATCCGATCATTTCGTTGTCGCGGCAGCCGAACATTCTTTCGGCCGCTGGATTCATCGAGCGAATTATGCCGGTTTGTTCAACCACAATCATACCGTCGAGGATATTCTGGATCACCGACTTGATGTGAATTTCGGCGCCTTCGAGCTTGGTCAGTTGGCGGCGAACAAAGACAAAGCTGTAGCTATTCGACACCACCAGCAGCCCAACCGCGAAGAAAGCAACAAAAGCCAGCCCCGATGTGCGCCAGATTCGCTGCCGTGTGGCCGCGTTGGTGCGCAACTGATAGAGATTCAGTTCGTTGGTCTCGAAGTTAGTGAGCATTTGGCGGATGTCGGCCATAACGGTGTCAGCGGCAGCGGCCGTCGTGACACCTTCAGGATCTTTGCCGGCCCGCTTGGCATCGATTTGCGGAACGGCCGCGTTGTCAATCCAGCGCTCTACCCCTGATCGAATTTCGGCCAGAAGCTGGGCCTGAGATGGAGAATTCGCGATCAGGATCGATAGATAGGCGTTGTAAGTGTTAAAATCCGCGACCGCTCGCTTGTAACCTTCGACAAAACTGGTTTCCCCGGTTAGCAAGTAGCCGCGCTTTTCCTTTTCCATCTCGATTACCGACCGGTCGAGCTTGGGCAGGAAGTTTAGAATCTGCGCGGACTGGGCAGCCCATTCTTGATCATGCATTCGCTCATTGAGCGAGATTTGTTCTTCGTCCTGCAGCGATTGAAGAATCTCACGTGCTTGATCGAGCAGCGAATTACCCAGGCCCGATGTGCCGGCGCCGTTTGCTTCATTGGCTGACTGCGCGCTGCTCTTAATTCGGCGTGCCTTGAGTTCTGGATCCGCAACCGTATTGAGCCATTCCCCGACCACCTCTTGCACTTTCATCATCCGTTTGCGCTGTGCCGGGCTATCAAGGATGAGACCGGTCAGGTCATCAATCCGCTGTTTGATAGACTCCCGTCGTTTGTCGAACGCGGAGATATATTCTTCTTTGCCGCTTAGCAAAAATCCACGGTGGTAGCTTTCGAGACTGGCCACGTCGTTTTCGATGAGACTGCTTAAGCGAATAACGGCGATGGTGTGGGTGCGGAGCGTGTTCTGATAATGGTCGCGCAAGCTGACGAACAAAAAGACCCCGACCAGGAAAACGATCACGGCGACACCGATCGTTGTGCCGGAAAGTAGCTTAAGATGGAAGTGACGTTGGCTAAAAAGCCAGTCGGCCAGGCGCTGACTCAGCGACCGTCGTGGCTTTTGCTGTCCAACTGATAATGGGGCGTCGGTCGGCTGATTTACCATAATTTCCGTAGAGCAGCTCCCCTGCCAGCTCGACTCTTGCAATACCGATCAACGCCGCACGACTGAAAGCAGACTCAGTACCACACTTTCATTAAGTACAGCCCGCAACTTGGCGCCGCGGGACGCGCGTTCGTGAGTTCGCCAGATTCCAATCTGGAAATAATTTCTCGAACTTCCACTTTCCCAAGAGCAACCCGCACCATCGCGCCCACCATCAGGCGAACCATCTTATAAAGAAAACCATCGCCCGTAACTTCGATCGCGAGCTCACGCCCGCGCTGGCGAATCTCAAGCAACGAGATCGTGCGCGTTGTATTTGCCTCTTTTTTGCCGCGATTGGCTGCGAATGCCGCGAAATCGTGTTTGCCGACGAAATTTCTTCCGGCCGCTTTGAGAAGATCGACATCCAACGATGTGCGAATGTGCCAGGCTCGGTTCAGCTCCAACGGCGGCAGGACCGGTCCGCCCCAAATTCGATAGCGATACGTTTTTCCTTTCGCCGAAAACCGAGCGTGAAAATCCTGCGATACATAGCGGCAGCGCAAAATGCGAATCGTATCCGGCAACATACCGTTAAGTGCATTTCTCCAACGCTCGCCCGACAATCGTCGATCCGGAACATCAATGTGCGCACATTGAGCGAGCGCGTGCACACCGGCATCTGTGCGTCCGGAGCCGTGGACTCGGACATGTTCGCCACTAATTTCACGAAACGCGCGCTCGAGCTCGTCCTGAATCGTGTTGTGATGGTTTTGGCTCTGCCAGCCGCCAAACGGCGCGCCATCATAGGCGACGATTAATTTAAGTCGCTGCGACATTTCGTTCGCGGTCAAGATAACTCTGCAAAATCATTTGGGCGGCGACTTGATCGACAAGGTGGCGAGTTTTTCGTGTTTTCTTCCCCGCGCCCCGAAGGGCGCGCTCTGCCGCGACAGTTGTTAATCGCTCGTCCCAGGTTTCAACCGGGCAAGAAACCTGAGCCCGGAGCCTGCTTGCGAATTCCAGCGCTTCCTTCGCTGCTTCACCAATCTCCCCACTCATATGTCGCGGGACACCGACGACGATCTCGTCGATCTTTCGCTCGCGAATGATCTCTGCAATTCTCTTGATCGCGTCCTTGCTCGCCGGAAGCGTCTCGAGCGGATGAGCCAGCAAACGCAGTTCGTCAGAAATTGCCAATCCAATTCGCGCGCGACCGAAATCGATTCCCAAAATCGGATTCACGTTTCAACAAAGGATCTATTGCAGCTCCGGTGGCAACTTGCCGACCAGATTTTTGATCTTCTCGGCCTGATGTCGATGGCAGATTAAAACTGCGTCCGCTGTTCGAACCACAATCAGATTGTGGACGCCGAGAAGTGCGATCGCCGTTTCGCCGTCGTTGAAAATAATATTGTCGCTCGCATCGAGTGCCGTCAGGGCGCGGTTCGCAGCATTTCCGTGGTCGTCCTTTTTGAAATACCGCGCGACGGCCTGCCAACTTCCGACGTCGTCCCAATCAAAACTCGCCTCCACCACGATTACGCGGTCGGCTTTTTCCATGATCGCGTAATCGAAGGATATGCGCGGTAGCTTCGCGAAACCTTCGCCCAGGATCTTGTCGAGGTCCTTTCGGGAGCGAACTCGCGAGATAAAATCGGCCAGTTCCGGCGCGTGCCGGTTGAACTCGCTCAAAACCGTCGGCACCGACCAAACGAACATACCCGCGTTCCAGCGAAAATTTCCTTTTCGCAAAAACGATTCCGCCAGATCGACATTCGGTTTTTCTCGAAAACGAACGACGCGATGGACGGCGATTTTCCCGGCGCTTCGCAACGTCACAGGTTCGCCGTGTTCGATATAGCCAAAGCCCGGACAGGCCCAGGTTGGCTTGATGCCGATGGTCGCGAGCGCGCCGGTTTCTTCGGCCGCCGCCGCCGCTGTCTTCATCGTTTCTTGAAATGCGGCACGATCGGCAATCACATGATCAGCCGGCAATGCGAGCATGATGGCGGAGTGGTCTCGGGCCGCGACCCAGCCGGCGCCCAGCGCAACCGCCGCAGCCGTGTCGCGCTTCGCCGGTTCCGCAATGATGTTTTCTTTCGGAAAGTCTTTGAGCAAATCGCGAACCGCTTTTTCCTGTTCGACGTTAGTAAGAATCAGAATCCGTTCGGGCGGGACTAAGCCGTCGAGCCGCGACACGGTTTCCTCGAGCAGTGTGCGCTGCGAAACAAGGCGCAACAATTGCTTTGGTCGATTACGTCGGCTCAACGGCCAGAAGCGTTCGCCGCTTCCGCCGGCGAGAATTAGGGCGTAAATCGAATTAGCCATGTCGGAAACTGCCAATAGCGGAGATCACGCCAGCGCGCAGATTTTCCCGTTTCTTTTTTACAAACGAGACGTATAAGAATACGCGATGTCACTCCCAGTATCCATTCCAAAAACAATTGAACAGCGCCCGCTGGACAATTTGCTGGCGCTGACGCGGACTGCATTCGGATTGGGCATCGGCATGCTTGTTGCCGACAAGATTAAACGCCCCGCCCGCCAGACCGCTGCCATCGCGCTGATGTCGGTTGGTGCTTTGGCTGCCGTTCCATTTCTCGTAAAAGTAGCGCTTGCTCGAATCAATCGACCTGAATCCGAGCGCGGCAGTCGCGCGCGCCTGCGCTCGATCCGGAGTGATTCCGGTTATCCTTCCGAAGTCGACATCTATTGATGTCAAAATCGGGACGGTTCGCGGGCGGACGGCTTGATTCAATCGGTTTCGCGGATTAAGCCTCTTTCGCACATGGCCCGAACATCGACATCGTCCCGCGAACCGCTACGAGAATTCTGCCTCGAGATTTTGAAACACGAAGCGGTGCTGCGACAGGGCGGAGGCAAAGCCGGACTTGAACGACAACGCAAGCTCGGCCGTTTGCCGGCGCGGGAACGGATCGGACAATTGCTCGATAAAGACGCGCAATTTTTCGAGATCGGACTCTGGGCTGCCTACAAAATGTACGAAGAGTGGGGGAACATTGTTGCCGCGGGCACGGTGGCAGGGATCGGCAACGTCGCTGGCGTTCCATGCATGATTATCGCCAATGACGCGACCGTAAAGGCGGGCGCGTTTTTCCCCGCCACCGTAAAAAAACTTCTCCGTGCCCAACGGATCGCGTTCGAATGTTCGCTTCCCATAATTTATCTGGTCGATTCCGCCGGCGTCTTTTTGCCGATGCAGGACGAAATTTTTCCGGACGAAGACGATTTCGGTCGCATCTTTCGCAACAACTCGGTCATCTCCGCGGCCGGCATTCCGCAATTCGCGGCGATCATGGGTAACTGCGTTGCCGGTGGCGCATATCTGCCGGTGTTGTGCGACAAGATTTTGATGACCGAAGGCAGCGGTCTTTATCTCGCCGGCCCGTCGTTAGTCAAAGCCGCCATCGGCCAGGTCGTCGATCAGGAAGAGCTTGGCGGCGCCAAGATGCACGCGGAAGTTAGCGGCACCGTCGATTTCTACGAGAAAAATGACGAGGAATGTCTCAAGCGTTTGCGTTCGCTCGTTTCACTCCTGCCCGAAGCCGGTCCGCAAAAAGGCAAGATCGACAATAGCAATTTGCCGCAGCCGAGGAGTGACGTGGAAAAAGTTTACGACCTCATCAGTCTTGACGGCCAGAAACAATACGACGTCCGCGATTTGTTAGGCACAATCGTCGACAAGAGCTCGGCCGACGAATACAAAGCCGATTACGGAAAGACACTGGTCACGACCTACGCGCGCATCGGCGGACGCGCCGTCGGCGTCGTTGCGAACCAACGGCTGCAGGTGCGGACAAAAAAAGAAGGTCTCCAAATGGGCGGCGTCATTTATTCCGACAGCGCCGACAAAGCCGCGCGCTTCATCATGGATTGCAATCAAACCGGATTGCCGATCATTTTTTTCCAGGACGTCACCGGATTCATGGTCGGCAAAGACGCGGAGCAAAGCGGCATCATTCGCAGCGGCGCCAAACTGGTGAACGCGGTCAGCAATTCCGTCGTGCCGAAAATCACCGTCGTCATCGGTGGCTCGTTCGGCGCCGGCAACTACGCGCTCTGCGGCAAAGCGTACGATCCGCGATTCATCGTCGCGTGGCCAAACGCCCGTTATGCCGTGATGGGCGCAGCGCAGGCGTCCGACACTGTTTTTTCTGTTCTGAAGAAAGCACGCGAACGCGATGGCAAGGCGAGCGCCGAAGAATTGGAGGAACTTCGCGCAAAAGTGAAAGCGACTTATGAAGAGCAAACCGATATTCGATACGGCGCCGCGCGCGGTTGGGTCGATGCGATCATTCAGCCGCACGAAACGCGCGAAACGCTCCTTCAACTTTTGCAATACGTTTCACGCCCCGCGCCCCACGCGCCTTTCCACACCGGAGTGATTCAGGTCTAATCCAATTTAACGAATCAACGAGTAACCAATCACGAATGCCATGCCAGTTGTTCTGATCGAGAAACCGAGTCCGCAGATCAGCGTAGTGACGTTGAATCGTCCCGAGCGTCGCAACTCACTGACGATCGAACTTCTCACTGAATTGATCGCTGCGGTGAACAGCGCGGCTAATGAGCCATCGCAGCGCGTCTTGATTCTGCGCGGCGCGGGAGCCGCGTTCTGCACCGGCCTCGATTTGAAAGACGCGGCCGATCAAACAAAGGCCCACGCTACCGCCGAGCTTGTCGCTAAGAGTTTGATCACGCTGGCCGAAACGCGATTGATCACGATCGCCGCGGTTCATGGAGCAGCCGTTGCCGGAGGCGCCGGAATCATGTCGGCGTGTGATTTTGTTGTCGCCGCTGAGAAAACGACGATTGGTTATCCGGAAGTCCGGCGTGGTCTTGTTGCCGGACTAGTCATGACGTTTCTTCGACGCCAAGTCGGCGAGCGAAACATGCGCGAGCTGGTTCTCGGCTGTGAGTTGATCGATGCCGCGCGCGCGAAAGAAATCGGCCTGGTGAACCGCGTCGTTCCGCGGGATCAATTGATCAGCGAGGCGCAAAAGTTTGCCGATTCAGTTTTGCAAGGCGCGCCGAACGCGCTCGCGCAAACCAAGCGGCTGATCGAAGAACTTTGGTCTACGTCGGTAAAGGACGATGTCGATCTTGCGTTGAAATATCACATGCAGGCGCGCGAATCCGCCGAAGCGCGCGAGGGCATTGCGGCGTTCAACGAAAAACGAAAGCCGAACTGGGCGAGATAAATCTCGACGCCTAAGCCATCGCCGCTGGTGCGCCTTGATATTGCGCGCTGCCAAAGGCGAGGATCGGCCAAAATATAATTCCCAGGAGAATCAAGCCGACCGCGAAGCCGCCGCCTTTGCCGAAACGTTTCGCTACATCGATGCAGACAATGATGTAAAAGATCGGAAAGCAAATTAGCAGCAACAAAACCCACCATCCAGGTCGACCGGCGACCTTGCATAGAAAATAAAAGTTCACGATTGGAATAATCGCAGCCCAGCCAGGTTGACCGGCTTTGGTAAATACTTTCCACATTGACGCGATCATCAGGATCGCGATGACTGCGTCGATGACCCAGACAATGGGACTGACCTGTCCGGTCGCCGAGTACGAAGTTTCGAACGAAGTTTCTTGAGCGAGAAATGACAACGGCGAGAGAATCAGGGATATCATAGTGGTTAAGCCTTTGAAGTGCGCAGGCTTAACGAAACAGGGCCAACGAGCAAGAAGAATATCTCGCTCGAACAAAATCAGGAATTAATCGCCACCATCGTCTCCGCCATCATCCCCACCGTCGTCCATGTCACCGCCATCGTCGTCTCCACCTTCATCGCTCATGTCGTCACCTTCGTCATCGGACGCGTCCTCCATGCTATCTTCATCGGCGGTATCGTCGGCTTCGACTTCGGGATCGCTGTCTTCTTCGGCCGCGACTTCGTCCTCTTCCGCCTCGCTCATGTCGAATGACTCATTCTCGGCGTAACTGTCTTGGTTGTTGATTTCTTCGTCGGAGACCGACTCGCTTACATCGACATCTTCACCTTCGTAAATGTCGACGCTGGTGTTTACTTCCGCCCAATCGTAGGAAACGGACGTTTCCCATTCCGAGTACCAGGTGTCGTAGGTCTTGGTGTAATCGACCAGCACCAGATAGTCTTTGCGCCATTCTTTATCGACGTAGTACTCGTACCCGCGAATAAGGCCGGCCTGGAGATCGAGCAGGTAAAGCGTGGCGATATAAGCATCAAGCGACGCGGGCTCTTTAATAATGTGCTCAGCCTGTTTTTTCAGTTCCGCCAATCCCTTTTCGAGCGCTTTGTCTTTTTTCGCTTCGCCTTTGAGTTTCTTGATCTTCGCCAGCAACTCTTTCTGCTGCGTCTTGATCTTCGCGAACTGCGCTTTTTCCTTTTCGCTGAGTTCGCCGCCTTTTTTCTTTCGCTCGGCTTCCTTGGAAAAGTCGGTCCGCAGAATCGCGAGCGCATGGCCGAGTTTCTTCCCGTTCTCGATCACTTTTTTGTTCTTCGAATCCGTCAACTGCCAATCCACTTTCAGCTGCGCTTCAGCTTCGCGGGCATCGGCGATGCCTTTGAAGAAATCGTTGCTCTTAGCCGCGAGTCCGGTCTCGGCCGTCTTCAGATTCTTCGTCACCGAATGAACTGATTTCCAAAACGGCTTGTTCTTTGGTTTTTTGGGATCGAGATCCTTGTCCGCACGCGCATTTTTGATCATCGCGGCCGCCGCTTTCTTGGCGTCGTGCAACAAAGTCTTCGCGTCGGCTTTTTCACCGGTCTCCTTCTTTGGCGCTGTCTTCGCGGTCGTGCTCAAACTTTTGGCTGGCGAAATCGCGCGAGCGACCGCGAACAGACTCAAGGACAAGCAAAGCAAGAGGCGAACAAGATTTTTCATAAGAGGTTCGAGGTTAATAGTCAGTGTCTGGAAATGTCGATGTCGATCTTAGCGCGTCGCCTCGAATGAGATTGGCATGATCCCTTTATCGCGTGCTTCGGCTAGGTCGATGATTTGCCAGTTAGGATCGCCGGCATCGAATTTATCGTCGTTCTGATCGAGATCTGCATTCGCCGCCATAACCGCTGCAGCAAAACTTTTCCAGGCTTTGCTGTTGCGCGCGCGATCACTCAAGTCGGCTTCGATGTTGGCAAGCACGTCTGGCAATTCGGATTCACTCTCTCCTAGCTCGGCGCCGATCATCGTGGTCTCCAGTCCGAACAGTTCGAGCTCCTCATCGTTCTGACCGCTGTTCAGATAGAACCCGAGATACATATGGTCCGGTTTCGCCACTAACGCCGGATTGATTCCGACTTTTCGTAGGAGCGATGCAAATAACACAGTACCGTCGACACAGTTTGCCTGCGTCATTGCGATCGATTGATCGAGAAAGCGGACGAACTGGCTGTTGACGGTCGCCGAGCCGCCGGGCGTTTCGGTCACGGAGCTGTATTGGATCCCGTGTTTCTGGAGGGCGGCCCAGATCGCAAAGACTTGTTTTACAACATCGGCCGGATCGTTCGCCTGATAGCCATCAAACGAGTCCACGATCTTGGTCGCCAGCGCTTCCTGCAGGATTTTGTCGAGCTGCGGATGGTTTTCGTTTACATAAGCGGCGAACATCCAGCCGAGGTCAGCTGATCCACCCGCGACATTTTCGTCATCGACCGTCTCTTCGGAATTCGCAACGCCATAGGGACAATCATTGATCGAACGGATTTGCAACGTCTCGGTTTTGTCGCCAAGCGATTTTCCATTCACTTCCACTTCAAAATCGACGTTCATCGGCACTTGCTGCGTGACTCTGCGCAGGTGGTCGAATTTGTAATTCACTTTCGGCGCGATGTAGTAATCGTGGTTCGCCTCCGCCAGCTTGCCGATCCAAGTTGTGGGAGCGATCAGATCGTTTTCTTTGATCGTCACCTTCACCTCTGCGTTGCGCGTTGGCGTTTTGATCGACACGCCAAGCAGGCCAAACTTGTCTCCCAGCAAATAAGGATCCGGTTCCTTCGCTTCTTGATCTTCGTCGTCAATCGGTCGCACCGACGCCGTGGCAATGATCAGTGACGGAAAAAACTGATGATCCATCGCCGCCTCCGGATTCCATTCCGTCACGCCGGAACCACCGCCGCCGCAACCTGATAGTCCCAGACTGATTAACGCGCTCAGGAATAACGACGGCCTCATCGCCGCAGTTTGCCTTTAACCTTTCGCGGGACAAGTCGATTCTCTGGCAGAGAGCACCTGACAAGATGCGCCTCCTTCCCGACTTCAATCCCGATTCCGGCGACCGATTCAGCGAACTTCGTCAGCGATCCGCTGCAAAGTCTGGGCGGTCGTTTGCGGCAACCCACCGTAGTATGTCGATCCGACGGCAGACGTCTTGAAGACGGTCTCAAATAAAACTGCCGCGGCCAGATAAGTTCCCGTCGGTGACGGATGTTGTGTTCCATCAAGTAACTGAAGCTTAGGCGCCATGTCGTGCGCGCGCTCCCATGCGACGCCAACCGGCGCGAGCGTCGCGCCGATGTTTTGGGCAAGCGAGGCATACGCCGTGTTCAACCGCGTTTGCATTTCGGCGGGCGATCCACCGGACGTCGCATCTTTATAATAAGGATCACCGTTTGGTCGCGCCCACGTCGAAAACAAGATCGTGGTCGAATGAATGTGATCGGCCTCCGTCTTAAAGAGGCCCGCATAGTAAGCAAAACTTTTCGGCGCGGAAAGCGGTTCGGTACTTTGGCCCTGGAGGATCAAAAAATTCGGATGCTGCTCGTGTAATCTCGTCACCACGTCACCGCGTTTCCAGTGATCGGAGAGGAACGCACCGCCTGGCGCAATGGAAGTAACCTCGACATCGACGTGAAGAATTGAGGCGGCGGCCAACTTTTTGAATACCATCGGCAGGTTGTTGACCTGGGTTAGACTGTTGCCAACAAACAAAACCGAGACGTTCTCCGCGTTACCGCTTGCAGCTGCGAGCAAGAACAGACCAAAACTAATCCTGCTAATTTTCAGCATCGCAATCGGTGCTCGCAGACGCCGTGCCTCGTTTCTATCTCAGCGCATCCCGCTGTCGCAGCGCCACTCGACCTTCGCTATCTGGCCAGCCGTGACATCGACGTCAAACGGCCCGTAGCGCCCGATTTTATGTTGCTCCCCCTTCTTGGCAACCGAGTAACGACCGGGGGCAAGCACAATCTTGAATCGGCCTTGATTGTCGGTAATGAACTCTGTCGCGGAACCACTTCCCCCGCTGACGACGAACGTCGTGTTCGCGAGCGGCTTTGAACTTGTTATGCCGGGACGCACCGCGCCGCCATGACTTGGCGAAATGGTAATTACACCTTCGATTCCGGTTTCGGGCATGGGCGTCGACGACGTTTGAGCATAGCAAAAAGGGGCAAAGATAAGGAAACCGATTAAGGTTAGGTGTCTGAGCCGCATGCTTACTTCGACGCTCGAGCGCTCCAATTGTTTAACGAAAAACTGAACCATGTTTGTCGATCGGATCAAAGTCTTTGCCCAAGCCGGGAGCGGCGGACGCGGCAGCGTCAGCTTCCGGCGCGAGAAATTTGTGCCGAAGGGTGGACCGGATGGCGGCGACGGCGGTCGTGGCGGCGACGTGATTCTGCGCGCCGATCGGCACGTCGATAATCTTTCGAATCTTTTCTACGAGCCGATCATCAAGGCGAAAAGCGGCGGCCACGGAATGGGAAAGAAGATGTATGGCCGTTCCGCGCCGGACAAGATTGTCAGAGTGCCCGTTGGAACGATTGTTTGGCCGACCGGTAATGGAAAAGAGGCAGGGTCAACCGATCCGATTATCGATCTTACGCGCGACGGTCAGGAGTTTGTTTTGTGCAAGGGCGGCGCGGGCGGCAAAGGTAATGTCCATTTCAAAAGCTCGCGGAATCGCGCGCCGCGGGAATACACTGAAGGCGAAGAAGGAGAGCAAGGGCATTTCCTGCTGGAGGTGCGCACGATCGCCGATGCCGGACTGGTCGGTTACCCGAACGCTGGAAAGTCAACTTTGCTTCGAAAGATTTCCGCGGCCCGACCCAAAGTCGCCGCTTATCCCTTCACGACGTTGCACCCGATTATCGGAGTGGTTGAGCTTTCCGAGTACCGCCGGATAACAATCGCCGATATTCCGGGTTTAATTGAAGGCGCACATCGCGGCGTCGGCCTCGGTCACGAATTCCTTCGACACATTACTCGGTGCCGGATTTTCCTTTTCGTAGTCGATGTTGCCGGAAGCGAAGGTCGAAATCCGATCGAAGACCTGCAACAATTGCGGAAGGAGCTGGACCTCTACGATCCGCTATTATCGAAGCGGCCGTGGTTCATCGTAGCCAACAAGATGGATTTGCCTGACGCGGCGGAGAATCTGGCCACGCTGCGAAAAAAATTTCCGAAGATCGACATCGTCCCGATTTCAGCGGTGAAAGGTGAGGGGATTGAAGAATTAGAGACGAAGCTGACGAAGTCGCTCGAGAGCCCTCCGGCATAAGACCAAGGTCCAAGATTTCTCGCACGCGCAACTTGTTATTCTCGCGAAATAGGCTTTGGTTATTCTCGTCAAGTTTCGCTGCCCGATTTCGGGGCGCGGGCGATCACGGCGCGGGCGCCTGTGACCTTGGCGACCAAGTAAAATGCGCAACCGTTATTTACTGATGTCGGTCCTGGCCCTGGCGGGCAGCGTGGTGCTTGCAACCTCGGCTTTGGCAGCCGAGCCACCGGCCGCGACTGAGCACGAAGGCGTCTCTTTAAAACCGCAGATGTTGGTTCAGTTCGGTGGGTTTGGAATCACCAACTCCATGCTGGTCACATGGATCGTCGCAGCCAGCATCATTATCTTCGCTCAAGTTGCGACCCGGCGGGTCAAACCGATTCCGAGCGGCATTCAAAACTTTTGGGAGTGGCTGGTCGAGGGATTGCACAATTTTTTGGAGAACATCATCGGACGCGAACTGGTGAGGAAGGGGTTTTGGTTCTTCGCCACGACTTTTATTCTTATTCTGTTCGTGAACTGGTGCGGACTGATTCCGGGAATCGGGACCGTGGGTTGGGGTAATTACGACGCCGCCGGGAATTTTCACGTCAGTCGGCCGCTATTTCGCGGCGGGAATGCGGACTTGAATATGACGACAGCCATGTCTGCGATCTTCTTCGTCATGTGGTTTGTCTGGGCAATCCAGGCAAACGGCGTCGGCGGATTCCTGAAACATTTGTTCGGGCCGAAAGGGGAGACTTCCGGAATCATAAAGATTCTCATGATCGTGATCTTCTTCGCTGTCGGCTGGCTCGAGGTGATCTCGATCCTGTTCCGTCCGATCGCGCTCAGTTTCCGATTGTTCGGAAACATCTACGCGGGTGAGAGCATTCTGGAGGCGATGTCTACCATGGTTCCGTGGCTCTCGCCGATTTTGCCGATTCCATTTTATTTTCTCGAAGTGCTTGTCGGATTTGTGCAGGCGCTTGTTTTCATGCTGTTGACGGCGGTTTTCACAATGTTGATTGCAGAACACCAGGAGGGACCGGAACACGCACACTGATTTTTCGGCGATCTCAAGACGAGATCCCAAAACCAAGTAAAAAATATGATACTACCAATACTAGCAGAACTGAGCGGAAGCATTCACGTCGGGCTTGCCGCGATGGGCGTCGGAATCGGAATCGGCCTGACCGGCTTGGGCATGACCAGCGCGGTCGGACGCAATCCGGGCGCATTCACGCAAGTGCTCGTGCACGGAATTCTTGCCATCGCGTTGACCGAAGCGATCGTGTTCTACGCGCTCTATCTCGTTCACTAATTAAGCCGAGGGAGGCAATCGATTTGCCCCCGAGCTTTAGATTATGAATCTGATAATTGCCGCCAGCAGCGGAGGCTTCAGCGATATCTTGCGCGAGACCGCCGACACGTTCGGCTGGAATTGGAAGCTGTTTATCTCTCAAGTCGCCAGCTTCTGCATAGTCGCACTTCTTTTGCGGCGATTTGCTTACCGGCCGATCCTCGCGGTATTGGAAGATCGTCGGCGAAAAATTGAAGAAGGTCAGCTTAACGCGGAAAAGATCCGCAAAGAGTTGGCGGAAGCGGAGAAGCGCTACCAGGAAATTCTCGCCAAAGGTAATGCCGACGCACAACGAATGATCGATGAAGCGCGCGCGAGCGCAGCGCATTTGTCGGAACGCAAACAGCAGGAAGCGATGACGGCTGCCGAGCAAATTCTCGTCAAAGCGAAGGAAGCGGCCGCTCTTGAGCACGAACGGCAAATGCAGGCGTTGAAGCGCGAACTGGGCCGGCTTGTTGTCGAAACCACGTCGAAGGTGACCGGCAAAGTGCTCACGCCCGACGATCAAAAGCGATTGCAAGAAGAAGCAGCGCGACAAGTAGCCTGATGAAGATCAACAAGGAAGTTCGCCAAGTCGGTCGGGAAATGTTGCGCGCCAGTTTTGCCGACGGGGAGTTTGATCGTGGCAAAATCGCATCGCTGGTACAGTCAGTGATTGCGAAGAAGCCGCGGCATTACCTTGACATCCTCCATTATTACAAACGCTTGCTTCGCCTCGAGATCGAGAAGCGGCACGCAAAAATCGAAAGCGCACTGCCGCTTGCACCGCAAACGGCAACCGCCGTCTTGGAGCGCCTCAAAAAAAGATACGGCGCTGACCTGACGAGCGAATTCGCTGTCGATCCAACTCTGCTTGGCGGCATCCGCGTCCGAGTTGGCAGCGACGTTTGGGACGGGACTCTGCGCAACCGATTGCAACGGCTTGAACAAGAACTTTAACCAACCAAAACCATGAGCAGCATTCTTGAAGAAATTGAGACAAAAATAGCCGGGCTAAAAACTTCGGCCACGAAGAGCAACGTGGGCGTTGTCCGCGAGACTGGCGACGGTGTCGCGCGCATCGAAGGCTTAAGCGACGTGATGTTGAACGAGATGATCGAGTTCCCGAACGGGGTCTACGGCCTCGCCTTGAACCTCGAGGAGACCGAAGTGGGCGCGATTTTGCTCGGCGACACGACGAAAGTTGCCGAAGGCTATGAAGCTAGGACTACGGGAAAACTTCTCCAAGTCCCTGTGGGAAAGGCCCTTCTCGGGCGCGTTGTAAATACGCTCGGGCAACCTCTCGATGACAAAGGGCCGATAAAGACCGAAACTTTTTATCCGCTGGAAAAAATCGCTCCGGGTGTCATCAAGCGCCGCAGCGTGAGCCAACCAGTCCAAACCGGCATCATGGCTATCGACGCGATGATTCCGATCGGCCGCGGCCAGCGCGAGCTGATCATCGGCGATCGCGCGACCGGCAAAACGACGATCGCCATCGACACGATTATCAGCCAGGCGCGGTTGAATAAAGCTGCCGAGGAACAGGGCGATAAGAATTACCGTCCTCTCTATTGCATCTACGTCGCGGTTGGTCAGAAGAATTCCAATGTTGCGCGCGCACTCGACGTACTCGAACGCGAAGGGGCGATGCCGTACACGACAATCGTTTCCGCGCCTGCGTCCGATACGGCCACGAATCAATATCTCGCGCCGTTTGCCGGCGCCTCAATGGGAGAGTGGTTCATGGATAACGGAATGGACGCGCTCATTATTTACGACGACTTGTCGAAGCACGCGGTGGCGTATCGGCAGGTCTCGCTCGTTTTGAAACGGCCGTCCGGCCGCGAAGCGTATCCCGGCGACGTGTTTTATCTCCATTCGCGTTTGCTCGAGCGCGCTGCGCGCGTGAGCGATGATTTCGGCGGCGGTTCCTTGACCGCGTTGCCGATCATCGAAACGCAAGCGGGCGACGTGTCGGCTTACATTCCGACTAACGTAATCTCGATCACCGACGGCCAGATTTATTTGGAGACCGATCTTTTCTATCAAGGCGTTCGTCCCGCGATCTCAGTTGGTTTGTCGGTGAGCCGCGTCGGTTCGGCCGCGCAGATCAAAGCGATCAAGCAGGTCGCCGGAAAAGTGAAGCTGGACCTCGCGCAGTTCCGTGAGCTCGCGGCGTTTGCCCAGTTTGGCTCAGATTTGGATGCGGGAACGAAAGCGCGACTCGATCGCGGCCAGCGCATTGTCGAGTTGTTCAAGCAGAAGCAATACAACCCGATCCCGGTCGAAGAGCAGGTCGCGATCATGTGGGCGATGCAAAACGGCCACCTCGACAGCGTGCCGGTAGAGCGGGTGAAAGAGTTTCAACTCAAACTGCAAGATTGGTTGCAGACGCGGAAGGAACCGCTACTGCGCGCCATTCGTGAAAAGAAACAGCTCGACGACGATCTCGGGTCGCAACTGAAGAGCGCGATGGAAGAATTCAAAACGACCTGGCAATAATTCATGGCCAACACGCAGGACATACGGCGCCGGATCAAATCGATCCGCAACACCTCGCAAATCACGAAGGCGATGCAGATGGTCGCCGCGTCGAAGATGCGCAAGGCGCAGCAGCATGCGCTGGCCGGCCGGCCGTACGCGGCGTTGATGAACCGGGTCCTCGTTTCATTGCAGAAGCGGACCGATCCGACATTGCATCCGCTACTCGAGATTCGCGATGTGAAGAAGGAACTAGTGCTAATTATCAGCACGGACAAAGGTTTGGCCGGCGCCTTGAACACGAACTTGTTTCGTGAGGCTTCAAATTTCGAACAAAGCAAGAGCGCGTTCGTCGTGACCGGGAAAAAAGCCCGCCAGTTCGTGGCCCGGACAAAGCGTGAGTTGCTGGCCGACTTCGAATTGAAAGACGCGCCCAGTTTCGTCGAAACCAAGCCGCTCGCGAAATTCTGCCTCGAGAAATTTCTAAATCGCGAAGTGGACGAGGTTTCCGTGCTCCACACCCATTTCATCAACACCATCAATCAAAAGCCGATCGTGCAAACGCTGCTCCCGATCAGCAGTTTTGATCTGCCGAAGAAACATGAGGAATCCAAAGAAGGCGAAGATGTCGATCCAATGATCGGTTATCTGTTCGAGCCGAATGCGCTCGAAGTGCTCGACATCATGCTGCCGTATTACGTCGAGTATCAGGTTTTCCAAATGATTCTGGATGCGCGCGCGTCCGAGCATAGCGCGCGAATGGTCGCGATGAAGAACGCGACCGATAACGCCAAGGAATTCATCAAGGATCTCACTCTCGAATACAACAAGATGCGTCAGGCGAGCATTACCACCGAGTTGTTGGAAATCGCGACCGCGCAAATGGCGCTCGGCGGTTAGTAAGATTTATGAATAAAGGAAATATCGTTCAAGTCATTGGCCCGGTCGTGGACGTCGAGTTCCCCAACGACAAAAGTTTGCCGAAAATTTATAACGCGCTCGAGATCGAGTACGAGGTCAATGGCAACCCGACCAAGCTGACTCTCGAAGTTCAGCAGCATCTCGGCGAAAACTGGGTCCGCTCCATCGCGATGTCGTCCACCGAAGGTTTGAAGCGCGGTATGAGCGTGAACGACACCGGCGCGCCGATCAGTGTGCCCGTCGGCGAAGGCGTTCTCGGCCGTCTGTTTAATATCACCGGCGATGCGGTCGATAATCGCGGGCCGGTGAAATTCACCAAGCGTTATCCAATTCACCGCCCGGCGCCGCTACTGACCGAGCAGGACACGAAGGTGAACATTCTCGAAACCGGAATCAAAGTCATCGATTTGATTTGTCCGTTCTCGAAAGGCGGCAAGGTCGGTGCGTTCGGCGGCGCGGGCGTCGGCAAAACGGTCGTCATCATGGAATTGATCAACAACATCGCCAAGGGTCACGGCGGTGTTTCGATGTTCGCCGGAGTGGGGGAACGCACGCGCGAAGGCAACGATCTCTACAAGGAAATGAGTGAAGCGGGCGTGATCGATCAAAAAGATTTATCGAAATCGAAAGTCGGGATGGTTTTCGGTCAGATGAACGAGCCTCCGGGCGCGCGCTTACGAGTCGCATTGTCCGCGCTCGCGATGACGGAATTTTTCCGGGACGAGCGCAATCAGGACGTGCTTCTTTTCATCGACAATATTTTCCGTTTCTCGCAAGCCGGTTCGGAGGTTTCGGCGTTGTTAGGCCGAACCCCTAGCGCGGTCGGTTATCAACCAACGCTGTCGGCCGAGATGGGCGATTTGCAGGAGCGAATCACTTCGACCAAGAAAGGTTCGATCACTTCTTTCCAGGCGGTTTATGTTCCAGCGGACGATCTGACCGATCCCGCGCCCGCGAACACCTTCGCGCATTTGGATTCGACCATCGTGCTCGAGCGTTCGATCGCGGAGCTCGGAATTTATCCGGCGGTCGATCCGCTGGCATCGACCTCGAAATCGCTTGCGCCGGAAATCGTCGGCGAGGAGCACTACAACACCGCGCGCGGCGTGCAGCGGGTGTTACAACGCTACAAGGATTTGCAGGACATCATCGCGATTCTTGGAATGGACGAGCTCAGTCCGGAAGACAAGCTGACCGTGCATCGCGCGCGCAAGATCCAGCGTTTCCTAAGTCAACCGTTCCACGTCGCCGAAGTTTTCACCGGA
>DASZJH010000039.1:0-14934 GCA_035948375.1 Chthoniobacterales bacterium
CGCGGTAATCCGCGCGGCCAGCGCAGGTTTTCAGCCGCGGATTCCATTCCACTCGAACTTTTCTCGCGAGTTCCTCTGCGCCGCGCTGGCGCAGAAGTTCGCGCGCTTGCAATTCTAACGCGCGATCGCGCTTTCTGCGGTAGATAGGCCTCTCCGAGGACGATGTTAAATCACGCGCCGAAGGCGCATATGTTTCAACACCGTGCCAGGGACTGCGCGTTCCACCTTCAAGATCAACATTGAACTCAAAGAAAAGCTGAGCGCTCTTGTAAAGGCGCTGCGCGATGTCAGGCGACAGCATGCACACTTTTTCGCTTGGTCACGCGATCCACAATTTCGCCGACGATTTTTCCGGTCGCGGCGATTTCTTCGGCCGTCGTTTGTTTGCCCAGCGACAAACGAACGGCCGAGCGTGCGCGTTCCATCGGAAGTCCCATCGCGAGCAAAACGTGCGACGCCGAAACGCTGCCGACCATGCACGCCGAGCCGCTCGACGCGCAAACGCCTTTTAGATCGAGCGCGATGAGCAGCATTTCCGAATCGACGCCGAGCAGACTGACATTGAGTGTGTTCGCGAGGCGCGGTGCGTTTTCTCCATTGAGTTTCGCGTCCGGAACATTTTGCGAAATAAGATCCCAAAGTTCATCGCGCAACTTCGCTTCCCGTGCCTGCTCAGCGTCGCGATTCGATAAAACAAATTCAGCCGCGGCTGCCATTCCGGCGATTGCCGGAACGTTTTCCGTTCCCGGTCGCCGTTGATTTTCGTGCGAACCGCCGAACAGGACTGGCTGTAGCGAGAGTCCGCTGCGCAGAAAAAGAAAACCGACGCCTTTCGGTCCGTAAAATTTGTGGGCGGCAAAACTGGCGGCATCGACCAGTGACATATCGAGGTCGATCTTGCCAAAGGCCTGGACGCAATCGCTGTGCAACAGCACGCCGCGCTCCCGGCAAATTTTCGAGATCTCGCGCATCTGCTGGATCACGCCGGTCTCATTGTTCGCGGTCATGATCGAAACCAACCGCGTCTCCGGGCGAATTGATTTGGCGAGCTGATCAAGATCGACGACGCCGTCGTTCGAAGTATCGAGCCAGGTTACTTCGAAGCCTTCATGTTTCTCCAAATGCTCGACCGCATGCAACACGGCATGATGCTCCATCTTCTCGCAGATGATATGACCTCCGCCGTCCATCTTGCAGCGCGCCAATCCAAGCACAGCGAGATTGCACGATTCGGTGCCGCCACCGGTGAAAACGATTTCGTTCGGCTTCGCTTTGATCAGCGATGCGATTTTGTCGCGCGCATTATCAACCGCGGCGCGTGCATTGCGCCCGGCGCGATGAATACTCGAAGCATTTCCGAAATTTTTCGAGAAATACGGCTCCATTACTTCGCGCGCGGCGTCGCACAACGGCGTGGTCGCGTTATAATCGAGATAAATCATTCCTTAAAGCCGTCAGTGTCCGGCGCGATTTTTCTCGACCGTTTCTGCACGATCGCAACGTCTTTCTCTTGGTAGTAAACGAGCGAGTTCGGCGGAACGCTCTTGGTCAGGAAAACGTTGGCGCCAATAGTTGAGTTGGCGCCGATTACCGTGTCGCCGCCCATGATGGTTGTTCCGGCGTAAATGCAAACGCCGTCTTCGATGGTCGGATGGCGTTTTTTTCCGCGCAACGCTTGTCCCGCCGCGAGCGAGCGCGCGATGAACGACACGCCTTGATAAATTTTCACGTGCGATCCGATTTTCGTCGTCTCGCCAACGACGACGCCGGTTCCGTGATCGATGAAGAAATGCGAACCGATCTCCGCGCCGGGATGAATGTCGATCCCGGTTCGGCTGTGCGCCCATTCGGTCATGATCCGCGGCAGCAATGGCACTTTGTTGTAGAGCAGGTGCGCCATTCGATAAATCGTGATCGCTTCCAGTGACGGATAGGCGAGGATAATTTCCTCGTAACTCTTAGCAGCTGGGTCGCCTTCGTAAGAAGCATCGATGTCCGTCCACAGAATTTTCCGAACCTCGGGAAGCTGCGAGATGAAGAAGCCGAGAATCTCATCCGCTTTCTTCTTTGTTTCGTCGCTCGCGGGATAGTCGCCGAAGCTCTTGCAAATCTCCGGTTTCAGACGGATCCGCAGATTCCTGATCTTGCTTTTGGTGATGTCGGGCAAATCCTCCGAATCCGCCAGCGCTTCGCCACGAAATCCGGGGAACATCAAGCTCATCAAATCGGCGCAGGCTTCCTCAATCGTTTCGCGTGAGGGCAAGGTGGCGGCGGCGGCAAGATAATTGATGCCGCCGGTCTCGCCGTAAGTGGCGAGCAGCTCGTCCACCGCGTCTGCGCCGTTCTTGTTCACGGTGTAATTATGCGCGATCAAAGTGAAAAGCGCACGCGATTTACTATAGAGGGAGCGCTGTAGCCACGGCGCTCTGTCGCGTGAATTGAGAAGCGCCTCGACAGAGCGAGGCGGCTACAGTCATTGAAAAGCCACGCGAGAACTCTAGGTTGAAGAGACATGAAACCCTTTGCCGTCGCCGGAATCCCGCCGGACGAACTGAACAGTTTTCTTTCCGGCACGCATTCCGATCCCTTCCGCATCCTCGGTCCGCATCGGATGGGGGACGATCTCGCCATCCGCGCGTTTCGCCCGGATGCGCGCAAGATCGACGTCGTCACGAACGGCCAGCAACCGGTCGAAGCGGAAAAGATTCATCGCGACGGATTTTTTCAGGCGCAGGTGGCAAACGCGACGCGCGATCTTGATTATCACCTGCGAGTTACGAATTGGGACGGATCGGAATACGAGATGCGCGATCCCTACCAATACGGGCCGATCATGGGCGAGGTCGATCTGCATTTGTTCAGCGAAGGCCAGCATTGGCAGCTTTACGAAAAATTCGGCGCGCATTGGCGTAAGGTAGGCGACACAACGGGGGTTTATTTCGCGGTCTGGGCGCCGAACGCGCAGCGCGTGAGCGTGGTTGGCGATTTCAACGGCTGGGACGGTCGTGTCAATCCAATGCGCAAGCTTCTCAGCGCCGGCGTTTGGGAATTATTTTTGCCGAACGTTCGTGAGGGCGCGCACTACAAGTTCGAGATCCGGACGCAAGCCGGTGCGCTTCTGCTCAAGAGTGATCCGTTCGCGTTTTTCAATCAGTGGGGCAAGGAGACCTCGTCGCTCGTTTACAACTTGGAGCGCTACATATGGGCCGACGGCGACTGGATGGAATCGCGCCGAAAAAAGGATTGGCCGAAATCGCCGATGTCGATCTACGAAGTGCATCTCGGTTCGTGGCGGCGAAAAACGGAGGAGGGAAATCGTCACCTCAGTTATCTCGAACTCGCCGAGACGTTGATTCCGTACGTGCTCGAAATGGGTTACACGCACATCGAGTTGCTCCCGATTGCGGAACATCCGTTTGAAGGTTCATGGGGTTATCAGGTCACGAACTATTACGCGCCGACGAGTCGCTACGGAAATCCAGATGAGCTACGGCATTTCATCGACAAATGTCACCAAGCCGGAATCGCCGTGATCATGGATTGGGTGCCGGCCCATTTTCCGAAAGACGCGCACGCGTTGGCGGAGTTCGACGGGACCGATCTTTACGAACATATGGATCCGCGCCAGGGCGAACACCAGGATTGGGGCACGCTGATTTTCAATTTCGGCCGCAATGAAGTGCGCAATTTCCTGATCGCGAACGCGCTGTTCTGGCTCGACAAATATCACATCGACGGACTTCGCGTGGATGCGGTGGCGTCAATGCTCTATCTCGATTACTCGCGCAAGGAAGGGCAGTGGATCCCGAATGCTTTCGGCGGGCGCGAAAATCTGGACGCGATTTATTTTCTGAAAAAGTTCAACGAAGTTTGCTACGAGCGTTTCCCGGGAATCGTCACCATCGCGGAGGAGTCAACCGCCTGGCCCGGCGTTTCGCGGCCGGTGTATCTCGGCGGACTCGGGTTCGGATTCAAATGGAACATGGGTTGGATGCACGACTTTTTGGAATACATGTCGCTCGATCCGATTTACCGGCGATTTCATCACGGCAACATCACGTTCTCGCTGCTCTACGCCTTCACCGAACATTTCATTTTAGTTTTGAGCCACGACGAAGTCGTTCACTTGAAAGGCTCGCTCATTTCGAAGATGCCCGGCGACGAATGGCAGAAGTTCGCGAATCTCCGAATGTTCTTCGCGTGGATGTACGGGCAGCCCGGGAAAAAACTGCTGTTCATGGGCGGCGAGTTCGGGCAATGGCGCGAATGGAACCACGACACGAGCCTCGATTGGTACCTTCTCGATCTTCCGAAGCACGATGGGTTGCGCAGGCTCGTCCAACATTTGAATTACATTTACAAAAGCGAGCCCGCGCTTTGGCAGCAGGACGATTCCTACGATGGATTCGAGTGGATCGATTTTCACGACGCCGACAACAGCGTCGTTTCGTTCGTTAGAAAATCGCGCGAAGGCGAGATGATCGTCTTCATCGTGAACGCGACGCCGATCGTGCGTCACAACTACCGCCTCGGCGTGCCGCAACCGGGATTTTATCGCGAGGTCATCAATACCGACGCCGAAACTTACGGCGGCAGCAACGTTGGAAATCTCGGCGGCGTGCAAAGCGAAGGCGTAAATTGGATGGCGCGCGAGCAATCGATTCTGATCCAGTTGCCGCCGCTCGCCACGGTTGCCTTTAAGCTAGAAATGTAATTCTGGGGAGCGCACGCGCCTCACGTGCCGGTTTCGGCGCCTCGCCGACACGATCTGACGTAGGAACGACGAGATGCCATCGCCGCCTAAGTTCACTGTCGCGGGGACGCGAGAGCCCGCACGCGAACCGTTTACGCTCCCCGGACAGTCCCATCACAGAATTTTCACAAGAACCGTAGAAAAGGATTGACTTTCCCGGCCAAATTTGCCCCAATCGCGGAACTGCACCCGGTAGGGTAGGCCTGATCGGGGATTAAACCTGGGTCTGATTATGAACAAGAAGACGTTCCGTGGCTTGGCGCGAATCGCAATTTTCGCCGCCATCATTTTCGCCAGTGCCTCTGCCTTTGCGACGAGTCTCGAGCCAATTGCACCCAACGTAGAAGGCGAGCGTGGCCCTCTGCTCCAGCGTATAAACGCGCCGGGCGACGTTCGGACACCGGCTGCGGTTCCAGAGCCGACAACCTGGGGAATGCTGGTTTTGGGCGCGGGCCTGCTCGCAGGCGTCCGCAGATTTCGCCGCAAGTAATTAAATTTTCTTTCGACACGCTGGTTCATTTCAATCGGCGGGTTTGATGCCGGCACATTTTACTATTTCGTTTTAGAGTTCTGAGGCACCTGTGTGCCGCCATGGCCACAATCTGCGCTGAAAAAGGTGTTGACAGTCTGTAGGGCAAAAGCCTATACGAACACAGGACGAAGTCCTATATGCTGCGAGAATCGTAGCACGAATAACCCTCAAACATAACCCCCCAGAATATGAATCTTAAAAACCGTTCTCTTCCTCGTAGCCTGCGGTCCCGATTGGCCAAGTCCGGTGCCGCTTTTACCCTCATCGAACTTTTAGTCGTCATCGCCATTATTGCTACGATCGCGGCGTTTGCTGTTCCGGCGTTAACCAGCGCACTCACCAAAGGCCAGATGACCGGAACGATGAATAACGCGCGGCAGCTGTACCTGGCCGGCTATCAAATGGCGCTCGATGGGTCGGCCAATGCGGATGCAAATCTGGCATGGCCGGGCGACTATAGCTCCGGCGTGACGACGCTCAAGGATTACGTGGAGAAGCTGGTGCAGAATGATTATTTGAAAGCGAGCGATATCGCGAAAATCCTTAGCGCACCTGGCGCAACATGCAGCGCTAGTTCCAGCGGTTCTGGTCCATCGACAACTGTAACATTGAGCGGCACCAGCGGGCTTAAGGTTTATCCAGTCAAGTCGGCCGACGCGTCGAACGTGATTTTCACGGTGACTTCGAATTACACTTACGATACCGATTTTGCTTCGAGCACGGATGTCCCGTACGGCGACAAGGGGTTTGTGGTGGTTCGCAAGGGCGGAGACGCGGCGGTGTTGCGCAGGAACAACGCCAAACACACGAGCGGTCAGGAAGCAGCTTTCGAATCACTCGTCGGCAAAAAACCCGGCGACGCGCAAGGGGCGGTCACTCCAGGTGATCCATCCGGCGTTTTGAAACAGTAGCTAGCTCGTCCTCGATTCGAATTCGCCGTCGCTGACCCGGGTTTTGATTTTCATTTTCGAGCGAACGACGGCGACCGAGCGAATTAATTTGCCGCGCGCGTCGGTGGTGATGCTGTAACCGCGGCGCAACGTCGCGTCCGGTCCGAGCACGCGCAGGATTCCTTCGATCTTTTGAAATCGGTGCCGCGCGTTTTCCAAAATTCGGGCGGGCGATTCGCGGAGCCGGCGTTGAAGATCGCCGAAGCGATTTCGGCGAAGGATCAATTCGCGGACGGGACTGCGTGCTTGTAACACATCGAGGGCGTGAGCGAGCCCGCGCCGGTAGTTGTCGATCTTGTGAGCGAGACAACGCCGCAAAATTTCGCGGGCGTGATCAAGCCGCTGCTGCCCGTCGCGCATTCGGTTGAGCAGCTCGCGACCAAGAACACGCGCGCATCCGTCGAGGTGACGACGAAGATCGACAACATCCTTTACGATCAGCTCCGCCGCCGCGCTCGGTGTCGGCGCTCGAAGATCGGCCACGAAGTCGGCAATGGTGAAATCGATTTCGTGTCCGATCGCGGAAACAATCGGCACGTTCACGCTCGCAATGGTGCGCGCGACAATCTCTTCGTTGAATTCCCACAAATCTTCCATGCTGCCGCCGCCGCGGGTGACGACGACGAGATCGACCGGCGCGAAATTTTCGTTCGGCGTCGCGAGCTCGCGAATCGCGACCGCGATTTCCCGGGCTGCGCCGCTTCCCTGAACACGCACCGGACTAACTAAGATCGACAACCACGGCGCGCGGCGGCGCAGAACATTCAAGATGTCGCGGATCGCCGCGCCGCTCGGCGAAGTGACGATTCCAATTCGCTTCGGAAATTTTGGGAGCGCACGTTTGCGGGCGGGATCGAAAAGTCCCTCGGCTTCGAGTTTGCGCTTGAGCGCTTCAAACTTCGCCTGCAATACGCCGAGGCCGCGCGGCTGAACGATTTGGACGCTGATCTGATATTGGCCGCGCGCTTCGAATACCGAGACGGTCCCGAAAACCTGGACATGTGCGCCGTCCGCGAGCGGCTGCCGCAGCGGCGCCATGGTATCGCGCCAAATCACACATGCGATCTGTGCGCGAGAGTCTTTGAGCGTGAAATACTGGTGACCGTTCGGGTGCGCTTTGTAATTCGAAACTTCGCCCTGAACCCAAATCGCACCGAATTTCGTTTCGAGCGTGCCCCGAATTGAGCGCGTGAGCTCTGAGACAGTAAGAACTTTCGCCGATGTCTGCTGGAAAAAATCCGTCTGCACGGGAGAAAACGTCCAACGCTTAGCGCCCAACGTCCAACGCCGAATTGAGAAGAATCAAAGAAGCTCCTGCTGCATTCCGCTCGGCGGTTTGAGTCCGAGCTTTTTGTAAGCGTTTGCAGTCGCGACGCGGCCTTGCGGCGTGCGCTTGATGTAGCCTTCCATGATCAAATACGGCTCGTTGACTTCTTCGAGAGTGCCGGCTTCTTCGCCAATCGCGACTGCGAGCGAATTCAATCCAACCGGGCCGCCGTTAAACTTGTGGATCAGTGTTTCGATAATGCGCTTGTCCCATTGATCGAAGCCGTCGCGATCGATCTCCAACATCGCGAGCGCGGCATCGGCGACGTCGCGATCGATCTTTCCCTGGGCTTTGACCTGGGCGTAATCGCGGACCCATCGGAGCAAATTGTTCGAGGTCCGCGGCGTGCCGCGCGCGCGAGCAGCGATCTCAGCCGCGCCGGCAGGATCGATATCTACGCCTAATAAACGCCCGCTACGGAGAATGATCTTCTGCATGTCGTCGGCGGTGTAGTAGTCCAGACGCGCGGTCATCCCGAAACGCGAACGCAACGGCGCGCTTACCATTCCCGCACGCGTGGTGGCACCGACGAGCGTGAACTTCGGCAATTGCAGTCGCAGACTGCGCGCCTGCGGTCCCTGATCGATAATGATATCGAGCCGGTAGTCTTCCATCGCCGGATACAAATATTCTTCGATCGTCGGTTGGAGCCGATGGATCTCGTCGATGAACAGCACATCGCCTTTTTCCAAGCTCGTGAGCAAACCGGCCAGCTCGCCTGCTTTTTCGATCACTGGGCCACTGGTGTTTTTCACGTTCACGCCCATCGCGTTGGCGATGATGTAGGCGAGGGTGGTCTTGCCGAGGCCCGACGGTCCGCTCAACAAAATGTGCTCGAGCACGTCGCCGCGCTTTTTCGCGGCCTCGACCATCAATTCCAAACGTTCACGCACTTTCACCTGGCCGGTGAATTCGCTGAACATCGGAGGCCGCAGCGAAATTTCGAATGCGGCGTCTGGTTCCGGCGGTTTCATTTGGTCGCATTCATTTCTAATCCAGATTCTTCGTCAGCACGAGCTCGGTCCCGCGCGGTTTGTAAAAATAATCAACCTTGTCGAAAGCGCGGCGCATCAACTGGATCCCGCGCCCCCCGGATTTTGGACGAGTCGAGCCGAGCTCGTTCAAAGATTTCCAGATTGGTTCGCCATAGTCGCGCAAGCGCATGCGGACGCAACCGCGCGGCGCTTCCATCGACAATCGGATGGGCCGATCGTCGCGCATGGCGTAGGCGTAGCGAATGATGTTGGTGCAGGCCTCGTCCACGCCGAGCACGATCAGAGCGCGCTCCCTTTCGGAAAATGGAAAATCGCTAAGAAATTTGCGCACGAAGCTGCGCATCACCGCGAGGTTGGCGGTGTGACTGGTGAACTCGAGTTTGCCTTTCTTCATCGGCCAGAGCAACGCTGGGCGCGCTTCGGCGTTCAATCAAGTCGAGATGAAACCGAATTGGACAGTGTTGAAAAGCGGTTGTTCAGTCTGGTGCATGTGGAAGACACTGATTGCGCTCTTAGTTTGCACCGCGCCGGCTCTGGCGCAGGAACAGTTCACCGCCTACGACGCTCTTCGCGTGGTCGGCGTGCACGTCAATCGCGATGCGGTGAATCACGTTGTTTCCCTGACCGGCACGCACGGCACGCCACAACCGCAGACCTGGAGAATTTTAATCGAAGATCGCGGCCGCGGCGGCATTCGGGAGATCCAAGTGCGGAACGGACAAGTGGTGTCTGATAAGCCGAGCTCCGGCGCCGGATCGGCCGAAGGCGCGACTATCAACACATCGAAATTGAATCTAGATTCAAGCGGCGCGTTCGCGGTGGCCAGTCACACCGCCGACAGATCGGCGATGCGTTTTGACAGCGCGAGCTACACGTTACGAACCAACGAGCACGGCGAACCGACCTGGGTCGTGACGTTGCACGACCAATCGGGTCGACCCGTTGGCACCATTCATATAGGCGCCAACCGCGGAACCGTGACCCGGACGGAAGGAATGTTCGCCGGCGCGACGATGCAGGATGTGGTGACTGATCAACAAGTAGTTCGCGAGCCTCGGCACCACGAAGAAGGCGAGGAACAAGTCACAGATGAAGAACAGAACGACGACGAACACGGACCGCTTTATGGCGTGCGACAACGATTGCGTCCATATTTTGAGCGCGCCCAAGACGAAGCGAGCGGAATGTTCGATCGAGTGCGGCGATCGTTTAGCGATTACATCAATCGCTAGTGCCACAGAGTTATGATTTGGCCGGAGCTGAACTACCCGGATTGGAAGGACACATGCGCGACGCTGCACATGTGGACACAGATCGTCGGCAAGATTCGGCTGACGTTGACGCCGTGGACGAATCATTCCTGGCACGTCACGCTTTACGTGACTGCGCGCGGTCTCACGACGTCACCGATTCCGCACGGCACCAACACGTTCGAGATTTATTTCGATTTCATCGATCACAACCTTCTTATTCTAAAAAGCGATGGCGGTCAGCGCGTCATCGAGCTCAAGCCGCGCAGCGTCGCGGATTTCTACAAAGCGGTGATGACTGCGTTGGATGAGCTGAAGTTGCGGGTGAAGATCGACATGATCCCTAACGAGATCGAAAACCCGATCGCATTCGACAAGGACGAGAAACATCGCTCGTACGATCCTGAGTATGCCAACCGCTTCTGGCGCGCTGTGGTTCACACTGATCGCGTGTTCAAAGAATTTCGGTCGCGCTTTTGTGGCAAATGCAGCCCGGCGCACTTTTTTTGGGGCAGCTTCGATTTTGCCGTGACCCGCTTCTCCGGGCGACCGGCGCCGCCACACCCGGGTGGAATTCCACATTTGCCGGACGCGATCACGCGCGAGGCTTATTCGCAGGAAGTGAGCAGCCTGGGCTTCTGGCCCGGGGCCGATGTCATGCCGGAGGCGATCTTTTATTCCTACGCCTATCCGGAGCCACCGGGATTCGCGCAGGCAAGAGTGAAACCGGTTGCAGCGTCATATAATCCGCAGCTCCACGAATTCATTTTGCCTTACAACGCGGTGCGAACCGCAAAATCGCCGGACGAAGCGCTCCTAGAATTTGCCCAGAGCGCTTACGATGCTGCCTCGACGCTGGGCAAATGGGACCGGGCCGGCTTGGAGGAAAAGAAACCTTCCTTGCATTCGGCACAACAACATTCGTAATTTGGGGCGATGAGTTTTCAATGCGCGGCCGAACAGGCTGCCTGGCGCGAGGTTAAGGAGGGTTGGCGGCCGCTTTACGGAGATGTCGATTCAATGGGCGTGGCTGTCGAATGGCATGATTTTCAGACTGCCCGCTCGTTCAATTGGGGCCGCACTTTTCACCCGCGCAGTCTCGAGTTTTGTTTAAATCTGGAAGGCCACGGCGAGGTGGGCGCGGCTGCGAAAGCACATTACGCGGCTGCCGCAGCAGGCTACTACGCCATTGGCGACGAACCGTTGCCGGCATCGCGCCGCGCGAACGATCGCCATCAGTTCGCCACGCTCGAGTTTTCCAGAAATCATTTACAAAAGCAGTTCGTGCAAAACGAAGGCGATCTTGAGCCGCAAATCCGGCGGGTGATCTTTGGCGACAAAGACGAAACCGTGGTCGGGCCGACGCGTCCGATGTCGATCGAGCAGCGCGCGGTGATCGCGAATCTGGCCAGCCCGCCGGTCTCAAAAGCGGCCCAGATTCTTTGGTATCAAAGCAAAGCGCTGGAGCTAATGGCGCATTTTCTGTTTGAGCCGAAAGACCCGGAATTTTTTTGCCAACGACAAAAGCGGGTCGCGCGGGAGCGGGTCGAGCGCGCAAAAGAACTGCTCTCCCGGGATCTGGCAAACCCGTTGACCTTGGAAATGCTTGGTCAGGAAGTCGGATGCAGTCCGTTTTACTTGAGCCGGATGTTTTCTCGCGAAGTCGGGCTAACCATTCCGCAATATTTGCGCAAGCTGCGGATGGAACGCGCCGCCGAATTACTTCGCACTGGCCGCTACAACGTGACCGAAGCTGCGACCGAAGTCGGTTACTCCAGCCTCAGCCATTTCAGCAAAGCGTTTTGCGAAACAATCGGCTGCTGTCCGGTGTTGTATCCGGCGGCGAAGAACGTGATCACCGACCGTTAAGGATTTAAACCACGGATGACACGGATTTACCGGATGGTTTTCCGGGAGATTGAGGCAGCCATTCAAAATCTTTTCAGCGTTGTCCGTGTAATCCGCGGCTAGTTCTGTCTTTGAATGAAAATCTCCCGCGCGCTCATCTCTGTTTCCGATAAAACCGACATCGCCAAGTTTGCCCGCACCCTCGAGCGCCAGGGAGTCGACATTATTTCCACCGGCGGCACGGCTGATTTGTTGCGGAAGGAAAAAATCCCGGTGCGCGACATTTCCGCGTTCACCGGTTTTCCTGAAGTGCTCGAAGGCCGCGTGAAAACGTTGCACCCACGCGTGCACGGCGGGCTGCTTTACAAGCGCGGCAATCCGAAACATGAAGCGGAAGCCAAGGAATGCGGATTCGAGCCGATCGACATGGTGGTGGTGAATCTCTATCCGTTCGAGAAAACCATTCAAAAACCGGACGTCACCCTCGCTGAAGCCATCGAGAACATCGACATCGGCGGGCCGTCCATGATCCGGAGCGCGGCCAAGAATTACGAATCGGTCACCGTTGTGGTTGATCCCTCCGATTACGAGAGCGTTTTGGAGAACATGCGCCAGAACAACGGCGAGACTACGCTGAAGTTACGCGAGCACCTCGCGATCAAGGCCTTCATAAAAACTTCCGACTACGACCGCACGATCGGCAATTACCTGAATCGCGAACAGATCACGGAAGCCTCGTTCTCACTCTCACTGCCGCTCGTGACCAAACTGCGTTACGGGGAAAATCCTCACCAAAACGCGGCGCTCTACGGTGATTTCGATCGCTACTTTGAAAAACTTCACGGCAAGGAACTTTCGTTTAACAACATTCTCGACATCAGCGCCGCTACCAACCTGATCGCGGAGTTTTCGCACCCCACGGTGGCGATCTTGAAACACACCAACCCTTGCGGCGTCGGCTCCGATGTCGATCTTCGCAAGGCCTGGGAGAAAGCGTTCGCTACCGACAAGCAAGCGCCGTTTGGCGGAATCATCATTTGCAATCGGCCGATCACTGAGCCGCTCGCGAAAACCATCAGTGAGATTTTTTCCGAGGTAATCATCGCACCGGAGTTCGAGACCAAGGCGCGCGCTCTTTTGCAAAAGAAGAAAAACCTTCGGCTCATTCAACTCACTCACTCCGCGCCTGATGCCAAGCCGAGTGTCGATCTTCGGTCGGTTTTCGGCGGACTGCTGGTTCAGGATTCTGACACGGCGATCGAAAACCCGGACCAAGTCGTGACCAAGCGTCGCCCGACCAAAAAAGAAATGGACGCAATGTTGTTTGGCTGGCGCGTCGTCAAACATGTGAAGTCGAACGCGATCGTTTACGCGGCGGCTGATTGCACCCTCGGTATCGGGGCGGGACAAATGTCGCGTGTCGACGCGTCGCGCATCGCGATTTGGAAGGCCGAGGAAGCCGGGCTGTCCTTGAAAGGGAGTGCAGTCGCCAGTGACGCGTTCTTTCCGTTTCCGGATGGATTAATCGCAGCCGGCGACGCGGGCGCAACATGCGCGATTCAGCCGGGGGGCTCAATCCGTGACCAGGAAGTGATCGCCGCAGCCGACGAACGCAAAATGGCGATGATCTTCACCGGCATTCGCCATTTCCGGCACTAATTCACGGCTGGAACGTTACCGGCACGAGCACCGTCCAATCGCTCGGACCTGGTTCAACTCGCCACTGCCGAAGAGCATCCACCGCTGCTTGATCGAGAATCGATTGACCGGTTGAGGTGACGACTTGGACATTTTTTACGACCCCGCTGGGATCAAATGTTACCCGATATCTTCCGGAGCCTCGATTGGGACCGAGCCGCATCGAGCGCGCTTCGAACGGAAATTTTGGCCCGGGATTATAAAGAACTTTGCGCGCTGCGATCCGCGGCGTTGGCGTTGCCGTCGGCGATTCGAGCGGCGCGGCGGCCCAGCGACCGGTCGTTCCCGGTTTTGCTTGTGCTAACAGCGGATCGAGCAAACTGGCCGGACGGACTTCATTCTTGCCACCAGCGGTCACGATTCCTACCACTTCGCCCTGGTCGTCGACAACCGGAGCGCCCGAGGCGTCCGGCGGAATCGCTCCGCTGATTTGGAACGAGTCTTTCTTCGGGTCAGATCCGCGCGCAGAAATTTTGCCGGCGGCGACCGGCTGTTCTTTATGTTGAAGCGAGCTGCCAACTGCCGCGGCCCACGCGCCCACCACGATCGATTCAGACGTTTTGGACAACGGCAGGAACGGCACTCCGACTTTTGTTTCAGCGCGGAGAAGAGCGAGTTCGGATTCCGGAGAAGATGCAATCACGCCTGAGACGTTGCGAATCTTGCCGTCGCTCGATTTCGCCACGCCGTAAGCACCGTCGGCAATTGCCGCCGTGCTGGTGACAAACAATCCGTCGCGCGAAACAAAGAAACCGTTCGCTGCGCGAAGAAGCTGCCCTTTCGCGTCGAAGACAGTGATCTCGATGATCGCTGGTTCGGCTTTCTGGATTACCTTTTGGAATTCTGGCGGCGGTGTTTCGAGCGGAGCGGTGGGCGAAGCCGGCGCCACGGCCGACGCGGTGGCGGCCGCACTCGCTGTTGGAGCTGCCTGCAATGGCGTTGGCGTCGGAGTTGGCGCCAACGCGCTCACTTGTGTCGGCGGATTTCGTCCGCACCACGAGTAGGCGAGAACAACGAACAGAATCAGTCCACAAATGAGTGCCAGAGTCGATTGTCTCATTTCCTAGTCGCCGCCAACACCAGGTATTCGTCAGTCTCTATGCCGTCGCCGACGAGAGTCGCCACATCCAAAAGCAGAGCACGCCGAACACGATGAGAAACACCCAACTCGCGCCCATCGGGATGATTTGACCTCCTATCTGAACGGCAAAATGAGTGAAGAGACGCACGATGTGGATAATCGCAGCAAGCGCGAAAATCGCAGACGCGACCCGCAAGCCAGTTCTTTGTGAGTTCATGCTTCGCATTTTCACATGTCGATCTTCGCTTTGTCAGCAAAAAACCCTTGTCCCGCCGTACCATCAGCGAAGGCGGTTAGGCTGCCCGTCTTCCGCGAAAGGTTGACGCTTGTACAATAATTCCGATCGCAGCCAATCCGACAAACAGAAGGGTTGCTCCAGTCGGCGGCAGTACGACGGTGTGCGAGATCAGATGGGCACCCACAACCGCCGACATGACGATCAGCGCCCAATCAAACACCGCGAGTAGCAGGATCGCGCCGATGATTCCGCCCACGATGAA
>DASZJH010000040.1:0-1708 GCA_035948375.1 Chthoniobacterales bacterium
ACGCGGCTGATGATGTGGCTTCTGGGGATCTTTGCCGGTGTAGCGCTGCTGCTCGCCAGCATCGGAATTTACGGAGCCGTCTCTTACACCGTCGAGCAACGCACTGGAGAGATTGGCGTCCGCATGGCGCTCGGCGCGCAAACGCGCGATGTTCTGCGATTGGTCGTGAATCAGGGAATGCGACCGGTTCTCATCGGTCTCGCTGTTGGAATCGTTGCGGCGTTTGCCCTCGGACGTTTAATCGCCGCGCAACTCTACCAAGTCTCCGCGCACAATCCGGCGTTGCTGGGCGGCGCCAGCGTGTTGTTGGCCGCGACTGCGCTGGTTGCGTGCTTGGTGCCCGCGCGCCGTGCCGCGCTTGTCGATCCTGTTCAAGCGTTGCGCACAGAATAGTTAATCGACCACCGGCACGCCTTCTTTCGCCGTGCGCTTCGCGTAAAGTTCGCTTAAGCGTTTCGTCATCGGTCCGATCTGGCCGTCACCGATCTGGCGACTGTCGATCTTAACGACGCCGGCCAATTCGCCCATGGTGCCGGTGCAGAAAACTTCTTCGGCGCTGTAGACATCGACCGGTGACAAATCGGCTTCGACGCAGCGAATTTTTTCTGCGGCGCAAATCTCCATAACCGTCGCGCGCGTGATTCCTTCCGGGCATGCGACCGTCTTGCTCGTGGCCAGGTCGCCTTTGCGCACAATGAAAACATTCGTGGCATTCGTTTCGGCAATGAAACCGTTGGTGTCGAGCATAACCGCGTCGTCAGCCCCGGCGTTGTTCGCTTCGATCTTGGCTAGAATCGAATTAAGTAAGTTCGCGTGATGAATTCGCGCATCGAGAACTTCGGGCGGCGGCCGGCGGACGGACGCGGTGATTAGCTTCAAACCATCTTTCGAATAAACCGGCGCCTTGTGCTCCGCCAGAATGATCAACGTCGAGCCGCTCTGATTCAATCGCGGGTCCATTCCAGACGTAATTTTCACGCCGCGACTCAGCGTCAGCCGTATATGAACCCTGTCGCGCATCTTGTTGGCGGCGAGCGTGCGCTTCAATTCCTCGATGATTTTTTCCCGGGGCGGAAGATCGACAAACGATAGCGCGCGCGCCGACTTCTCGAGTCGGTCAAGGTGCTCGTGCAACTTAAAGACGCGGCCGTTATAAAGTCGAAGACCTTCCCAAACTGCGTCGCCACCTTGGATCGCGGAATCGAATGGGCTCACTCCGGCTTTGTCGCGATGCACAAGTTGACCGTTGATGTTGACGATCAGGTCCTTGTTCTTGGGATTGAATTTCTGCTGCATCTATTTCAACCGATGTTTGTGAAGGTCTTCGTAACACCTCCGACACTGCTCGTAAATATCGCGGAGCGAATTGGGAACATTGCCTTCTCGCGGTTTGTAGGGTTCGAACGATGTCGATCTTGCTACGGCGTCGTACCAATGCTTTGCCCACACTCCATCGGTCTCACGTAGCCCTTGCGGCCAGGAGAGCATCGCCTTGTCGAACTCAACGCCGACTGCGTCGCAAAGCAGTCGCAAAATTCTCTGCGGATTTTTCAAAACATCGTCTGCGTCGATAACCGGCGGGATCGAGCCCGTTCGTTCACGCACGAAATCGAAAATCTGACATTGCTGAACAAACCCGAAATCCTCCAACTCCGGATCCGAATTTTTCCTGATGTAGGAGAGAATCACTTCCCGCGGATCGCGGATC
>DASZJH010000041.1:0-27209 GCA_035948375.1 Chthoniobacterales bacterium
TGGGGCGCGGCTTATTTGCGAACGAGCATTGTTCATGACACGGCGCAACATTCCGAAGCGTTGGTTGCGGACGGTCCGTTTCGTTATACACGAAATCCACTGTATCTTGGCAACCTGCCCATGGCGGGGGGAATCGGCGTGCTCGCGAGCTTGTCCGGATTTATTTTTCTAGTGCTGACGAATTGGATTTTTGTTTATCGGCTGATCTTTCGCGAAGAGGAAGCATTGCTTCAAACCCAGGGCGAATCTTATCGCGCCTATTGTCGATCCGTCCCGCGGTTCTGGCCCTCACTCAAGCCGCTCGTTCCGGCATCCGGTCGTCGGCCGCAATGGGGCCAAGCGTTCGCGGGCGAAACTTTCGTCTGGTCGTTCGGAATCGCAGAACTCGCGATCGCATTAACGTTGAGGCCCGAGATCGGATACGCGCTGTTTGGGCTCGGATTCGTGGCGCACTTCATTATCAGTCGCGGAATTCAAAGGCGAAAAAGATAAAAAGGGCCCGAGGACGAACCCGCGGGCCCTTTAGGAGAAACTTAAGATTTGGAGGAAGTCTATTTCGCCTTGGTGTAATTAATCTCCATCGTTTTCTTTTCCCCACCGCCATGGTTCTCATACCACTCGAGGGTCATGTGGTTTTTGTCGGGGAACTTCGTGACCGAGCGAATCTGCGTTTTCATTCCCGGCATCATTTCTTCTTCGCCGGTGCTGGTTAGCGACTTAGTCGCTGGATCGTAGTCGCCTTCCATCGTCATGATTCCGGTCCCCATGTTATCCATCCAGGTGGCAACGAACTTTTTCTTCACGTTGTCGTAAGCTTCGAGGCCCATGCCTTTAAACGTGACGTCTTGCATTTTGCCGTCAGGGCCCGGCATTTTCATCATGCCGGTATAATCGCCGACCAAAAACCGGCCGTTCATGATCATTTTTCGGGTGGCGGTGCCTTTTGATTCCTGCGGCTTGGCGGACGTATCACCGTCCATCCACATTTTAACGGTATAATTCCAGGTGCCGGCCGTGTCGGCGAGCATCTTGTGGTTCTCGCCCGGCTTCCCCAGCTCCATCATCTGCTGCATCATTTTTTGCATGTCCGCTGCGCTGGGCTGGGCGGACGACGCCGTCGCACCGGCGCCACCGGCCGGATTTGCGGGGACGGGAACCTGGCCGGTGTTGACCATCTTACCGCCGGCCGCGGGCGAGGTTGGTGTTTGTTGACCAAAAGTTGAAACAGCGAGCGATGCCGCTGCCAAGACCGCGATTGCAATCAGGGATAATTTCATGATCGCATTCTTCTAAATGCGCCGCGCGATCGTCAAGAACGCGTTGTATTTCGATAGCCCCGCTGCCTCAACCGCTACCTCGCGGCTGTGCCGGCCATGTCGCTGATCCCATTCGCTCCATTCGCCTTTACCAGCCGAGAACTTTGGCGAAGATCAGTGGGGCAACAATGGTCGCGTCGGATTCGATGATGAAACGCGGCGTCGAGGCCCGAAGTTTGCCCCAGGTGATCTTTTCATTCGGCACGGCGCCGGAGTACGATCCGTAGCTCGTGGTCGAATCGCTGATCTGGCAGAAGTAGCCCCATTCCGGCACGATTTCGCGGACGACGTCCTGGTTGAGCATCGGCACGACGCAAATCGGAAAGTCGCCGGCGATGCCGCCGCCGATTTGAAAAAAGCCGATCGAGGAACCCTTGCACTCGCGTCCGTACCATTTCGCGAGCTCCATCATGTATTCAATGCCCGAGCGCGCGGTATGCGGTTCAGTGATCTTGCCGGTGATGATGCGCGCAGCATATATGTTGCCGAGCGTAGAATCTTCCCAGCCGGGAACGAAAATCGGCAGATTCTTTTGCGCGGCCGCCATCATCCAACTGTCCGTCGGATCGATCTCGTAAAATTGTTTGAGCCGGCATTCCCGCAAAATCTTAAACAGAAACTCGTGGGGAAACTTTCGCTCCTTCTTTTTCGACGCGGAGATCCATTCCTCGAGAACAACACTCTCGATGCGCCGCATCGCTTCCTCTTCCGGAATGCAGGTGTCGGTAACGCGGTTGAGATGGCGATTCAACAATTGCTCCTCCTGTTGCGGCGACAATTCGCGGTAATTCGGAATCCGTTCGTAATGCGAACGAGCAACAAGATTAAATATGTCCTCCTCCAGGTTGGCGCCGGTGCAGGTGATGGCATGGACCTTGTCTTGACGAATCATCTCCGCGAGCGAGACGCCAAGCTCGGCCGTGCTCATCGCACCCGCGACGGTGATCATCATTTTGCCTCCGCCATCAAGGTGATCGCGATAACCGTCGGCGGCTTCTTTGAGCACGGCGGCGTTGAAGTGCCGGTAATGCCGATCGATGAATTCGCTAATCGGGCCGCCCTTCGCGCGGCGAACGTCTGCGGCGTTATCTGTCCGCTTTCGCTGCACGGAAAATCTATAACGCGATTTTCAACAAATGATCACGCATTATTTTCGTCGAAGGGAAAATTTTTTAAGGCAGCGAATTGAGAATCCGGGCGGCCAAAGTTTGTGGCAGCAGCCCGAAAAAGAGAATAGCCCCGGCCAAAATCGCGATCGTAGCATTCGTGACGAAGTGAGGAGGCGCGAGTGAAGGACGGGGCTCGCGCGATTTTTCGACGAAGACGAATTTCAGCACAATCAGGTAGTAATAGAGCGAAACGAAACTGCCGAAGAGCGCGACGATCACCAGCCAGAGCAGGCCGCGATCGGCGCGCAACGCAACGCTGAAGAGATAAAACTTTCCAAAAAATCCGGCCAAGGGCGGCAACCCTGCAAGCGAGAGCATAAAGATCGACATGCAGGCCGCTGCGAAGGGCGAACGAGCTGCCAGGCTGGCGAAATTTTGTAAATCGTCTCCGCCGGTTTCGCGGCGAACTATTCCCGTGACCGCAAAAGCCCCAACCAGCGTCACCGCGTAGATCGTCGTGTAAAAAAGCGTCGCTGAAAATCCGTCGCGCCCGCCGGCGATGAGTCCAATCAAAGTGTAGCCGCTATGCGCGACCGCAGAATAAGCAAGCAGACGGCGGACATTCGTTTGAGCGAGAGCAACAAAATTTCCCAGCAAGATCGAAAACGCCGCCAGTACTGCGAGCGCGGGCGACCAGCCGGCAATCATCGCATGCCAGGCCGCGCTGCCATGAAACGGACCGAAGCCGACGAGCACAATTTTCCCGAGCACGACGAACGACGCCACCTTGGAAGCGGAAGAAATGAAAGCGGCGGTTGGGATTGGCGCGCCTTGATATGCGTCGGGTGCCCAAAGATGAAACGGCGCGGCGGCGATCTTGAACGCAAAACCGATCAGAGTCATGACGACACCGACAGCGAGCAGCGGCTGAAAGTTGGTGGCGGCAAGTTTTTGGCCGATTGCTTCGAGCGCGGTCGTGCCGGTCATTCCGTAAACGAGACTGATTCCGAAAAGAGTGAAGGCGCTGGCGGTGCTGCCGAATAGAAAATATTTCAGGCCGGCTTCAGCCGAGCGGATGTCGATCTTATCGAACGCGGCCATGACATAAAGGGAGAGACCGAGCAGTTCGAGTCCGATGAAGATCATGAGCAGCTCTTCACTGCCCACCAGCAACATTAATCCAACGGCGCCGAGCAAGAGCATCGCCAGAAATTCGCCACTATTGCGCAGAGATTTTTCTGAAGCCGCCAGCGGAACAGTGACGAAGGCCAGCGCGAGACAGATAATTTTGAAGAGCGTATTGAGCGGCGAAATCACGAGCTTGCCCCCGAATAGCGTCGCTTGACCGGGCAACATTAGAGCTGCGCCGGCCGCGACCGCGAGCCCAGCCGCAGTTACAAAGGAGCAGATCGCTTTCGGATTCGATTTGGTGAGGCCAATGGCCAAAACAGCCAGCGCAATCAAAACCACAATCGCTTCCGGCGACGCGAGTTTGAGTAACTCGAGGTAGCTCATTTCAAAAAGCGCAGCGTTTCAACCGCCGGCTGAATTCGGTCGAGCAGAAGTTTTGGATAAAGTCCAACCGCGAGCGTTGCGAACATAAGCAGACCCGCGCCAAGTTTTTCCGGAATTGTGATCGGCTCCATTTGCGGCGACGCGGCGTCCGCCATCGCAGGATCGACATCGAAAAAGGCGCGCTTCAACGCGCGCAGCGTGAATGCAGCAACGAGCACCATTCCCGCGCCAACGATCCAGACCGCGACCGGATACACTTTCCAGGCACCGATGAGAATTGTGATTTCGGCGGCGAATCCGCTAAATCCGGGGATGCCCATCGAAGCCGCGGACGCAATCACAAACGTGAACGCGGCGAATGGAAGCGTGCGTCGCAGATTCATCGCCGAAAGCGCGTCGAGATCGCGGGTGTGCGTGCGGCGATAGATCATGGTTCCGGACACGGCGAAGAGAAGCGCGCCGATGACGCCATGAGAAAACATTTGCAACACCGCACCGGAAACCCCGAAGACGTTGGCAGTCGCGAGTCCGAGCAGCACGAATCCCATGTGACTGACGCTGGAATAACCGATTACGAATTTGAGATCGCGCTGACGCAGCGCGACTGCGGCGGCGTAAACAATTCCGATCACGGCGAGCACCGCGAATGAGCTGTGCCACATTTGGAAACCTTGCGGGAATAGGTTCATCGCTACGCGAAGCCCGGCGTAGGCGCCCAATTTCATTACGATTCCCGCGAGCAACATCGAACCGGCCGTCGGCGCCGCGACGTGTCCAGTCGGGGCCCAGGTATGCAGCGGCCAGATACCGGCCAGGACCGCGAAACCGAGAAACAGAACCGGAAACGCCCACGATTGCAGTTGAGGAGAGAATTGAAATTGCGCGAGCTGATTGAGATCAAGCGAGCCGGTAGCGGCGTATACGGCCAGAATTCCAAGGAAAACAAGTGCGCCCCCGAAAAAGGAGTAGAGGGTCAACTTCATCGCGCCGTACTCCTTGTTGGTCGAACCGAAGATCGCGATCAGGAAATATTTCGGGACGATCACCAGTTCGTAGAAAAGGAAGAACAGAAACAGATCGGCGCTGAGAAAAACGCCGTAAGCGCCACCAACCACTAGCAGCAGCCAGAAGAAAAATTCCTTCGCGCGATCGACCACGTCCCAGGAAAACAAAACCGCGCTGACCGCGGCGATTCCCGTCACCAAAACGAGCGCGAGACTGATTCCGTCGAGCGCGAGATGATAATTCATGCCGAGCGCCGGCACCCACGGCACGCGCACAATGGTTGTGAAATGGGCAAGATCGACATCGGGACGGAAAAATGTCTCCAGACTAACGGCGAACCCGGCCAGCGTTGCGATGAGCGCGATCCAATGGGCGAAAATGCGGGGCAGAAGCAAAATGACCACCGCGCCGGCGAACGTGACGTAAATCGTCCAGGCGATCATCCGGCTTTAGCTAAACAGCCGCGCCATGTGAACGACGGTGGCGTTGAAGATGTTGAAAACGAACTGCGGCGTGATGCCGATCGCGAACATGAGGAGCGTGACCGGAACAATGACGAACTTCTCCCTGACCAAGAGATCCGAGAAGCCGTTACAGCTTTCGGGGAGCGGACCGCTGAAGAGTGATTGCATCGCGCGCATAAAAGTCACCGCCGTAAAAAGAAGACCGAGCACTGCGATTGCCGTGAACGAAGCCGTCATCGCGAACGAACCTTTGAAGATCAGAAACTCGCCAATGAATCCGTTCAATCCCGGCAGACCGAGCGAAGAAAACATCGCCACGCTCATCCAGCCGCACAGCAACGGTGTGCGTTGCATCAAGCCGCCAAAATCATCGATCCCCCGCGAGCCGCGGCGTTGTTCGAGAAGTCCCACAAAGTAAAACAGCGCCGCCGCGGTAATTCCGTGATTAAAGATCTGGAGAAACACGCCGGTCAGCGCCGCGTGCCTGTCGATCACAGCCGATGTCGATGTGGCAGTGATGGCGAATAGACCGAGAAGGCAATAGCCGAGGTGGTTGATCGACAAGTAAGCAACCATGCGTTTGAGGTCGCGCTGCGCCCATGCCGCCAGCGGCGCGAACACGATCGAGCAAATCACCAACGTGAGCAGCCACGGCGCGGCCGCTTTAATTTCGTTTGGGAAAAGCGGGACGAGCAACCGGATGAAACCATAAACGCCCATTTTCGACAGCGTGCCGGTCAACACCATCGAGACACCGGTCGGAGCGGCTTGATAGGCGTCTGGCAACCAAGTGTGAAACGGAAAGAGTGGTACTTTAACGGCGAGACCAAGAAAAATTCCGGCAAAGACGAGCCATCGAACGTTGCCGGTGAGCAAACCACCTTTTCCAAGGTCAGCGAGCGTAACGAAATCGAATGTTCCTTTCGCAAAATAAATTCCGAGGAACGCCAGCAGCATGGCAACGCTGCCAAGGAACGTGTAGAGAAAAAATTTTACCGCCGCGTAGTCGCGATTCTCGCTGCCGTAGATTTTGATGAGCAGAAAGGCGGGAACCAGACTCATCTCGTAAAACAAAAACCACAGAATAAAATTCTGGGCGGTGAATGTCCCATAAAGCGCCGCCTGCATCACGAGAAGCAGCGCGCAGGCACCGCGCTCGAGCCGTTGAACGCAAAACGCGAATGGAAAAACGAGCGACGTGAGCAAGACAAGAAGAAGACTCAGTCCGTCAATGCCGACAACGTACTCGGCGCCGATCGAAGGAATCCAAGTGTGCCGTTCGATGAGCTGCAACCCAGGCGCGCTCACATCGAAATTTCGCCAGAGTATCACCGCGTAAAACGCGGATAGCGCGTTAAAGATCAGCGCAACCGAGCGCGGATTTCTTAGGTGGCCGACGTAAAGCAGGATCGCGCCGGCGACTGGAATGATGATGAGCGTAGTGATCAAGTCAACCATGCGTAAAAGAGAAGAAGGGCGAGCATCCCAAGCGCGACAGCGCCTAGATAAATTTGAATTTGCCCCGAGTGAAGCCGCGACATCACGCGGCCAAGCCCTCTCGCGCCGTCAGTTGTTTCGTCGACGCCTGCGTTAATGACGCCCTCATCTGCGTCGGTGGTGAGCGTGGCGACAATTTGTCCGATCGCACCAACTCCGCGGACCAACCCGTCCCAAACATGTCGATCCATCCAGTCGGAAACACGCGCCATAAGCGCGGACAGGGCGATGACAGTGCGATCGTAAATTTCGTCGATCCACATTTTGTTTTCGAGAAAACGAAAGAGCGCCGGCTGCTTTGTTTGCAGCGGGTCTGTTTCTCCAGCGCGTCGGTACATCCAAACGCCAAGGCCGACGCCGATTCCGACGAGCACGAACGAGACGAGCAACGTCAGTTGAATTAACAGACTTGCGTCAAACTTCGCCGCATGCCCTGTCAGATAATCTTCAAGCCACGGCCAGGCAGGAGTGAGCACAATGCTGAGTGCGATTGCGCAAGCCGCGAGAACGATGAGTGGAAGGGTCATCACGCCTGGGCTTTCGTGCGCTTGTTCTGAAGCGGCCCGCCGATTACCTAAAAAGACGTAGATGATCTGGCGCGTCATGTAGAGCGCGGTCAGCACGACGCCGAACATCAAAAGGTAGTAGGGCGCGCGCGATGCCGGCCAGTGCGACGTCGTCTGCAAAATTTCTTCCTTCGTCCAACCGCCGGAGAAAAAGAACGGGACGCCGCTGAGCGCCATCATTCCTATCGCATAAGTCGCAAAGGTGATCGGCATGAGCTTTCGCAGTCCGCCCATTTTGCGAATGTCCTGTTCGTGATGCAGTCCGTGAATGACAGAACCGGCGCCGAGAAAGAGCAGCGCTTTGAAAAAGCCGTGCGCGAGCAGGTGCATGATTCCGGCCGCGACACCGCCGACGCCGAGCGACACCATCATCAATCCAAGTTGCGAGACGGTTGAGTAAGCGAGGATGCGTTTGATGTCGCATTGAGCGACCGCGATCAGCGCCGCCATTAAACCGGTGACGACTCCAATCCAAACCACAACGGTAAGCGACGGCGTTATGCCATTGATCGCGCCGACAGAAAAAATCGGATAGACACGCGCGACCAGAAAAACACCGGCGGCGACCATGGTCGCGGCGTGGATCAACGCGCTGACTGGCGTCGGACCTTCCATCGCGTCCGGCAACCAAACGTGAAGCGGAAATTGTCCCGACTTGCCAACCGCGCCGCAGAAGATCAGGAGCGCGATGAACGTTGCGCTGGCGCCGAGCACCTCGACGTTTTCGAGACAGCCATGGCCGGCCTCATAAAAGAGCAACGTTCCGCTTTTGTGATAGATCCACAGGATTCCGAGAAAGAATCCCATGTCGCCAATCCGCGTGGTAATGAACGCCTTTTTCGCCGCAGCTGCCGCGCTTGGTCGTTCAATCCAGAATCCGATCAATAAATAGGAAGCGAGTCCGACCAGTTCCCAGAAAACAAAAAGTAGCAGCAAACTGTTGGCGACGACCACGCCGAGCATCGCCCCAGAGAAAAACGAAAGGTAAGCGAAGAACCGTGAAAAATTTTTGTCTTTGCCCATGTAACCGATGCTGAAAACGAAAATGCAAAGCCCAACGAACGTGATCATGAGCAACATCGCCGCGGCTAGCGGATCGAGAACGAAACCGATGCGCAGCTGCTGATCACCGAAATTGAACCAGGTAAAATCTTCGACCGTGCGAAAGCCGTGAGCGTGAAGGGTGGGCAGAAACGCGAAGATCGACATCGTCAGCGCAACGACCTGTCCGAGCACGGCCACAACGGCGGCGATGAGACGCGTGCGTTTGCCGAAGCCCAGAATCAAAAGCGCAGCGACAATCGGCGTTGCCGGAATCAGCCAAACATTGTTCGTGATCCAGAAGTTCATCCTTTGAGTTGATTCAGTTGATCGACATTGGTCGTACGGAAGTGGCGATAAACAGTGATCACCATCGCGAGACCAACCGCCGCTTCGGCGGCAGCTATGGCGATGGCAAAGATCGCGATCATGACGCCAGTAGGTTGCGCGGGCTGCGGCGCGAATCGCCAGAACGCAATGAAATTAATGTTTGCGGCGGCGAGCATCATCTCGATTCCGATTAAAATGAAAATCGCGTGACGCCGGCTGAGTGCAGCGAGCAGTCCGATGCAGAACAACGCCGCGGATACGACGAGAACGATCGACAACGTCATTCGCGTTTTTCCTCCAGCACGAGAATGAGCGCTCCAATGAGCGCGGCGGTAAGCAAAACCCCGATGCAAAGAAGCGGCCAGACATAACTCGTCATCAGCAGTTCGCCGATTCGCTGAACAGTCAGCGGTTCAATCTGAGGCGGGCCGATCAAAAGCGATTTGGTGCTCTCCATTGCCCATATCAAACCGGCGAACACAGCCAGCGCGACAACGACGCCGCTCCAATTAAATCCGCGAACTCTTTCAGTGTCGTGTCGGGTGAGGAGAATCGTGAACACGATCAGGACGGCGACAGCCCCGATGTAAACGAAAATTTGGACGAGGCCGACAAATTCCGCGCCGAGCAGAAAGAATAGCGCGGAGATCCCCAGAAACATCACCGCAAAACTGAGTGCGGCGTGCATCAGTTTTTGCAGAGTTGCCGCGGCAAGCGCCGCCGCGAGCGTCAAAATTGTGATGATGGAAAAGGCGACCGTGCTCATTCAGCGAATCGATAAGTGCGGGGTGCGAATTTCTTTTTTGTCTCGAGCAACATCGACAACGTGACGTAGACCACGGCGATCACCGCAAGCGACCAGAGCCATCCGCTTAGGCCACGGCCAGCATAATGCCAAACCGCCGCAGCGATAAAACAAGTGAAAGCCATCGGCAGCATGAATTTCCAGGCGAAGTTCATGATGTGGTCGACCCGGGTGCGCGGTAACGTGCCGCGCAGCCAGATGTAAACGAAAAGCAGGATCGACAACTTCGCGAAGAACCAAACGTAGGACGGAATGAATTCGAGGAACGGCGATGGCGAATGCCAGCCGCCGAGAAAGAGCGTCACCGCGAGTCCACTCACCGCGAACATTCCAATGTACTCCGCCATGAAAAAGGTGGCGTATTTAAACCCGGAGTATTCGGTCATGTGACCGGCAACAATTTCTGATTCGCCTTCCGGGACGTCGAACGGTGTCCGGTTCGATTCGACCAAACCGGAAACGAAAAATAAGAGGAAGGCGACAAATCCCCAGGGTGTGAGCACAAACCAGTGCGGTACGAAGCCAAACACGTAGGGACTTTGGGCGGCGACTATTTTGTCGGGGTTCAGTGAGCTAACGATCATCACGACCGGAAGAATCGTGACGATGAGCGGCAGTTCGTAACTGATCATCTGCGCGATCGCACGCATGGCGCCCAGCATCGAGAATTTATTGTTGCTGCCCCACCCAGCCATGAAGACCGCGAGTTCCGTTGTCGACCCGACGGCAAAGAAAAACAGGATTCCGCCGTCGATCACGAACGGCGTCATGTTTCGGCCGTACGGAATGATTCCGAGACTAAGAATCGCGGTCGCGGCAATCAGAATCGGCGCGAGAAAATGGACGATCTTGTCCGCCCGCACCGGAACGATATCCTCCTTGATCAACATTTTGATTCCGTCCGCGACCGGTTGAAAAAGTCCGAACGGACCAACGCGATTCGGGCCGTAACGATTTTGCATTCGACCGAGAATTTTCCGCTCGAGCACAGACATGAGCGCGAAGAGACTCAGAAAAACGCCGAGCAACGCACCGATGTTGACCAAACTCGAAGCAACTTGAATCAGCCAATCCGGCGCGCGATCAGCCAGTGGCGAAAGCAGCGATTGTTTCGCGTGGAAGAAGATCTGATCGACTGAATCAGCCATTTTGATTGCCACCGATTAACACAGATGAAACACAGATCAAAGAGTTGTAGTATTATTTCTGATTATCGCTGTAAATCTGTGTCGACCCGTGGCTGAATTGTCGATCTTTGATTCATGACTCCCAATCCGTATTTGTTCATCGTCATTTTCGCCGGCGTGGCGTTGGTTTTTCCGTTGCTGCCGCTCGGGCTGGCCTGGCTGTGGCGAAGGTTTTTTCAACCGCCAAAGCCCGGCACGCAGAAGAATGCTACTTACGAATGCGGCGTCGAATCGATCGGTGAAGCTCAGATTCAATTCCGATCGCAGTACTATCTCTACGCGATCCTTTTTTTGATTTTCGACGTCGAAGCGATTTTTCTGGTGCCGTTTGCGGTCGCGTTCACCGGTTTGCCGGTCGGCGCGTTCGTGGCGATTCTCGTTTTTTTGCTGCTGCTCGTTGAAGGTCTGGTTTGGGCCTGGGGCAAAGGTTGTTTAAATTGGGGGAAGTAGAATGAACGAAGGGCAAATCGACGAAGGTTTGCGCAGCGAATTGCAGCGGCAAGGCGTTTGGGTCACCTCAATGCAGGAGCTTTACAATTGGGGTCGGAAGAATTCGATCTGGCCACTCCAATTCGGCCTCGCCTGTTGCGCGATCGAGATGATCGCGACCGCGGCGTCGCGTTACGATATCGCACGGTTTGGCGGCGAAGTCTTCCGACCGTCGCCGCGCCAGGCTGATCTCATGATCGTCGCCGGCACCGTAACCAAGAAAATGGCGCCGCAAATTGTCAGGCTCTACAACCAGATGCCCGATCCGAAGTATGTGATCTCGATGGGCGCGTGTGCGATTTCCGGCGGTCCGTTCAAACAAGGTTACAACGTTCTCAAGGGAATCGATCGTTACATTCCGGTCGATGTTTACATTCCCGGTTGTCCGCCGCGGCCGGAAGCCTTGCTCCACGCGTTCATGGAACTGCAACACAAGATCGACAGTCAGAAGTTGAGCGGCAGCGAGAAGGCGGAATTTCTGAAACCGGAACAACCGAGCGAATTTCCGGTCCCGGCGTTTGGCGAACACGATTTGAATCCGCCGGCGAATCCGAGGACTTACCAACCGCCGAAACTCGAACGCGTCTGACGAGTGGAAACTCTCGAGCAAATCAAAAACCGAGCGGAGCTGGCCGCGCGCGGCGCGAAGATCGACATCGTCGTTAATCCGGGACCGTCGCAGCAATCGTCCCTGTTGATCGACAACGAGCACGCGGTCGCGGTTGCGCAATTTCTTCGCGATCATCGCGCACTGAGCTTCGATTTTTGCTCAAATGTAACCGGAGTCGATTGGCTCGATCGAACGATCAAGAAGACTACGAAGGTCAAACAACTGGTCGACGGCGTCGAGAAAGAGGTCGACCAAACGACCGAGGAAAAAATTCCCGGTTATCTCGAGGCGGTTTATCACCTCTACTCGATGAAGCTGAAACAGGGGCCGCTCATTATTAGAATGCGAACCGTGAACCGAACCGACGGTGCGAAATTGCCTTCGCTGACGCCGGTTTGGCGAAGCGCCGAGCTACAGGAGCGCGAAATTTTCGATCTCTACGGAGTTCATTTTGACGGTCATCCTGATCTGCGCCGGATCTTAATGTGGGACGAGTTCGTCGATCATCCGATGCGGAAAGATTACGCGCCGCCGGACGATTTCGAGTGGGAACCGACACCGCACGATGAAGTGCTCGAGCGGGCGAAGAAACATTATGGGCCGCGGCCGCAGTTGGATGGCGCAGAGAAAATTACGACACCGCAACAATGAGCGCGACGGTCGAAACACTCGAGGCAATGGAGCGACCGCCGGTGACGATGAGTTCGCGGGTTGACGGCGAACTACTCGAAGTGTCGATGGGCCCGCAACATCCTTCGACTCACGGCGTGTTTCGGATGAACGTCGCGCTGGAGGGCGAGATCGTTCGCAAGCTCAAACCCGTGTTCGGGTATCTGCACCGGAATCACGAGCAGATCGGCGAACAGACCAGTTATCTCGGCTCGATGCCGTACACCGATCGACTCGATTATTTTTGTTCGATGTCAAACAACTGGGCCTACGCGCTGAGTGTCGAAAAGCTCGCCGGCATCGAAGTGCCCGAACGTGCCGAATATCTGCGCGTGATCCTCGCCGAGCTGACGCGACTCCAAAATCACGCGTCGCTGCTCGGATTTCTCTTGAGCGACATGGGTGCGTGGGGCACGCCGCTCATGTACGCGTTCCGGGAACGCGAAAAGATTCTCGACCTATTCGAATCGCTCTCCGGCTCGCGGATGATGTGCGATTACATGCGGTTCGGCGGTTGCCGGGTGGACGCTGACGATGCCTGGCTCAGGCGCGCGAAACAAATTGCCGATCGGTTCCCGACGTTTCTCGATGAGTTCGAAGAGTTGATTTTGCAAAATGAGATCGTGATCGCGCGGACGCAGAACGTCGGAAAACTTTCGCCCGAGCTGGCGATCAGTGCCGGCATCACCGGACCGATGTTGCGCGCGTGCGGTATGAACTACGACATTCGCAAAGTCGACGGCTACGGAATTTATCCGCGATTCAAATTCCGGATTCCCCTCGGCGATCACGGCGACACCTACGATCGCCTGATGATGCGCGCGTTGGAGATGCGCGAAAGCGTGGAGATTCTAAAACAGGCGCTCCCGCAGATTCCCGCGGGACCGATTATGAATCCGAAAGTGAAGGTCCGCGCGTTTCGTCCGCCGGTCGGCGAAGCCTATGGACGAATCGAAGCACCGAAAGGCGAGCTCGGCTTTTATCTGATCAGTGATGGCGGACCAAATCCGTATCGTTACCGAGTGCGGGCGCCGAGTTTCATTAACCTCACGATTCTCGAGGACATGTGCCTCGGTCACACCGTCGCCGACGTGATGGTGATTCTCGGCAGTGTCGATATCGTGATGGGCGAAGTGGATCGCTGAAGAATTTAGCGAATCCAACCACCGACCGTCTGGATCGGCTCAACTTGATTCGGCGCCGTAACCCAAGCCGCAATCGCGCCGGCACGCGGATCGGGATCAAAAGCGAATTCGGTTTTGGCGCCGTTCATTTTTTGATTCATCAGCGACAGGACGACAAAATCCTGACGCAGATTACGACCGCTATTTTCACCGGCGTTCACTTTTGTTGTTAGGTCAAATCCAAGCGCCGCGATGTGAAGATCAACATCTTTCATGGCACCGTCGGCGGAAACAAACTCAGCGATGAGTTTTCCGTTAACGATCGACAGCTTCAGCGCTCCGGGCTTCTCGCTCGATAATTTTGGAACGTTGCGATCGATCCATTCGCGTCCGTCGAGCACGAAGCCGGGGGTGTAGACGCTCTCGCTTTTCCAAGTGGTGGAGTATTGATACTGCCGTGCGGTCCATTCCTTCGAAGCAAATGGATCTCGCCAACCGAGCCGGTCCCAATAATCGACATGAAACGCAATCGGCACGAAATCCTTCCACAATCGCGGCTCAGCTTTGAGTTTGGACATCCATGCTTCGGCCGGCGGACAACTGCTGCAACCTTGCGAGGTGAAAAGCTCGATCAAATGGACCCGTTGTGGACCACTCTCGAAGTTGATTTCCCCAGCTCGAGCGAGGAGCGCAACAGAGAGCCAGATGACGAAGGTGAGCCGAAACATGGTGCTGAACTTTTCCTTGTGAAGATGCCGCCATTTCAGCGAGATTGAAACTCCAATGATCGGCGCGGGAATTTTGAAGGGCATGGCGGTGACGCTGCGGAATTTCGCAGGCAGTTATGTGGACAAGGAACGCCTGATCACGGTGCAATATCCGGAGGAGCGGAACCCGCTGCCAGAAAATTACCGGAACTTTCCGTTCCTAATTTTCGACGGGAACGATGCGCACGCAGGGATGCGGTGTGTGGCGTGCAAGATTTGTGAGAAGGAATGCCCGCCGCAATGCATCTATATAATTAAGAGCGATGACAAGAAGCCCGATTACATGGGCAAACCGCAGTTTTACCCGAAGGTGTTCGACATCGACATCTCGGTCTGCATGAGCTGCCAGATCTGCGTGGAAGTTTGTCCGTTCGAAGCGATCAAGATGGACAAGGACTTCGAGCTGAGTAAACGCGAGCGGTTCGATCAGCTGCTGTTACGCAAAGAGGCGTTGTCGAAATCGAACGAGTATTATCACAAGATTCATCCGGTCGAAGCGGCGGCGGTTGATAAAAACTTGGCGGACGCGGTAGCGGCCGCTGAAGTGAAGAAAAAAGCCGCGGCTGAAGCTGCGGCGAAAGCTGCTGCAGCCAAAGCAGCGACGCCGACGCCGAATCCAACGACGCCTCGGCAGAGCGAGGCGACCACAACTGCTCCTGGATCGACATCGGCACCGGGTGAAACACCGCCGGAAACGACGAAGCCAACACAGTCATAGTAGATGCAGCCCGGCAGTCGTAGACCGCCGGTACAGGATCCCGCGGCACGGCCACTGCTTTACATCAAGGCCCTAAGCCTATGATCTCTCTCCGATCGCTGTGGTTGGTCGTCCTCTGTGCGTCGACATCGCTCGGGTTCGCGCAATCGGCCTTCTTCGAAATTGACTCGACGCCCTACGACAGACAGATGTCGCGAATTGAACCGACGCTGGTGGCGTCGTCCGGGTACGCGTTCAATGGACTTTCGCTGGCGCTGGTCAACAAATGGATGATCGAATTGCGGGGGATGCCTTATCGTTACTCGCGTGAATGGCGAACGCCGTCAGAAGTTGAAGCAGCCAGAGTGGCAGATTGCAAAGGCAAAGCCGTCGTGCTTTACGATCGGTTGCAACTGAATGGCGCTGCCAACGTGCGGCTCGTGATCGGAAAACGTCGAGCGAACGATTTACTGACTCATACCTGGCTGGAGTGGGAAACGGAAAGGGGCACGCTGCTCCTCGATCCAACGTTTAATTGGACAGCAACATTCACGGTTCCAGAACGACGAACCTACGTTCCGTTTTACGCCTATGACGGCATGCGCAAATACCAGGCCGGAAATTCGGCGATGGCACGACGGGCGGTTCGCACCGGCAGCCCGGCCTCTCCGGCGCATGGCGTAATCACCAGGCCGATGCGATCAAGCTCGAGAATGCGCTCGACCTCCTGGTTTGACGAAGGACCGGTTGATCCGCGCGCATTCTTGAATCGCCCACCCCTCTAACTGTTCAACGTCGCCGCAAGGTGAGATGAACGATTTCAGCCGGCGCATTCGCGCGCAACGGAAACCAGTTGCCCACGCCGTTTGAAACGATGAGTTGGCTTCTGTCTTTGCGGTAGAGTCCCGACCAATAACGAAACATCGCCGGCCCAAATCCGAGCTGCTCGTTCAACATCAGTTGTCCGCCATGAGTGTGGCCGGAAAGAGTGAGCGGTAACTGCGCGTCGACGGCTGCATCGAACGCATGCGGGTGATGCGCCATTAAAATTGGGAACGCATCGGCTTCGCGTTGCTCCAGCAATTTTCGAACAGCGGTGCCTATCGCGGCATCGCGCCCCTCGCCATAAACGCGCGTCCAACTGAGTCCGAGCAGCTGCACCGAAACCCCGCGAACATCGACAATCATCGACTCATCGAGCAGAAACGGAATGCCCGATGCTCGAACTCGCGTCTCAAACTCCCGCGGATTTTCGATCAAGTCATGATTGCCTTCGATAATCGCCAGACCGAAACGCGCTTCCATTCGCCGCGCTAATTCCAAACCGGTGTCGAGATCGGCCAGTGCGTCGTTGATCAAATCGCCGGTCAGAAGTACGAGATCGGCCTGCATCTCGTTCACTAGGCGCACAGTTTTCTCGAGCACCTCGCCTTTGGTAAATCGGCCGACGTGCACATCGCTCACCTGCGCAATAGTCATTCCTTCCAACTCCGCCCGAAGATCGACAATCGGCAGAACGAAACGCCGGACGCGAACTTTGTTGAGTTGCGCCATTGCAATCCCGGTGAGGCTGAACGTGAAAAGCGGCGGCAACATCGCGCCGGTGAAGCGCAAGAAATCACGACGACTCCAAGCGCTCGTTTCCGCTCGTTCGATTTTCGCCGGCGCGCGACGCGAAATGATTTTTTGACCGAGCAAAATGGGTATGAGCGCGACACCGATCAACGCCAGCAGGCCCAGGCCGATGAAATGCCAGATGAAAATGGCCGAGACCGCGAATTTCGGAATCATTCGGTCCCAACCGGCGCGCGACATTCTCGCCGCGATGATCGCGACCAGGCCGAGCAACATCGCAACCATAAAGATCGAAAGGACGATCCGGCCGGCGTGATTGGTTGCGCGCGCTAGAACGACCCACCAGAGAATATCCAGCGAGACCATCAACCCGATGATCGTGAAAATGAAACCCATGCAGAGAATCTACGCCCGTTTCAGCGATTTCGAATTCTTAGGATTTCGGCGGTCACAGACCGCCGCTACAAGAAATCTTAAGTGCCGTCGCTTCCGATCGCTTCGACCGGGCAACCCTCCATCGCCTCTTTGCAAAGGTTTTCTTCTTCAGGCGACTCGGGTTGCTTGTAAACGTAGGAGTGACCGCCGTCATCGTTGCGCTTGAAGTTCGCGGGCGCAGTTTCGCGGCAGAGGTCGCAATCGATGCACTGCTCATCGACATAGAATTTACCGGCTGCGTTTTCGGGATATTTGTTGGCGACGTCGGCCATAACTTTGTCCGTAAAGGGAGCGGGAAGTTAGGTGGAAACGTCCAAGATGCAACTCATAGACCGAGCACCTCGCGGGGGTCGCGGGCGAACTTGAACCCGCTCAACCGCGCGGCAAGATCGACACCTTTCGCCAGGGCAAGCACCTGGAAGCTACGACCGAGCATTTCCGGATGAAGCAACGTTTGCAACGCGCGTTTTGTTTTTTCAGCGGCAATGATTTTCGGGTATGTCGAAATGATACCGGCGAGAAAATGATGCTGGTCGGTGAATCCAGCGACCCGCAGTCCATTTTTCTCAGCGGTCTTCGCGATGTCGGTCCAGTTAACGTGCGCTGTGATGTCCGCTTCCCCGATTTGCTCGAATGGCGAACCGAGAGATCGATGCCGCGCGCGAACTTGAAGTATTTCGCGGAAGTCGGCTTTCGAAAATCCGTAATCCACCGCCAGAACAAAGCCGCGTGTTAGCTTCGCGGCGACGTTCGCCATCCAATCGAGCTGCAACCGGTTTGTGGTTTGGTCTTCGGACGAATCGACGAAAACAAAGTCGCTTCCATTCAAACCAACAAGTTTGCCGCGCAGATTCACCGGCATCGCATCGAGCAGCTCGTTAGAAAAATGAACCCCGCCGAACGGCTCGAGCTCCTCAAGTGATTTTTGCCACTGCACGCGATCCTGAAATTTCTCGAGCGCCTCCGATTGTCGATCTTGCAGCTTCGAAAACGGTTCGATGATGTAGTAACGCAACGCCGCGAAAAATTGAGGGAATCGGCGCTGCGTTGATTCAAGAACGTCGCGGGCAAATTCGCCGTGATGCGCGCCTTGCTCGACGACTGTGAAGTTGTCGATCCTGCCGAGTCTCCAAACCTCGGCGAATTGGGCGGCGAGCAATTCGCCAAAAAGCGGGCTGACGCTGACGTTGGTAAAGTAATCGCCGCGTCGGCCAATCTCCGCGCGGTCGCTCGAGTAATAGCCATATTCGGGATGATAAAGCGCCTGCTCCATGAACCACGCGAACGACTGCGGGCCACGTCTCTCTATTTCGTCGCGAATGAATTGAACCAGTTCGGTTTGCAATCAGAAAACGTCGAATCTCTGAAGCCCAGCGTCCAGCGCTCAAAGCCGAGTATCTAATTGGACGTTGAATGTTGCGCATTGCGCGTTGAATGTTTGCTCCCTTTGCCGTGAGAGCGTCCCGCGACAGTCACTACCTCGTCCCGCCTCCAGGCTATCGGTTTCGGCCCCCCTGGTACAAGCGGCCCGAGTTCTATGTCCCTATGACGGTGGCGGCGTTCATCCTTGGCGGGCTCGCCATTTATGTCTCGATGAACCTGGCCGATCTGAAAAACCAGGCCGCGACTTTCGATTTGAACAAGCTCGAGCAAATGGAGTCGGCCAGCGTGATCCTGGATCGAAACGGAAAAATCTTCGGACAAATCTACGTCGAAAATCGCGAGACAATTCCGTACGACCAAATTCCGCGGAATCTGGTAAACGCGGCCGTCGCAGTTGAAGACGCACGGTTTTATCAACATCACGGGTACGTCCTTCAAGGAATTCTGCGCGCCACGTTGAAAAACCTGACGGCGGGCCATGTTCGTCAGGGCGCAAGCACCATCACTCAACAACTGGCCCGCAACAGTTTCGCGCTCAAAGGAAAAACTTACCGACGCAAGCTGCTCGAAATTTTTGTCGCTCGCCGGATCGAGGACAACTTCAACAAGCAAAAGATCATGGAGCTGTACCTGAACCGGATTTATTTCGGCGGCGGGCTCTATGGCGCCGAAGCAGCGGCACGGGGATATTTTGGCAAGAGGGCCAGCGACATGACGCTGGAGGAATGCGCGACTCTCGCGGGTTTGATCAAGAGCCCGAATCGCCTTTCGCCCTGGTCGGACAGGGCGGCGTCACGTGACGCGCGAAATTACGCACTCACTCGCATGCGCGATCTCGGCTTCATCGACGATTCGAAATGTGCGGAAGCCCAGGGACGGGCGTTGGTGACCGGCAACCGGCAAAACGCTCAGGGCCAGAATTACGCGGTCGATTACATCCGCCAGCAGGTGATCAACGCGGTCGGCTGGAACCGCGCGATGAATGAAGGATTTAAGATTCACACAACGATCGATGGCGACTTGCAAAAAATTGCGGAGGAATCGTTGCGCAGGAGTTTGGACAAAGCCGAACAGCATGCCGGTTACGACCATCAAACTTATGCCGAATACGCCGCGCGATTTAAACAAGCGAAATCGAGCGGCACCGCCTCGGCACAACCGGCGCCTGATTATTTGCAGGGGGCGGTGATCGGCATCGACAACGAGACCGGCGGGATCGTGGTACTGGTCGGCGGCCGAGATTTCGAGCACAACCAATACAACCGGGCGTTGCAGGCCAAACGTCCGGCCGGGACCGCGATGTTGCCGTTCGTTTACGCCACCGCGTTTGAGCACGGAATGTTTCCTGGATCGTTGGTCGAAGATTCGCCGCTGGACAATCGCGCGGTGATGATTGGCGGAATGACTGGAATTCTCGGCGAGTGGGGGCCGGAGAGCGCGGACAATCGTTACGAAGGGGCGATGACCGCGCGACAAGCGCTCGCCAGATCAAAGAATGGCGCCTCTGTCCGAATTGGAACGGAGGCGGGACTCGACGATGTCCTGAAACTTTGCCGCACCGCGGGCATTCGTTCTACTCTGCGACCCTACCCAGCGACATTGCTCGGAAGCAGCGAAGTCACTTTGGCCGAGCTCGGGCTCGCCTATACCATTTTTCCAAATGGCGGATGGCGTCCAAGCGCGCTGCACATTTTGGAAAAGATCGAAGAAAAAGACGGCACGGCTTGGGTGGCACAGCGCGAGGTCAAAAAAGAGAAAGTGATCAAGCCGGAAATAGCCTATGAAGTACATTCGTGTCTGGCCGATGCGCTTGAAAATGGAACTGGAAAGGCCGCGCACACGGAATTTGGACTGAAGAAATTCCCAGCCGCTGGGAAAACCGGCACTGCCTACGATTTCACGGATGCGCTCTTCGCCGGTTACGACAGCAAGTTCGCCTGCGCTGTCTGGGCGGGCTTCGACAAGCCGCAAAAAATCTACCGCGGCGCGTTCGGCCGTGAGCTGGCGTTGCCGGTCTGGGTCGACATCATGAACGCAGCGGCCTCCAGTTATCCGCCCGTGGAAATCAAGCAGCCAGCGGGTTTGAAAGACGTCGAGATTTGTACTCGCTCGGGGATGCTTGCGACGGACAAATGTTACGACGCAATCAAAGGTCCGACCGGCGACGTCGTTCAAAAACGCACGACATACATGGAAGTCGCGACCGACGCGCAGATGCCAACCGAGGCGTGCAATGTTCACGGCGAGCCGCGTCCAAGCATTGTTACCGACGTGCCGGCTTCCGAAGCGCCGCGCGCCCAACTCGCAGCAGACCTCAGCGACGTGAGACCGATCGCTCTCAAAGGTCCCACGCTTCTCGCCCAAAACGATCCCTATAACTCACTCAAAGCTACCACGAAGATTGAGACCGCGGATCAAGCCCCGGACGACACCCAAAAAATCGACAACCAGGAAACACAAACAGTCCGAGCAGACACTCGAAATCAAAAGATCGACAATGCGGATCGAGATGCTGGAAAGCCCATATTGAGAGCGATACCGGTCGAACCAAAGCCTGAAGAAACGCCGGTGGAGATTCGGCGCGCGGTACCGGTTGGTCCGATGGACGAAGTCGATCAGGGGGCGCTATTGAGAGCAACGACTCCGCCACCGGCGAGCTCTGACGACGAGTAACAAAAATGGCGGCGAGTGATGAGAGCAATTTTCGGCTTAGCCTCCTCAACCCCGGCGGACACGACCTCGAACAATACTTCGACGAGCCGGTCGGGCCGGAGGCGAGTGTCCATCCGCCGATAAATTTTCACGCGTTCGCAGCCTGCACGCGCGGATCAGTTCACCGCGCGACGAAGAGTGCGATTGAAGAAAAGCGCCCAATCCTTCTTTTGCTCCGCGGAAATTTTCGCGCGACCGAGCGCGCTCTCATCGAATGTCAGAAAGCGAAACGCACGGTCGCCGTCGCGCTGAAAGAGACCGGACTGCACCAGATTGCCGAGCAATTGCGCGATCCGCGAAGGCTTGCGCGATTTGAGCGCGCAGTCGCGCGCGCGGACGGATGTATTGCCACGACTCCGGAGGCAGCCGAGATTTTTCGACGCGCCCGACTGAAACGAGAAGCCGATACCGTCGCGTTTATTGCAACGCCTTATCCGCTGGAAGAAAAACCGTGGGATTTTGCGGTCCCGCCCAACCAGCAAGCCGGCATTTTCGTGGGCACGCGTGAGTTGGGCGTTCCATCGCGCAACCATCTCGCCGCACTGCTGCTGGCGCGCGAAATTTGCGTCGCTACCGACGAGCCAGTGACTGTTTTCAATCTCGACGGCCGAAAAGGCGGGAAACTGTTGGCTGCGCTAGAATTTCCGCGCGGTAAATTGCACGTTCACGACAAGCGAAAGCCGTATCCTGAATACCTGCGCGAAGTTGCCAAACACAAAATTGTCCTTCAGCTCGATCGCAGTCGCGTGCCGGGACAAGTTGCGGGCGACGCCTTGCTGACGCGAACGATTTGCGTTGGCGGCGATGGCGCGATTGAACGAATCGCGTTCGCCAAGTTTTGTGGCGAAGGCCGGACTACCGCCCAATTGAAAACTCTCGCAAGCGAGCTGCTCAAGAACAACGGGGCTCGCGCAACCGCCATCATTGAAACCCAATGGCGCGCCGCCGAACGGCTTTCTTTTCACGCGGTGCGGAAACAGTTAGCCCTATTTTTTGCCCGAATCGGCAATCAATCCTAAATAGGTTTCTTCGAGCCGGCGCACTTGGCTCCGTTGATCGAATTTTTCGGCGACAACGTTCGCACCGTTTCGCGCCACTCGCTTCAAGAGGTCAAGGTCCCGCGCGGTGTCCAGTAAAGCGCGGGAAAGAGCTTCGTGATCGCGCTCCGGTACGAGAATTCCACTGACGCCATTTTCAATCGCTTCCGGAATTCCACCGTGCTCCGTCGCGAAAATAGGCAGACCAGTCGCCATTGCCTCCAGCATTGAATTTGGAATTCCCTCCTGATTACCATCGGAGCCGGTTTCACTGGGATGAAGAAAAATGTGCGAGGCGTAATAGATCTCGCGCAGTTTCTCCTGCGAAACAAAACCGGGAAGCAACACTCGATTATTGATCTTTAGCTTGCGGGTTAGTTGCTGGAGTTCGACCAGCATTGGCCCTTCGCCGGCGATTGTCAATGTAGCGTCCGGATAATAAATGAGGAATGCGGTGAAAGCGTGCAGTGTCGTGGCGATGCCTTTTTTTTGGACCAGCCGGCTGGCCTGCAGAAAACGCCATCGGCCGTCGGCTGGAAACTCCCGCTCGCGGAACGGAAATTCCTCTAAGGGAATTCCGGTCCGTACGATGTCGATCTTGCTTTCATCGCAGCCGAGCTCGACCACGGCGCGTTTCAAAGAAGCCGTTCGTGTGAAAACGCGTGTGACCGTGTCGAGCATTTGTCTGGTTGCTTTGCGGTAGGCGGGCTTTTCCATGTCGACCAAAACGTCGGCACCGTGAAACGACACCACGCTCGGCTTCGACCAGGCGCGGATCAGCGGCAATAGATGGACTGCGATGTGCCCAAAAAAAATGTGGAGAAGCTGCGCGTTGTCTCGGTTCAGAATGCCAGTGATGGCGGCCAATTCTCCGCGGGAAATCTGCCACGGCTTATTGTAAATCTGTCGGAACCAGAAGCGCCGCAGAAAGTGGGACGCCGGCTTTTCGACGACATCGATCTTATCGAACGGAAACCTGTCGGAATTTTCTCGCTTTTGGGTAATGACCATCGGCTCGACGCTCCGAAGCGCGGTGATTTGCCGGTAGATGTGCAGCATCTCCGGCTTGAGAAATGTCGCGCAGTAAAATGCAACGACCGGTTGTGATTCAGGCGAGTCGTTCAACCATTCAAACTCGCCTATCGGGCGCGTCCGTCCAGTGTCGGACGTCGTAGCGCAAATCTCAGAAATTAATTGTGAGGAGCTTGATCCCTTTCCACTTTCCGGTTTCGGGATCGAGGAAGACGTTGTCTTCGGCGCGTCCATAGACGGCCGGCGCTTTCGGATTCAACATTTGCAGTGGATTACCGCCGCGAGCAGCGCGGGCGAGAACGCCCTCGGTATTTTCCTTTCGTAGCGGCGGCGGGGACGGAGCAGGACGGGTCTTGCTGACAGTCTTCGCGGTAAAGGTCTTCGTTTTCTTTTGCGTCTGCGGCGATTGCGCGAAGAGCAGGCTCGCGACAACCATTAGAATCCCAAACATCACGAGCTTCTTCATCACTGTATCTCCGGTTAAGGCCTTGCCGGTTAGACTCCTCCGGCGCAGAATTGTCAAGATAAATGGATTATCTGGAAAAAGCGAAACGAGTTCTCGATCTCGAAATCCGCGAGCTGGAACGACTCCGCGAGCGGCTTGGAGATAATTTTTCCCGCGCAGTCGCGCTGATCAAAGATGCGGTCGATGCCCGCGGCAAAGTGGTCGTGCTCGGCGTGGGAAAATCCGGCCACATCGGCGGCAAGATTGCCTCGACCCTAACCAGCACTGGGTCGCCTGCGGTCGTGCTCGATTCGTTGAACGCGTTGCACGGCGATTTGGGAATGGTGGCGGACGGCGATGTGATCCTCGCTTTGAGCGCGAGTGGCGAAACTGAGGAACTTGTGCGCATTTTGCCGGCAGTCGCGCGATTTCAGGTCAAGATCATCGCGATTTGCGGCGATGCAGATTCCACTCTCGCAAAAAACGCGCACGTCGTCCTCGACGTGAATGTCGAGCAGGAAGCTTGTCCTCTGAATCTGGCGCCGACCTCTAGCACGACCGCGATGCTCGCGCTCGGTGATGCGATCGCGATGGTTTTGCTGGAAGCCCGTGGATTCAAGAAAGAAGACTTCGCGAAGTTTCATCCAGGCGGAAAGATCGGGCGAAGTCTGCTCATACGTGTCCATCAGCTGATGCGGCCGCGCGAAGCGATGGCAGTCGTCGCGCCGAAGGCAACGATTCGCGACGTGCTCAAGGCAATGACAGCCGTCCGCGCCGGCGCTGCGGTTGTGGCGGGTGAAGATCGACAACTGCTCGGAATTTTCACACATGGCGATTTCGCGCGGCATTTTCAATCCGACCCGAAGGTCGGCGAACGGCTGGTAGCCGATTTGATGACGTTAAATCCGGTGACCGTGCACAAAGACAAACTCGCGGTCGAAGTTCTCAAATTGCTTGAGACCCATCGCATCGACGATCTCGTCGTCGTTGATGACAACAAGGTGCCAGTGGGCGTCATCGATTCCCAGGACCTGACGCGCTTGAAGTTGCTCTGAAGATGTTGAGAAGAGCTTGACGCCGCATCGATTCAACTCAACTTCTCACCCTCTCAACGCCTCAACCGAAGTTTTATGGCCGCATTAGCAAACGATCTTCGCCGCGGAATGGCGATAAAGTACAACGGCAACACCGCCATCGTTCTTGAGGTGCATCATCGCACGCCCGGGAACAAACGCGCGTTCGTCCAAGCGATTATTCGTTACATTCAAACCGGCAACAGCGCTGACGTCCGTTTCGGTTCCACCGACAAAGTTGATCTGATCGACATCGACCGAAAGCAACTCGAGTTCAGTTACAAGGATCACAACGGCTACCATTTCATGGACCCGGAAACCTACGACACCGTCACGTTGCAAGATAATCTCATTGGCGACGCGAAAGATTATCTCGTCGAGAACGCGCAGATTCAGGTCCTTTACGCCGAAGGCAAGCCGGTCCAGGTCGAAATGCCGGCATCAGTCAGTTTGAAAGTTGTTGAATCTGCCGAAGGCGTTCGCGGCGACACTGCCAGTAATGTGACCAAGCGGGCGAAACTCGAGACCGGCAAGACGATTAACGTCCCGCTTTTCATCAAGGAAGGCGAAACCATCAAGATCGACACCCGCACCGGCGCCTACATGGGCCGGGCCTAACACTTCTTCTTCCGCTTAATCTTGGTTTTGCGATAACATCACATCGATGAATCGGAGACCAGGAATGGTTCGCGGCCAGCGACCGGCGGGTCGAATCAAAGTTCCGCCCTACGTGGTTCCGACTAGACGCGGGTCGGCGACGATGACGGGAGTCATGATCCCGACGCGGTGGGTAAAGTTTGTCTTCGCCATTTTTCTGCTGCCGGTCTGCGCGATTCTGACTCAGACATTCTTCACGGTTTTCGCGCGCGCGACCATCGCCCAACAATTGTGGACGGCAGAACCGTTCTGGTTTTTCTCGCTAGGCGCAGTGCTTTGGCTCATCGCGTTCATCGGTTTGCCCCGGCCAATCTTGCTTTACGTTTTTGGCCACGAATTAACTCACGCCATCTGGGTTTGGTTGATGGGCGGCCGGGTAAGCCAATTTCGGGTTGGACGCGATGGCGGCCACGTCGTCACCAATCGAACTAATTTCTGGATCGCGCTCGCGCCCTATTTTTTTCCACTCTACAGCATTCTGGCGATCGCGATTTACGGATTGCTCAGCCTTTTCTACAACGTACAGCCGTATGGCCGGCTGCTTTACGCCATCATCGGCGCGACCTGGGCGTTCCATCTCACGTTTACCTGTTGGATGATCCCAAAAAGTCAGACTGACCTGCGCGACCACGGAACATTTTTCTCGCTCGTCGTGATCTACCTCATGAATCTCGCGCTGCTCTGTGTGATGCTCATCGTCGCGTCGCCGCACATTACGTTCGCAAGTTTCGGGGCGGATCTCGGGAAGAATATCGGCAATTTCTCCCAGGTGGTCGTCGATTTAGCCGACCGCTTTGCCCGGGGTGCGCATCCTTAGTTCGTCACCATCGCGAAGGGTAACATCGACATCGCGTCCGCGAGGCGGATCTGACGATTCCGAATCTGTAAATCGCGGCCGGTAAACACTTCACGCGCTGGTTCCGCCCGTAGATTTTCCGGCAGTTCGATGGCGGTCTCCTTCCACGATTCGCCAATCGGGGGAAAACCAACCCGCGACGAAAGCCGGGGCGCCATCGCGATAATGCAGTGCCCGTCCAATTGTCGCGCGAAGGCGATGCAGGAATCCGCGCACGGGCCGGTGACGCGCAGTGGCAGATAGTTCCCGCGCTGGAAAAGATCGACATGTTCGTTGCGGAAATGGAGCGTGCGCTGGGTGAGAAACATTTTGATCCGGCCATCCGGCCAGTTTCGTAAAAGGTCTTCCGGGAATTTTGTCGATAAACATGAAAGCATCTCCGCGCGCAGTTTGTAATCGACCGGGCGGCGGTTGTCGGGATCGACCAAAGAGAAATCCCATATCTCGTTGCCTTGATAGATGTCAGGCACGCCGGGGGAAGTCAGTTTAAGCAACGTCTGGGCGAGCGAATTGATCGCGCCGAGTCTCGCAATCTCGGCCGCAACCGGCAAAAACGTCGCCAGGAATTTGCTTTTCGCATTCGGTTCCAAAATTTTCGCCACGAAATCGCGAGTGGCGGCGAGCCATTCTTCGTTAGGCTGGATCCAGCTGGTATTGAGCTTGGCTTCGTTCAACGCCTTGGTCATGTAGGCTTGAATGCGCTCGACGTATTCGCCGCCGACCTTATGTTCCGGCGCGCCGTCGTTTCCGATCGGCCAGGCGCCGAGCAGCGTCTGGTAAAGTAAATATTCCTCGTTCAGGTCCGGCGCTTCC
>DASZJH010000042.1:0-2739 GCA_035948375.1 Chthoniobacterales bacterium
AATGCATGGATTCCTGAACGTGCTCGGCGCCGGCGTGCTGTCTGCGGAGCATCATTGGGATGAGGCCCAGACGGTTGACATGCTGGAAGATCAAGCCCCGAACTCATTCGAGTTTCACGACACCGTCTTCGCCTGGCGCGATTGGGAGATCACGCTCGATCGGATCAAAGCGCGTCGAAAGTTCGTGACTTCGTTCGGCAGCTGCAGTTTTGATGAGCCGCGAGAAGATTTGCGCGCGCTAACGTTTGTTTCCTAATGGCGCTCAAATCATTCGTCGACATCGCGCCGGAATCGCATTTTCCCCTCGAGAATTTGCCCTTCGGCGTTTTTAAACCGCGCGATGGCGACGCGCGGATTGGCGTCGCGCTCGGCGATTACGTTGTCGATCTTGCCGCGCTTCAGGAAGCCGGGCATTTCCCGGACTTAAAAGACCGACAGGTGTTCGCCCGCGATTCATTGAACGAATTTCTCGCGCTCGGTAGATCGGCGTGGAAAAAGGTTCGGGAGATCTTGCAAGAGCTCCTCTCGGCTGACGTGCCGACGCTGCGAGACGATAAAAAGCTTCGCGAGCGTGTGTTTCATCGGCAATCGGAAGTCGAAATGCTGCTTCCCGCGAGAATCGGGAATTACACCGATTTTTATTCGTCTTATCACCACGCGCACAATGTTGGCACGATGTTGCGTGGACCGGAGAACGCACTAATGCCGAATTGGAAGTGGCTTCCGGTCGCTTATCACGGCCGCGCGAGCTCGGTCGTCGTGAGCGGAAGCGACGTGCGGCGGCCGAAAGGACAAACCAAACCGCCTGACGCGCCCACGCCGGTTTTCGGTCCGACCAAGAGTTTGGATTACGAACTGGAAATGGCTTTTTTGGTCGGCCCCGGAAATTCGTTAGGCCAGCCGGTGCCGATCGATCAAGCGGCCGATCACATTTTCGGTTTTGTTCTGATGAACGACTGGAGCGCGCGCGACATCCAGGCGTGGGAATATCAACCGCTAGGTCCATTTTTGGCCAAAAACTTTTGTACCAGCATTTCGCCGTGGGTCGTGACTCTGGAAGCTCTGGAGCCGTTTCGAAAACCTTTGACGAAACAGGATCCCGAGCCACTGCCTTATTTGCGCGCGAAAACCGATTTCACGTTCGACATTCAACTCGAGGCGAAATTACAGACCGCGAAGTCGAAATCGCCGCACACGATCACGCGAACGAACTTTCAAAATCTCTACTGGAGCATCTCGCAACAACTCGCGCATCACACCGTCGGCGGCTGCAACCTCCAGCCGGGTGACCTGCTCGCAAGCGGAACGATCAGCGGGGAAACCGAAGAATCACGCGGCTGCATGCTCGAGATAACCTGGCGCGGCGCAAATCCGTTGAAACTGCCAGGCGGCGAAGAACGGAAATGGCTCGAAGACGGCGATAGCATGTCAATCACCGGTTGGTGCCAGGGCGATGGCTACCGCGTCGGTTTTGGCGAGGCGCGCGGAAAAATTGTACCGGCGAGATGACTCAAGCAGGCCGGCGTTTGCCTACTAAGTTTCTCTTAGTAAAAAAGGAATCTCACTCCCGGAATTTCTGGCCTGATCACTGCTACAGAAGGCGAACAAGTCATGAAACCCCAAATCCTGCACGTGGACGACGACCCCGACCTCCGGCTACTCATTTCAGCGTCGCTTCAGGATTTTGGCTACGTCGTGGCAACTGGGGGAACGGTGGCCGAGGGACTGGAATTGGCCAACGAATTCAAATTCGATCTCTGCATTTTGGACGTGCGATTACCGGACGGCACGGGCATTGAGCTGTGCCAACAGATCAATGAAATTCAGCCTGGGGTACCCATTATTTATTACTCCGCTTACGCCAGCGACGAAGAACAGGAAGCTGCCCTTTCGGTGGCCGGTGACGCCTATCTGAAAAAACCGGTCTCAGCGGAAGTGCTAGAGCAGACGATCAGCGAGTTGTTGAACAACAATCGTTGAACGTTGAACGTTACGCGTTCAATGTTGGCTCGTCCTTCGGGCCTGTAGCTCAGCGGTTAGAGCAGGGGACTCATAATCCCTTGGTCCCTGGTTCGAATCCAGGCGGGCCCAGTCTTCAATCTTGGGGAGGTCGCATGAAGCTTTAGAGGGCGCCGCTGAAAGCGCGCGATTTTTTCTGAACGGAGGATCTCCAGGAAGCCCGAAAAATGCTACATGACCGGCAGGTTGAATAGGTTTTTGTGTGCGATTGGGACAGGGCTTGGTCAAGATTTCGCGAGCCTACTTGAGTCGGGAATTCCCCAGCGTTCAATGGGGTCGGATTTTGGATCGCGCGTCCGGACAAGGTCCGCGGTATCTGGTTCTATCGGGTCAAAATGGGGCGGCGAAATTGTTCCGATTTGCTAGTAAATTGTGAAAAATGAGTTTTATAGGCTGAACCGGTTGACAATGTGAATAACCATTGCAATGATGATGCGTGTTGAAAAAATTTATCCCGCAAAGAACGGTCTCGTCGATCGGCGAAGGATCGTTGAATTCCGGGAATGATGATTCCAACAAACCCGCCTACGGAGACCAACCGAAAGCAACAACTAACGAGTATAAAAAGTTTATGGCTGAACATTCTGGCAAAGACGTCCTTTCCAGCGACGTTGAAATCAAGGGCACGATCAAGTTCCAAAAGGAGCTTTTGATCGACGGCAAAGTTGAAGGCGAGATCAATTCCGATGGAGCCCTGACCGTGGGCGAGAACGCGGATAT
>DASZJH010000043.1:0-3068 GCA_035948375.1 Chthoniobacterales bacterium
ATAAAACTGCCAACGGTGAGATAGATCGTGATTTTCCAGGCCGCGCGAGTGCGGTTGCCGGTTCCCCAAATTCCGATGAGCAGAAACGTCGGAATCAGCGCGAGTTCGTGGAAGGCGTAAAAGAAAAACAAATCGATCGAAGCGAAGGCGCCGATCGCGCCAGCGGAAATGAACAGAAGACAGGCGTAGAACGCATTTTCGTGATTATCGATCTTACCGGTAAACCAGATCGCGGCGACGGTAACGATGGCGGCGAGCAAAAGCATGAGCAGGCTCAAGCCGTCCACGCCGAAGGCAAGATGGATTCCCCAATCCGACGAAACCGCAAATGAACTAACGAATTGAAATCCGGCAGCCGAGCGATCGAACTCCATGAAAAGAGCAAGCGTGACAACCAAGTTCAGAATCGCGGCAACCAGCGCCGAGAAGCGAGCCGGTACGCCGGCGATAATCAAAATCGCGGCCACGACTGGACAAAGGACAAGAAAGAGAAGCATTAGCGGAAAATGGTGAAGTAAATGAGGGCGACGATTCCCAATCCAAAGAGAAACGCGTAAGCCTGGAGGTTTCCGATTTGAAACAATCGCAGCAGCGATCCGAATCCAAACGTGGCGCCGCTTGCGCCGCGTACCGCCGCGCCGTCAATGATCCAGCGATCGAAGAACGCGGCAACGCGCGCGAGAAATTCCTGCGTCATGCCAATGAGCCATTGATAAAACTCGTCGATGTAAAAGCGGCGTCGAAGAAGATCGACACGCAACGGATCGCGTTCGCGATTGCGATAAAGCCAAACCGCAATGCCGGCGCCTGAAATCAATGCGATCAGCGCCAGCGCGGGAACAATGAGCGTGGTTTCCTTTTCGTGTGGAACGACCAGAAAGTTTCGAGCGAATACTGACCAGCCTCCGATTAGGGCAAGGAGTGCGAGAATAATCAACGGACCGGTCATCACTGGCGGCGATTCTGCCGCCGTGTGCGCGAGATCACTTCTCGATTTTCCGAAAAACACGACGGTGACAGCCCGAGAAACATAAAAGGCGGTCAGGAACGCAGTGGTAAGGCCGACAACAAAGATCGGGATATTGTTTTGGAAAGCGAGCGCAAGGATCGCGTCTTTACTAAAAAATCCGCTGAACGGCGGACAACCGATCAGTGCCAGGGCGCCGACAAAGAATGTAGCGAAGGTGATTTTAAGATTTCGGGCCAGTCCGCCCATGTTCCAGATGTTCTGTTCGTGATGAAGGCTGACGATGATCGAGCCGGCAGCGAGGAAGAGGAGCGCCTTGAAAAACGCGTGAGTGAAAAGATGAAACATCGCCGCCTCGCTCGAGGTCAATCCAACCGCCATCACCATGTAGCCAAGTTGTGAGATTGTGGAGTAGGCGAGGATTCGTTTGATATCGGATTGCTGCGTGGCCAGCAACGCGCCGAGTAGCGCTGTGATTGTCCCGATCCAGGCAATGACGAGTAGCGCGGTATGCGTCGCTTGAATCAAAAATGCGACGCGCACCAGGAGGTAAACGCCGGCCGCCACCATCGTCGCCGCGTGAATCAACGCCGAGACCGGCGTCGGGCCTTCCATTGCGTCCGGCAACCAAACGTGAAGCGGGAACTGCGCGGATTTGCCAACGGCGCCGCAAAAAATCAGGAGCGCGGCGATAGTGAGATAAGTTGGATTGCTCGTCATCTTCGAGAGATGCGCAACGATGTCGTCGAAAACGACCGAGCCGGTGGCGATCCAGATCATCAAGATGCCGATCATGAATCCGAAATCGCCGATGCGCGTGGTGATGAACGCTTTGTTCGCCGCTTGCGCTGCAGTGTCCCGATCGAACCAGTGACCGATTAACACGTAGGACGTGAAGCCGACCAGTTCCCAAAAAATAAAGAGCATCACGAAATTGTTCGCCAGCACGATGCCGAGCATGGCGAACATGAAAAGCGAGAGCGCGGCGAAGTAGCGCGATTTGCCAGCGTCGTCGCGCATGTAGCCTAACGAGTAAATGTGAATGAGCGATCCCACGCCGGAAACGATGAGCAGCATCAGCCGGCTCAAATCGTCGAGGATGAATCCAATCGGCACCTGCAACGTTCCGCGGATATTGATCCACATGAGCTCGGGCGCCGAGATATCGATTTTGGTGAAGATAGCGCAACTGCAGAGGAAACTTCCGAGAACAGCTGCGACTGAAATCGCGGCGCTGACAGTCTTAAATCGGCGCGTGAACAGCGAGATCGTTGCCGCTGAAGCCAATGGCAGCAGCAAGACGAACCAGGGAAGTAAAGTGTTGGTAGTGAATTTCATCTTGCTTCCCGCGAATGACGCGAATGGACACGAATCCTAAAGGGAGACATCGGCCATATCCTCCTTCGCTTTTAAGCGCTGCGTTTTGACAAGTCGTTCGTGTTCTAGACCCGGGTAATGTCCAAAGTTCACCAATAGTCCAAGCTCAAAACCAGTAGCGTTAAGATAGTTCAATAGTTGTGCTCGATGTTCGTCAATGAGTTTGGACACCGTTTTCAACTCGAGAACGACTTTCTGATAACAGATGAAGTCCGGATTGTAGGTTTGCACGAGTGTGCGGCCACGGTAACTCAGCGTTAGTGCTGGTTTCGAAATTGCGGGAATCCGTTGGAATTCGAATTGAATAGCCAAGCACTCGTGGTAAACGGGCTCCAGAAAACCACAGCCCTTCTCATTATAGACCTCAAAACAGGCGCCAATGATCGCGTAGCTCTCTTTTTTATAAATGATCTCTGTCATTCAATTCGCGTTCTTTGCGTGATTCGCGGGCTCAAAATTTTAGGCTAGTGATGTCTTCGACGTGCGTCGTCTGTCGCAACCGGAAAAGCGCGACGACGATGGCAAGACCAACCGCGACTTCCGCTGCCGCCACGGTGATGATGAAGAACACAAAAACCTGCGCGTTGTAGTCCGGCGCTCCAGTTACATCGACATGGAACCGTGAGAACGCGACCAGCGACAGATTCGCCGCATTCAACATCAACTCCAGCGCCATCAAGATGATGATGATGTTGCGTCGGAGCATCACGCCGGCAAAGCCGAT
>DASZJH010000044.1:0-13774 GCA_035948375.1 Chthoniobacterales bacterium
TTTAGTCCAGCGGCTTTGAATTGTTCCGAGATATATTTGATCGACAACTCCTCGCCCTTACTTCCCGGGGCGCGGCCTTCGAATTCATCGGAGGCAAGAATCTTGATGTGCGAAAGCAACGCGTCGGGCGTGATAACATCCAGCGCCGGTTTGAGTTTTTCGGCGACTTTGTCTTCGGCGAAGAGGGATAGAGTGACTGAGATGAAAGCGAGGCAACACAGTCGACGTGCGTTCATAACAGAAAGAGTTGTAGCGGTGTTTGTCTCTTAAGCACCGACCATAGGCGCTTGTCTCAAGCGCCTCTACAAGAAAAACCTACTGCTGCTCTTTCGACGGTCCGGCGGGCGCTTTCTTCTTGTCACCGCCTTTGACGCCGATTTTTTTCAGGAACGGTTCAACCGATTGCTTCCGTCCGAGGAATTTTTCGATCGACACTGCCACGTCGCGACCGTCGCCCTGTTCGTAAATTTCCTTCCGCAATTTCATGCCGGCTTGCTTGTCGAGGTAACCTTGCGGCGCTTTTTCGAACACGGTTCCCATGTCTGCGGCGATGGCGTCAGCCCAGGCGTAACCGTAATAACCCGCGTCATAGCCGTTCATGTGGCCAAAATAAGTGACGAAGGTCGTGCTCGGATCGATCGGCAGGAAAACCTTCTCGAGAACCGGGTTCGAAATGTTCACGCAATCCCAATCCGCCTTTTCAGGATGCACGTCGTGCATCGCAAGATCGAGCGACGCGAACGCAAACTGCCGGCGATAGAAAACACCGGCGGTCGCTGTCTTGGCGTCGTTCATCTTTTGGATGATGTCGCCCGGGATTTTCTTGGAAGGATCGCGGTAATCGGCGGCGAATGTGTCGAGCACCTTTTTGTCCCAAACCCAGTTTTGCAGCATTTGCGACGGCGCTTCGACGAAATCGCCGGGCACATGCGTTCCACCGAAGCGGCCGTACTTCGCGCGGGTGGTGATCTCATGTAGACAATGACCGAACTCGTGAAACAACACTTCAACGTCGGAATGCGTCATGAGTGACGGTTTGTCCGCGCTCGGCGGTGGAAAATTGCAAAGCAAAGCGCAAACCGGCCGTTGATAGTTGCCGTCAGCGAGCTGTTTGCCGCTGATGATCCCGAACTCGGCGAAGTGATTGAATTTTCCGTCGCGCGGGAACATATCGAGATAGAACATGCCGAGCGGTTCGCCGGACGCGGAGTCGGTCACAATGTAAAGCTGGAGGCCGGGGATCCATTTATACGGCGCATCGATCTGCTCAAACTTCAGGCCGAAGATGCTCTGGTAAATGTTGAACATTCCTTCGACCACTTTTTGGAACGGGAAAAAGTCGCGGAGTGCCTCGGTGTCGACGTTGTATTTCTGTTTCTTGATCTGGTTGCTGTAATAACGCCAATCCCAGACGCCGATTTTCGCGTTCGGATCGTGGATGTCTTCAGCTTTCATCTTCTGCATCTCAGCGACTTCGGCGGCGAACTTTGGCTGAATCCCTTTTGTCAGATTGTCGATGTACGATTTCGCGCCAGCGCCGTTCTTCGCCATTTTGATCTCGGTCTGGTAATCGTCCCACGATTTGTAGCTGAGCCGGAGCGCGATCTTGTTGCGCAACGCGATCATTTGATTGAGCACTGTGCGATTGGTGTCTTTGGCCAGGCTGTCGCGCGCAATGTAGAGTTTTTTGCGGGTCGCTTCGTTCTTCGCGTTGTCTTCGACGGTGTTGTAGTGCCAGGTCACGTTGGCGAGCACGGTATACGTCGCCGTTAACGTATCCGGCAGATCATTTTTGTTTGGTGGTGCGGTTTGAGGATTCTTAACGCCAGGCGCCTCAAGAAAACTGTCCGGGACGCCATCGAGCTCCGCTTTGGTGAAGACCAGCGGCGCTTTCGCGTTTACGATGTTGGTGTCGAAGTCGGTGCCGAGTTTCGCCAATTGTTTGCGCAAATCTTCGACTTCTTTGCGTTTGTCAGGCGGCAAATCCAAACCCGCGCGGCGATAATCGCGCATCGTCTCATCGTAAAGTTTTTTGTCTTCGCCGGTGAGCTTCGGCTTGGTGTTGGCGAACGCCTTCAGCGCTTTGTAAACATCTTCGCGATAATCAATCCCAACCGCCCAGTCCTGAAATGTTTTAACTGCGTTCTCAGCTGCTTCGCGAACTTTTGGATCCGTGTTCGATTCCTTAGTCACAACCGCTTTGTTCGCGGCGTTCGAGGCTTGCCAGCCAAGATCGTCTAACGCGACGACCGTGCTCTTGAATGTGACCTTGCTCAGATCCTGAGCGCCAATTTGGTCGAGGGCTTTGTTAGCGGTGTCGATCGCGTTCTTCATCATCGCGTCGACTGCTTCGGGGGCTTGCGGCCAATCCGGAAGCGTAAGAACGGCGTTCGCCTTCGCCGCTGCAGCATTGAAGTCTTCGACTTTCTTTAGGTTTTCGGCGTGAAGGGTAAGCCCAAGAGAAAGCGGAAGAATGAAACGGAAGATTTTCATACGGAAAGGTTTGGTTGATGGAGGCAGCGAAGATTGTGTAGAAGAGCGGATCGGTAAAGTCCAAATCTCGTGATCGAAAGATTCCTGCTCGCGTTCATCCCGGTCTTTGTTGCGATCGATCCGATCGGCCTCATCGCAATTTTCATGGGGCTCGGCACGAGCGCCTCGCACGCGCATCGCAGACGGCAAGCTCTTCTCGGATTGCTAACGGGCTTGCTCGTGTCGGTTGGGTTTATTTTTCTTGGGAAAGCGATCTTCGCCGCGCTCGGAATCACCGTGGCAGACTTTCAAGTCGCGGGCGGCTTGATCCTGTTGGCTCTCGCGGTGCGCGAGCTGGTTGGCTTCGGCCGTGTGGATCGTGACGCTGACAATGAATTTGGTGTCGTCCCGCTCGGAATGCCGCTCATCGCCGGACCTGCATTGCTGACCGCGCTCTTGATTTTGATCGACAGCGTCGGCGTCATTTTCACCTTGCTGTCGCTGATCGTGAATCTGGCGATCGTTGCAATCGCGCTTTGCAATGCCGAGCGGTTCGCGCGGTGGATGGGCACGCAAGGCCTGCGCGGTATATCGAAAATCATCGCCCTGCTTCTGGCCGCGATCGCAATCAGCCTGATTCGCCGCGGTTGGCAGGCGCCCTAGACGCGCGCGCGATTTTTAGGCCGCGCGCACGTCTGCCCTGAGATTTTTTTAAGGATGCTGAGTGCCAGGCATCGCGCGCTTCAGCTCAGCATTCTTATCGCCAGCCTGGTAGCGGCGATTTAGCTCAGCCTCAATCGCGTAGATTTCGTTCTGCTGATCAGAGAACGCTTCGCCTCCATGGTGAATGAAGACTGGAACTCCGCGTCTGGTCTGTGTTTGTGGGATTTGACGATACAGGTCGAGCCTGCGTTGCTGAAGGTGCGCCGTGGTCCATTTCCGGAACGGTGAGTTCTCCGGCGAATAAGAACCTGGTCCGGTTGTCTTTGGCCCGACTGGTTGCCCGTTGCCGGATGTGCCTTGGCCGTAGGCAGAGCCGATTACAAGCCCGGCGATCAAAACTGCGAGTAATGTTTTCATGGTGTTTGTATTAGCTTCGTTTCCTGTGCTGCAAAAAGGTTCAAATATTCAACCATCGCCCCGGGCCGGCGTTGCGCAAGTTTCGCTGGCTTTTCCAATACAATTCGGTCTATTTCGTCAAACCATCATCAGGTTGACACGCCGGGGAGCGTTGTTACCACCCACGCCCTTATGAGATTCCCGCTCACTTTAACGACGAAGATCGCTGCCTACATTATCGGGCAGAAGCTGCGCGGAACGAAGAAGTTCGCCACCGTTCTGCAGCTGGAGCCGCTGCACACCTGTAATCTGACGTGCACGGGCTGCGGCCGGATTCGTGAATACTCCACGTCGCTCAAGGACATGATGACGCTGGAGGATTGCCTTGGCGCGGCGGAGGAATGCAACGCCCCGATGATCTCAATCTGCGGCGGCGAACCGCTGATTTATCCGCACATCGAAGCGCTGGTGAACGGACTGCTCGAGCAGGGGCGGATCGTCTACATCTGCACCAACGCGATGTTCATGCGCAAGAAGATGCGCGAATGGCTGGCATCCGAATTGGCCAAAGCCCAAAACGGCAGCGGCAAAAAATTACAAGACAAGATCGACATCTTGCTCGCTCAGGGATTGGTCACTGAAAAAGACGCCGCGGAAATTCGTAAAGGCCCGAAGGATCCGATGAAGCCAACGATCGCGCCGAGCAAATGGATGTATTGGAACGTGCACCTCGATGGATTGGAGCGAATCCACGATTTGATCGTCGAGCGCGAAGGCGTCTTCAAAGAATGCATTCTCGCGATCAAGATGGCGAAAATTCTCGGCTACCAGGTCGCGACCAACACGACGATCTACAAGGAGACGGACATGAACGAGGTTGAACAAATGTTCGATTATCTTTCCGATCTCGGCGTGGACGGGCATACCATTTCGCCCGGCTATGAGTACGACGCGGCCAAGAAGGACATGATCAAGCGGCTCAATTTGAAGCCGGAGAATTTCTTTCTCACTCGCAAGATGACGGTCGAGAAGTTCAGCAAGATCGAGGAATGGATGCAGCGTTACACGTTTTTCGGGACGCCGATCTATTTTGAATTTCTGGCCGGCCATCGCGACCTGACCTGCTCGGCCTGGGCGATTCCGACCCGCAACATTCGCGGTTGGAAAGGCCCCTGCTATTTAATGACGGACGCGCATTACTCAAGCTACTCCGAATTGCTCGAGAAAGTAGAATGGGAGAAATACGGCGTAGTTGATGGAGAGGCCCGAGATCCACGTTGCGAGAACTGCATGGTGCACTGCGGCTATGAGCCGACTGCGAGTCTGGGTCTGCAGGCGCAACGCGGCGACACTTGGAAAAATATCAAATTCAATTTTGGGCCGAAACCGAAACCGACGGGCCGCGGTAACGAGATCGTCGCCTTCAATGGCGTCACCATCGGGGACGGCCATTTGACCGGTAAGCAGGCCCAATCCGACGCTGCGGGCACCAAAGCGTCATAAGATCGATCCGCCTTCGTCATGACTACGGCGCGACAAGCATCATTAGATTAGGCAAAATCAAGATCGACAATCTCAATGAGTTCTTCACGAAACGTCATTCCGTTGGCAAGCGCGACTCCCGAGCGAGCTGAGACGTATTTGGCGGCTGATGCCGAAATCGCTGACGCGATCTCGCGGGCGCAGCAGAATCTTCTGCGCCAACAAAAGCCCGACGGTCATTGGTGCGGCGAATTGCTGGTCGATAGCACGCTTTGCTCCGACTTCGTGCTGTTCATGCATTGGCTCGGAGAGATCGACATCAGTCTTCAAGAACGCTGCGCTCGTCACATCTTGAAGCGGCAATTGCCCGATGGCGGCTGGAACATTTATTTTGGCGGCCCGAGCGAAATCAATGCGTCGGTAAAGGGCTACTTCGCGCTCAAGCTCGCCGGTTATTCCCCGGATCTACCATTCATGCGCAAAGCGCGCGAGAGCATCCTGCGTCTCGGCGGCATTCCGAGAATGAACACGTTTAGCAAGCTTTACCTCGCGCTCCTCGGGCAATTTCCGTGGAAATATTTGCCGACCATTCCGGTGGAAATGATTCTGCTGCCGACGTGGTCGCCATTCCACATCTACAAGATGTCTTCGTGGAGCCGGGCGATGCTGATCCCGCTCGCGATTATCAACCATCTCAAACCAACGCGCTCATTGCCGGGCAACAAACAGCTTCACGAGTTGTATCCGCTCGGCACTGAGCAGAGCGATTTACGTTTGCCGCGGAGCGAGCGGTTCTGGACCTGGAGAAATTTCTTCCTCCGACTCAACGATGTCTTGAAAATTTTGCATCCGCTGCGGATTCGTCCGATGCGGAAGCGCGCATTGGAAGAAGCCGAGCGTTGGATGCTGGAGCGAATCGGCGAGGGAAGCGATGGACTCGCTACGGTTTATCCGGCAATGCTCAACTGTTTGATCGCGCTCCGCGTTCTGGGTTACCCGAAAGATCATCCGGCTTATAAGAAAGCGGCGCAGGATTTCGCGGGGTTATTTGTCGATGATCCCGAAGATTTCCGAATTCAACCATGTCTGTCGCCGATTTGGGACACCGCGATCACGTTGATCTCGCTCGCGGAATCGGGTCTGCCGTCGGACGATCCGGCATTGCGGCGCGCTGCGAAGTGGTTGCTCGACAAAGAAGTGCGGATCCGTGGCGACTGGCAACACAACAACTCGCATGCCGAAGCGAGCGGTTGGGCATTCGAATACAACAACGTCTATTATCCCGACGTTGACGATACCGCGATGGTGTTGATGGCGCTGCGGCTGGCGAAGCCGGAGAATGAATCGGAGCTCGCGAAAGTTTTTCAACGCGCTCTCGATTGGCAAATGAGTTTCCAATGCCGCGACGGCGGATGGGGTGCGTTCGACAAAGATGTCACAACCCCGTGGTTGGAAGACATGCCGTTTGCTGACCACAACGCGATTCTCGATCCGACCTGCAGCGATTTGACCGCACGCACGCTCGAATTGCTCGGCTACATCAATTTCAATCCAAAAGTCCGCAGCGTTCGCGACGCGATTCATTATTTGATCGAGACCCAGGAGTCCGATGGTTCCTGGTATGGTCGCTGGGGCGTGAACTACATTTACGGAACGTGGCAGGTGTTGCGCGGATTGCGCGCCATCGATTTTGACATGACGCAGGACTGGATTTTGCGCGGCCGCGACTGGCTTGAGAGCTGCCAGAACGACGATGGCGGCTGGGGCGAAACCTGCGCGACCTACGAAAATCCTGCGACGAAAGGAATCGGCAAGAGCACGGCGTCGCAAACAGCATGGGCGATCATGGGCATTTGTGCGTGCGGCGATTTGAATCGCGCGAGTCTTCAACGCGGCCTGCGTTTTCTGTTAAGCACGCAAAAAGACGACGGGTCATGGGACGAACCGGAAATTACCGGCACCGGGTTTCCAGGCGTGTTCTATCTCAAGTACGACATGTACCGTCAAAATTTCCCGCTTCTCGCGTTCGCGACCTACGTGAATTACCGCAACGGCTTCATTACGCAGCCGGGATTCTATCAGGCGTCGCGCAACTGACGCCCGCCAAGATCGACATCTTCAGCGTCGCGAAAAAATAAAACCTATCGCGCGGCGTAATTCGATCTAACTGTACAGATTATGGCTTACGAATTACCGAAATTACCCTACGACTACAACGCGCTCGAGCCGCACATCGACGCGCGGACGATGGAGATCCATCACACCAAGCATCATCAGGCTTATATCACGAATCTTAACAACGCGATCAAAGGCAAGGCCGATCTGGAAAAGAAATCGGTCGAGGCTTTGATCCGCGATTTGAGTTCAGTTCCAGAAGACATTCGCACCGCCGTGCGCAACAACGGCGGCGGCCACGCCAACCACTCGTTCTTCTGGAAAATCATGGGCCCGAAAGCGGGCGGCGAACCAAAGGGCAAACTGGCCGATGACATCAAAGCGACCTTCGGCGGGTTTGATCAGTTCAAAGAAAAATTCGCGGATGCCGGTGTGAAAAGATTCGGCAGCGGGTGGGCCTGGCTGATTAAAAACAGCAACGGCAAATTGGAAATCGTGTCGACTGCAAACCAGGACAGTCCGCTAATGGGTAAAGCGATTGCCGGAGCGGAAGGAACGCCAATTCTCGGCGTCGACGTTTGGGAACACGCTTACTATCTCAATTATCAAAACCGCCGACCCGATTACATCAAAGCGTGGTGGAACGTGGTGAATTGGGACGCGGTCGCCAAGAACTACTAAACGATTTCTGTAGCGGCGGTCCATGGCCGCGGCATAATTCTTCCGACGCTCGTAAAGCGCCGCTACAGTGGCGTACCTAAACGAAAATTATCTCAAGCTTCAGGCCGGTTATCTCTTCCCTGAGATCGCCCGGCGGGTCCGTGAATTTTGCGAAAAAAATCCCGACGCCGCCAAGCGTTTGATCCGCTGCGGGATTGGCGACGTAACGGAGCCGTTGCCGCAGGCGGCGATCGACGCGATGAAACGCGCGGCCGACGAGCTCGGGAATCGGGAAACGTTTCATGGTTACGGGCCTGAGACCGGCTACGAATTTCTAAGATCGACAATCGCCCAGAAAGATTTTCGCGACCGCAAGATCGACATTGCTGACGACGAAGTCTTTGTCTCCGATGGTTCGAAACCGGATTGCGGTCATATCCTCGACATTCTGGGCGACCAGAACAAGGTCGCGGTTCCCGATCCGGTTTATCCGGTCTATGTCGACACGAATGTGATGGCCGGTCGCACCGGCGTCGCGCGTAAGGACGGAAGCTATGAAGGGATCGTTTACTTGCCGTGCACAGCCAAAAACGATTTCGTTCCCGAACCTCCAAAGGAACATGTCGATCTCGTTTATCTTTGTTTTCCAAACAATCCGACTGGTGCGGTCGCGACGCGCGAACAGCTCGCGCGGTGGATCGATTATGTGCGGCAACACGACGCGCTGATCCTGTTCGACGCGGCATACGAGGCATACATCTCCGATCCAAAGATTCCGCATTCGATTTATGAGATTGATGGCGGGCGTGAATTCGCGATCGAGTTCCGCAGTTTTTCAAAGATCGGCGGCTTCACCGGCGTTCGTTGCGGATTCACGGTAATGCCGAAAACGGTTCTCGCGCGGACCGATGAGGGGAAGAAACTGCCGCTGCATCCGCTGTGGCACCGACGTTGGAGCACGAAATCGAACAGTGTGAGTTATCCGGTGCAAAGGGCAGCCGAAGCGTTGTATTCGGATCAAGGCCGCAAACAATGCCGCGTGTTGATCGAGCACTACATGGGGAACGCGAAAATTCTGCGTGCGGCGTGCGAAGGAATTGGTTTGGGAGTCTATGGCGGCGAGAACGCGCCTTACGTTTGGGTGAAAACGCCAAGCAACACGACGAGCTGGCAAATGTTCGATCGGATGCTGAACGAAATTAACGTGGTCATCACTCCCGGCGCGGGATTTGGCGCGCAGGGCGAAGGTTACATTCGCATCTCGGCGTTCAACAGCCGTGAGAACGCGGAGGAAGTGTCGCGTCGCCTGAAAGCGCTGTAGTCGCGGCGGTCTGTCGCCGCGTCCGGATCGCCCCGACTGAGAGGGGCGGCTACAATTTCGTTGCGATATACTCAAGGCGCGTAACATTGCGGCGGAGAAATCCGGGTGGCCGAAGAAGAGAAACAAAATCTGCTTCAGCTCTATCGATTCTGTTATCTGATGGTGGCTGACGGAGCGAAATCGCAGGAAATTTTTCACGCGACATTGCGCGAAGCCGCGCAACAAGCCGCCGCCGGCGAAGCGCCGCGCGATCGCCTGTGGTTTTTTCGAAACGCGCGCTGGCGGTGTTTGGAAGCGGTCGAGAAAGGCCTGCAACCCGAGGATGTCGATATTGAAGAAGGCGAGCTCGCGGAATGGGCGCCGTCGCAAATCGAAAAACTCGAGCCGCAACAATTTGCGATCTGGATTTCAGCTGCGCCCGACCCGCAACGCACCGCGCTGGCGCTTTTCTATCTGGATGAGTTCAGTTACCGCGATTTGCTGTCGGTGACCGAACTCAAGCCGCCTGAGTTAGCGAAATTGCTTGGCCGCGGTCGCCGCGAATTTCAAGCGTGGCTCGACGCAACCGTGCCGGTTACCCAACAATGACCGCCGTAATCCAATTATCGCGTCGCGACAAAATGCATTTGCATTGCGCGCCTTTACGTGAGGAACACGTGGACGATCGCGCGTTGCGCACTGCGTTGCATCACGCGCGCAAGACGCCGGCGTTCGCGGTCCAGCAAAGTTTTGACAGAGCGGCCGCAGCTTTGGTCCACGCAATTCCGATTCCACAGGAAATTGTCGATTGGATCCCGGCCGACACCTACATCGCGCCTACGCGGCGGCGTTGGAAAAAATACGCGCAGCACCCGGTTTTCGTCGCCACAGGAATTGCGGTGGTGGTGATCGCCATCGTCGGAATTTTCCAGCTGGTCGATCGATTGAATCGTTTTCCGGGTGAGGCGACAGCGCTTCGGCTCTTAACGACTGCGAGCTCGAATAAACCGATGATGCTCGACCCAGTGAAGACGGACGCCGGCGCGCTCGGCGATTTTCTTTTCATGAAACATCGGCTCGCGCACTACGACGTGCCGCCAGAGTTTGAGGATCTGAAAACGCTGGGGTGCCGCGTATTTGACGATGAAGAAGGGCAACGTGTCGTGCAAGTGTGGGTGGCGGAGAAGAAGATGCAGTTTTTCATGTTTCCAGGGGAGCGCGACGTGAAGACCGGTGCGGCCAAACATTTCAACGGTTGGCGGCATGTCGACCAGGATCGCTGGAGCGGTGTGGTCAAAGAGCAGAACGGCGTTTGTTTCATGGCGGCGTTGCGCGGAAGCGAAAGGGATCTCGCGCCGTACATCTCGAAAAAGAAAGAGTAGGGGAGTGCCAGGGGGGAGAGTCGAACTCCCGACCAAGGGCTTATGAGTCCCCTGCTCTACCACTGAGCTACCCTGGCGCGAAGGGAGCAAAATTGAATCGCATCACCGGAAGTGTCAACGTGACGAGAAACTGATGAATAACGAGATCGAAAAATTTTTCGCGCGCGGGAACGATTATTGGCTGACCCGCTTCGTGATTTTGCGGCTGCTCGGTTTCGTTTATGTGATCGCGTTCTTGGTGGCGGTGAACCAGTTGGTGCCATTGATCGGCGCCACCGGTCTAACCCCGGCTCACGATTTTCTTTCGCGCGTCCATTCTCATTACGGCTCGCGCACGGAGGGAATGCTGCATATGCCAACGTTTTTTTGGTTTGGCGTTTCAGACCTCGGATTGTCGATCATCGCCTGGGTTGGTCTCGTTCTGTCGCTGATCGTCTTATGCGGCTACGCGAATTCAATTCTGATGGCGCTGCTCTGGATCATTTACATGTCGATCGTTCACATCGGGAATATTTGGTATGGCTACGGTTGGGAGATCCAGCTGCTCGAAACCGGTTTCTTGGCGATCTTTCTCTGCCCGTTGATTGATCCGCGGCCGTTCCCGAAATCGCGCCCGCCGATTTTGGTCTTCTGGCTTTTTCGCTGGCTCGGCTTTCGGATCATGGTCGGCGCGGGCTTGATCAAGCTCCGTGGCGACGATTGCTGGCGCGATCTCACCTGCATGTATTACCACTACGAAACGCAGCCGATCCCAAATCCGATCGGCCGTTATCTGCATTTCCTGCCGCATTGGTTCCACAAACTCGAAGTGCTCTGGAACCATTTTGTGGAATTGATCGTCCCGTGGTTTTCGTTTGGTCCGCGCAGAGCTCGTCACGTCGCCGGTGTCTTGCTCGTTCTTTTTCAGGTCATCCTCATCATCAGCGGTAATCTCTCGTTTCTAAATTACCTGACGATCATCCCGTTTCTGGCGTGCTTCGACGACACGTTCCTGCGTCGTTTCTTCCCGAAAGCCCTGGTGAAGCGCGCTGAGCAAGCGGCCGCGCAATCGCAGCCGTCACGTATTCGCAACGGCGTGACCATCGCGTTGTCGATCCTGGTGGCATGGTTGAGCATCGCGCCGGTGTTGAATCTGGTGGGCGGTCGGCAGCTGATGAACTCCTCATTCGATCCGCTCGATTTGGTGAACACCTACGGCGCCTTCGGTACCGTGGGCCGTGAGCGAGACGAAATTGTTTTCGAAGGAACCGAGGATGCGGTCATCACGGGCGAGACAAAGTGGAAAGAATACGAATTCGTCGCCAAGCCGGGCGATCCCAACCGACGCCCGCCATTCGTCGCGCCTTACCAGCCGCGGATTGATTGGCAAATCTGGTTCGCGGCGATGTCGAACCCCGCGGAGTACCCGTGGACGTTCCATTTCGTCTGGAAACTTTTGCACAACGACAAGAACACGTTGTCGCTTCTGGCCAACAATCCATTTCCTGATGCGCCCCCGCGTTATGTCCGCGCGCGACTGTATCGTTACCAATTTGCGCCCCTGGGCGAAAAAGGTTGGTGGAAGCGTGAACTGATTGGCGAATGGTTGCCAGCGTTGTCGACCGATAATGAACAACTGCGCGAGCTTCTATGGCAGAAAGCCTGGCTTGATTAACAAGATCGACAATCTTTAACGCGCGAATCGCAATGAGATCGGTTTTAATCAGGTCTGACAACTCCTTGACGCAGCGGGCTGGATCGCGACTGCGGCGGTTGTACGTCGCGATGATCGGGGACAGCGTTTGTACCGGCATCCATGTTTCGACGGCCTGGAGTACGGTTTGGAGGGCGCGACGCTCTCGTGATCGAAATTGGTTTCTCAATGTCGATCTGGCCACGCCGATTCAAAGCGTTTGCAAACGTTTAGAGAGGTTGACGCCGCTGATCGTAAGTCATCATGGCGGCATCGGCGCGATGGTTGATGACGAGAGCGAACGCGTGTGGTTTTCTCGGCGAATTCTTGGCACCCGAAATTTCTCCGGGCAAATCAACCAATTGAAGAGGTCGGATCGCTTTCCCGATCTGATTCTGATTTCAATCGGACATAACAACGTCGATTGGGCGTGGCGATGTCCGCCGAATGAACTGAAAAACCCAGAACAGCGTTTGCAGCGGCAATGCCGTCACTTCCGAAAGATCTTCGCGCGTAACCTGCAACAACTTGTCGATCCTGCACGCCGACAAGGTCAGCGCGTCGCGATGGTGGTTTTTGGATTAGTTAACTTCGAATCGTACTTCAAGGGCCGCGCACAAGTCGAGGGGCTGCGAGCAAGAGATTCCAGTTTGTATCCGCACTTGGAAAACACTTACGAGTATCTAATCTCGTTTCATCCCGATTACCGAGAGAACGTGATCCGGCTGGCCAAGATGGTGAACGACGAGATGCGTTCTATCGTTGCCGAATTCAACCGCGAACCGTCTCGAACGTTGCAACTGCGCTATTCTGATGCTCTGGCGCAGGCAGACCTGAGCCGCGCCGAATTACTTCACGATGTCGATGGCTGGCACGCTTCAGCCGCGGGCCACAATGTCCTTGCCGAAGCTGCGTTCCGCCATCTCGCTCCGAGTTTGAAATTTCTCGGAATTAATGGTCCTTATCGCTGACTTTGGTCTGCTGTTCGCAACGCGAGCGCTACTTCCAATCGGTTTGCCAGCAGCTTCGAGCCCGGCGTATGCGGAAATGCTGCCCGGTACTCGCGTGCTGAAGCTAATGACTTTGCAGCATTCTCGCATAGGTCGCTGAACTCGGGCGTGTAATATTCCGCCAATTTAACGATCGCAAAGTCCAAGGATAATTCGACAGACTCGGCGACACATTCTTGATTGCCTTCGCGTGCGTTCCTAGACAATCGAATCGACTGATCAGTCTTTAAAGCAGCATCGTAAAGCATCAGTGCTCGGAACGATTTATCGGCTCGAGCTGCGGTGAGTTCGAACCCAGTAAAACAGCCTAGGACGCCACCAATGACGAGAATCGACAGGGATCCGAGGAGTCTCGGCCAGCGTATGTTCATGCTTAGTTATGAGCAACAACTGGGCACAATTGCGGAAAAAAATCTAAGCTGTGGACTTCGCTGACAAGCCGGCTAGACCTACAACTAGAGCCCGCGCTCTTTCAGACGCGCGACTGTCTCGCGCATCATGCGATAGCCGAAATGGCCTTGCGGAACTCGGAGCAACTCGGAGCCGCGCCATTTTTGCTGAAGCGCTTCGATATCGATCGGGGGCGCGATCAGATCGAATTCGCCCAAAACGAAAAGCACGC
>DASZJH010000045.1:0-22237 GCA_035948375.1 Chthoniobacterales bacterium
CGCTCAGAATGCAAGCGGTGCGGCCGGGGCGGGCGCATCCGAACTTCCGCAAAAATCGATCGCCGTCCTGCCGTTCGACAATCTCAGCCGGGATCCGGACAACGCCTTCTTCGCCGAAGGCGTGCAGGATGAAATCCTAACGCGATTGGCAAAGATCGCAGATCTGAAAGTGATCGCGCGAACGTCGACTCAGCGATTCAAGAGTACGCCGGATGACCTGCCCAAGATCGCGAAGCAGCTCGGAGTAATGAATATTCTCGAGGGAACTGTGCAGAAAGCCGGCAATCAGGTCCGCGTGAATGTGCAGCTGATCAATGCTTTGACCGACGCGCATCTCTGGGCCGACACCTATGATCGAAAACTGACCGACATCTTTGCGGTCGAGAGCGAGATTGCGAAGACAATTGCGGAGACGTTGCAGGCAAGACTCACCGGCTCGGAGAAAAGTTCGATTGGCAAAGCGCCGACCGCTAATCCGGAAGCATACGAGCTTTATCTCAGGGGAAGATTTTTTTGGAACAAACGCAACGGCGACGATCTGCGCAAAGCGATCGACTATTTTAATCAAGCGATTGCTAAAGATCCGAATTACGCGCTCGCTTATGTTGGCTTGGCGGATTCCTACCTGCTGTTTCCCAACTATGCCGCCGTCTCTCCAGTGGATTCAATTCCACCGGCGCGATCAGCGATAAAGAAAGCGCTCGAACTCGACGATTCGCTAGCCGAAGCGCATGCTTCCGCCGGCCTGCTCGCTACCGTCGAGCTGAAGCTCCAGCCTTCGATTGATGAATTGAAGCGAGCGACAGACTTGAAGCCGAACTACGCCACCGCGCATCATTGGCTCGCTCTAGCCTGGATGACCGTTGGTAATTTCGATTCGGGGATCGCGGAAGCAAGACGCGCCGTTGAACTGGATCCACTGTCATTGATCATCAACTCCGATTTTAGCTGGCTTTATCTCTGCGCCCGTCGCTACGACGAAGCGGAAGCGCAAGCACGCAAGGTCTTGGAGATCGATCCCAACTTTTTTCTAGCGCATTACTACCTGGGTGAAATTTTGCAGTTCAAAGGACGCCCGATCGATGCGATCGCCGAATATCAAAAGGCGTTCGACCTAACGAACGATCCATATCCTCTTGCTGCGCTAGGTCAGATATATGCTCGGACCGGAAGAGCGGAAGATGCGCGAAAAATCCTGGCTCAATTGAACGAAGAAGCGAAGTCACGCTTCGTCGCGCCTTACGCGAAGGCGCTGGTCCTTATCGCCTTGGGCGAAAAAGCGCGGGCCATCGACGAACTGGAACGTGCCTACCGCGAAGGGACAGGCGCTTACCTATTTGTCATCAAAGTAGATCCATTCCTGGACGACCTGCGCGGCGATTCGCGTTTCGAAGCGCTCGTCCAGAAGATCGTGGGACTGAAGTAAGTGAAGTCCCAAAATTTCCTCGCCGAGTTGAAGCAGCACTTCCAGGTAGTCTTATAAGCCTTCCACGAGAAAGCCGTGTATCACATTGCTCCCGTCAATAGCCTCTCCGGTGATCGCTCCCGAGCCGCTGTTGTCCAAGGGAATCGTGCCCTGGCCGGGACCTGTGCCCATGCCCGGAACATCGAACGTGCTAAAGTTGCCGTGCTTATCGAGTAGAAACCCGTGATCCACGCTGCTTCCGTCGAGGTAATTTCCCGCGATCGCACCCGCGGTGTTGTTGCTTTCAGGGAGAGTGCCCTGGCCTGCCCCGGTGCCAGCGGCCGGAACATTGAACGTACTGAAGGTACCCTGTTTAGACCGCAGGAACCCGTGAAGCACACTTTGTGCGTCGACATACACTCCTTCGATTTCCCCGCTCGGAGTGAGGCCTACACCGAACGTACCGTTGCCGGAGCCCGGAGTCATGTCAGCGCCAGGGGCATCGAATGAGGTGATTGTGCCGTCGGGTGTGCGCAAAAAGCCGTGACCCACGAAGTTTGCGTCAAAGTAAAATCCCGTGATTGTACCCGGCGCATCGATGGCGTTGGGATTGGTCAATATTGAGCCCGTGGGATCGAATTCGGTGATTCTGCCGTGCTGATCACGCACGAAACCGTGCTGCACTGAGCTCGCGTCAACGTAAAATCCGGTGATCGCGCCGGCTGGGTTGAGGCCCATTGGAGTGAATTCCGAGGGGAAGGTCCCCTGCGGAAACGGACCTGTCCCCGCATGCGGAGCATCGATCTGGGTAAAGGTACCGTTGGGAGCGCGCACGAAGCCGTGGCACTGGCCGCTATTATTGGTGTAAAATCCCACGATCTCACCAGATGGGTTGATTGCGTAAGCCCGCGTACCCTGACCGTTCCCGATCGTTCCACAAGATGCCGAGCAAGTGCCCGCAGCCGGATCGTCGAAGATGGTAAAGTGTCCATCGCAAGTGCGCAGGAAGGCGTGCCGGGCGCTGTTGGCGTCCCGGATGAATCCCGTGATTGTTCCTGAATTGTTGATGCCACTAGGAAACGTTCCCAAGCCTGGTTGCGTGCCCGCACCCGGTGCATCGAACGTGGTGATGCACGTCTTCTTTTCGCCAGCATTCACGGAAAGGCCCAGCCCCAAGGTGCAAAGCACAAGCAAAAGTGCCATTGGCAGACACGGGTAAACGTTGGAGGCGCAAACAGATTTCAAGATTTTGGTGCGAGTGTGAAGGAGAGTATTTTTCATGTAGTCAGGTTGATTCATTGGAAAATGGCTGGCTATAACCAGATCTCGCTAAAAAGGCAGACCAGTTTCGTTTGTCGCAGGAAGCAAGGGCTTGAGGTGCGCAGCATTTCTTGAGAAAGCATTCTCTGGATGCGAAACTCGTATCGTGAAGATCAACGGCGCGATCTACGGGCCCACTGTCTCGTCGGCCCCAAACCAGCGCCGGCGTCGTTTAGTCATGTCGTTCGAAATGGTGCGACTAGATCGCGCGTCGTCCGAGCCGCTTTATCAACAACTGTATCGTCAAATACGAGAAGAGCTGGAGACCGGTAGTTTTGATACAAGCGCTTCGCGTGTGCCTTCCTCACGAACTCTCGCGGCAACTCTCGGGGTTTCGAGATTGACCGTAAACCAGGCGTTCTCAAAGCTGCTTGCAGAGGGTTATCTTCAAGCCCGGGAACGATCTGGTATCTTTGTCGCCGATCACTTACCGGCAACTTTTCTGAAGGCTGCCCGGACGGCGACGATCGCACGCACGGAACATCCGCCGCGAGTGGCCCGACGAGTGACCAGAATGACCGATCTTCGCAGCGGCCGACAACTCGATGTCGGCGCCGGCGGCCCGCCGAGCGTCACGTTCGTCGCGGGGTTGCCGGCCGTGGATGAATTCCCGATTGCGGTTTGGGAACGCTTGCGCGAGCAGGTTTTGGCGAAAAAGGGAGCGCACCTATTGCGTTATGCCTCGAGCCGTGGTGAACTCGAATTACGCAAGGCAGTCGCTACTTACTTGTGCGACTTCCGCGGCGCCAATTGTCACCCCGACCAAATCGTAGTTGTGGGCGGCATGCAGCAGGCCATGCTGGCGTGCGCGCTCGCCTTAATCAATGAGGGTGAAGTGGCATGGATCGAAGACCCCGGCTTCCATCAGGCACGTAATGTCTTGGCTTTTGTGGGAGCCAAAATGGTCCCCCGCCCGATCGATCGTGAGGGGCTGGTAATCGCGAAGTGCTCGCGGCAAAATTCTCCCAGGCTCATTTTCGTCGCACCGTCGCACCAATTTCCTCTCGGTGTGACAATGAGCCTGAAACGGCGGAAAGCCCTGATCGAATTCGCAGAGTCGCGCGACGGCTACATCCTGGAGGATGATTATAATTCTGAGTTTCGTTTCGATGGGCCGCCGCTGCCATGTCTTCAAGGTTTGGACCACGCCGGCCGGGTGATTTACGCCGGCACGATGAGCAAGATCCTTTACCCATCGTTGCGCCTCGGTTTTGTGATCGCACCGACACAACTTGTTGACACTCTTGTTAAGGTGCGCGCTGTCATGGACCAGCATTCCCCGGCGATTGATCAAGCTACCCTGGCGCGTTTCATCACCGAAGGATTTTTCCTCAGCCATGTGAAACGGATGCGCGAACTCTATTCCCAGCGACGCGTATTCTTTATCGAGCAATTCCAAAAATGGCTCGGCGATTATTTCGATCTGGAAGTAACGCGGGCCGGTTTGCACTTCGTTGCCTGGCTGCGATGCAAAGAAGACTTTCCGTTATTCATGCGTGCTCGTCAGGAAACCGGCGTTTGGCCTCGGCCTCTTTCTTTCTTCTGCATCAAGGCTCAGTTGGATCCGGCATTCGTTTTTGGATTCGCGGCCTGGTCGCAAGCCCAAATTGAACAAGGTTTGGCGAAACTAGCGTCCGCGGTTAAGCAACTGAAGCAGCGTGGTGCGGGAAAGGGGTCGTCGTTTCAAATCGAGCCTTTCTCACCTGCTGGTTCATACTGGCCGTCGACAACTGTCCGGCCAAAGTAACTGGCTAACGAAGATTGGATTGAGCACGGCCTGGTCCTTTCGAGCCCACGCGACAATCAGAAAGACTTGCGAACACAACCGCTCGCTTGCGGCTCATGCGCGAAACGCGCCGTTGTCCATCTGATGAGCAGCTCCTCAAGCGGCGCACCGGGCTGGGCAATCGTGAAGTGGTCGCGCCCCGCGAATGTCCAATACTCCACTCGTTGACCAGCAGAACAGCGCTCTTCGACATACGCGTCGGTAGCAGCCGGCGGCACAACATTGTCCGAGAGGCCTTGTGCGATTACGACCGGAGCCTTTATCAGACCGTTCGCCGTATTCTGCTCAATCCGAGCTCGAAGCGCTTTGTTAGAACTCGTCGCCAATGCAGGACCATCGAACGTCGCCGCCAGCGCCTCCATGCGGTCCGAATCTTCGGGCGGGACAGAGTCGCATAAGTTTACCATCTGATGCGCAGCATCCAGCGCCTCGGGCCGAATTGCTTGCTCGAATCTGATGTCGGTATAGAACCGGCTGTACGCCAGCGCGACATACGCACCAAACAGCTTGTCCATCGCGACGTTCTTCGCGAGAATGTTCTTAATGTTCGCAGCCGGTGCGATGGCCGCGACACCGAGAACTTCCAGGTCCGGTGCGTAGCGCGGTCCAACTATACCGGTCCAAAGCGCCGCGTGCCCTCCCTGCGAGTAACCCCACACCACCGTGCGTTTGTCGAGCGTAAGCCCGGACATCTGCCGCGCGGCGCGAACCGAATCGAGTGCTGCACGTGCTTCGCCTTCGCCGATCAGGTACGGATGTGGGCCCCCATTCTCTGCGAAGGAGTAATCTGTCGCGACTATGACCCAGCCAGCCTTCACGATCCGGTCGCGCCCGGGGATGCCCGCGCTTGGCGCCGAGAACAGCGACGGCATGCATTTCTGAAACAAGCCCGTCGTGCCGTGCTCCCAAGTGACGACAGGACGTGGGCCCGCCGGAGGATCGGTCGGCGCGAACACAGTCGCGACCGCCGTCGCTGGTGTGCTGTCGTCCACAGTTGTTATATATAGAATGCGCCAGCCGCGCACGCCGGCTGGCAGTATCACGTCTTTGAGCGGCTCGCTCCGCAGTAACGCGCCAGGCTGGTGCGGCAGGTCCGACGGCGGATCGTAGAATGCATCCGGCGCGTGTGCCGTGACTGGCGCGCGAATGTCGTTGGGTGTCGGCGTGGCGCTCGACTCTGACGACACTGGTTCGGGTCGATTGCAGCCAGCGCCCGCGAGCAAAACAAGCAGAGCTGCGAAGCCAATTGAACGAAGTCCGGCAATGTTCATAAATGACCCGGCGGCGGGAGTATCGGATCGCTTACGCTCCCGAGCCAATCTTTGAAGCGAAGCCACGTTTGCGCTACAAGCAATTGTGCCGTTCTCTAACATTTACGACGATTACTTTCCGTCCCAGCCGGGACGATCCGCGTGTCGAAGCGCTCGTGCAAAAAATTACCGACTGCAAATAGTTCGTTGAGCAAAAACATTTCGATTCCGATCGCATTCGCCTAACTAAATCAAAGGAACCAAAATGAGGACGAACAAAATTATCTGCTGCATCATTGGTGCGATACTGGCTGTGGCAGCGGCGTCTGCCGACGAAACTACTGTTGTCAGCGGTGTTCTCGGACCGGAGGGGCCGTTGTTTGTCGACGGAAACCTTTACTACGTCGGTTGGGTTTCAAACACGTTGTCGAAGTGGGATGGAAAAACGACCACGGTGCTGAATCATACGGAGGGCTGCGGGCATAACGGGTTGGCTCTCACGAAACAGAAGACATTCCTGCTCGCGTGCACCAATGATCCTGGCGCGATCCTGGAGCTCGATCTAACAGGGAAGCAGCTGCAGCGATGGGATGCCGATAGCAACGGCAAAAAATTCGACGGCGGTATAAATGACATTGTGGCAACCGCCAATGGCGGCGCGTATGCCACGGTTTTCGGACCATACGCGGATCCGCCAATACCAACGTTGGTGATTGGGAAAATCCTCTACCTTGGCCCCGGTAGTCAGAAATGGGTCGAGATCGCAGACGACCTCAATTATGCCAATGGAGTCGGTGTTTCTCCGGACGGGAAAACTCTTTACGTCAGTCAAACTGTCAGCAACTGCATCCTAAAGTTCACGATCGAGGCTGATGGCACGTTGAGTCACCGATCAAATTTTGCTCTGCTCAATGTTCTCACGAAAAACAAGAACGACTCTCCATGGCTTGGACCCGACAGCATGAAGATCGATAGCAAGGGCAACATCTATGTTGCCCAATGGTTCGGCGGCAAGATCCTGAAGCTGTCGCCCGGCGGCAAGCTACTACACGTGTTCGAGATCGCGGCTGGCGATGGCACCACGAATGTCGCTTTCGGTCAGGACGAGAAGGAATTGTACGTGACTGTGGTGAAAGACCCTACGGATCCACAGGCAAAGGGCAGCATCGTGAAAATCCCAAATGTTAAATAGATTCTGGCTGGTGAGTTGCGGCTCATGCCACGGGGCTCGACTAAGAGCGCGACCCGGAAAGAACGCCTTCCGAATTGGACGTTAGGCGTTAAAGGTTAAAGGTTCTTCCCGTCTGCCTTCTACGCCTTATCGTAAACGATCTTCTCTTTGAACTTCTTCCCGTCCGCGCCGGTGCCACTCATGTTGAGCGTGCGCGATTTGCCATCCTTCGCGACCGTGCTTCTGCCACTCCACGACATTTTCCCGCTCTTCATTGCGGTAATATCGTAGGTGTGGTCGTCCACCATTTTGTAGGCCATCGCGTCCCAGGCCAGGTTGCCCTTTACTTTATAGGCTTTGCCGTCGGTCTTGCCGGTCCAGACTCCGTGCGTCGGTTTCCCATCCTTGTCAACGCCGTCCACCGTCACCTGCATCTGATCCTTCTTTTCGGCGTAAACGACGGTGTTCGTCTTGCCCATTCCCGGCACTAGCTTTGATTTCGCCTCATTGGCCTTCCATGTTCCAACGTGCGCGTTCGCCGCAAAACAAGCTGTGGCTCCCACAAACGACAAGGCCACAGCTACTGCTGCAATTCGAGTTTTTATCATGCGGCGATTCCGACAGAAGCGCTGTTAGACGTCAATACCAATTCGGCGCGGTGAGGTAATGGCGCGTTGGCCGAAATGTGATGATTGTTGTCATTGATGCCACTGCCACTTAGGTAGACGATCGGAGCATGAATACACGATCTGACTTTAGGCAGGCACTACTGACTATGCTCGCATTGCTGGTTCCGCTCGGAATTTTTATTGCCGCGACTCCGATCGAAAAAACAAATTCACTCAAGCCGCCAGATAAAGATCCGATCCCAGTGGCATTCTTGATCTCCGACGGCGCGGTCGTGATCGACTTCTGCGGACCGTGGGAAGTTTTCCAGGATGTAAATGTGCCAAGCCGGCAGGACATGCCGTTTCGCCTTTACACTGTGGCTGAGACGAAAAAACCGATCCGCACCAGCGGTGGAATGCAGATTGTTCCAGATTACACGATCGCTAGCGCGCCGGCGCCGAAAGTGATCGTGATTCCGGCCCAAAGCGCGCCAAGTCCTGCGGTGTTGGATTGGATTCGTAAATCGTCAACAACCACTGACGTCACCATGTCGGTTTGCACCGGTGCGTTCGTTCTGGCCAAGACCGGACTGCTCAACGGCAAGAGCGCGACCACCTATCACGGCGCGTTCGGGCGCTTCGCCATGGCGTTTCCGAACATTGAGCTCAGACGCGGCGCACGGTTTGTCGAGAACGGAAATCTCGCAACGGCCGGCGGACTTTCTTCGGGTATCGATCTCGCTCTACGGGTGGTTGAACGCTATTACGGCCGCGAGGTAGCGGAGAAGACCGCTTACGACATGGAATATCAGGGCCAGGGTTGGAAGAATCCTGATTCAAACAACGCTTACGCGACAGCGCTTGTTTCCACGGCCGAGCACCCGCTCTGTATGGTTTGTGGAATGGATGTCGATCCAAAGATCGCGAAGAAGTCCGTCTTCAACGGAACGACCTACTATTTTTGCTCGGACGACGACAAGAAAACGTTCGACGCCGCGCCGGATAAATTCGTGAGCGCTACGGCCGGGAAGACTAAGTGACTCGAAATCAAAACAATGGCAGTCCCGCTTCGCGCCAGACGCGTCGCATCGTATTTGTCGGCGCGCCCGGGACCGAGATGCTCGACCTGGTCGGCCCGCTTCAGGTCTTTGCTCGCGCCTCCGAAATGTTCGCCCGGCAAAATCCGGGCATTCCCCCGCTCTATTCGGTCGAAGTGATCAGCGCTTCCACGCACCGATCTCTCCGGACCAATTGCGGAGTGCGGATCACCGCGCACAAGACGTATCGCGAAGTGCGAGGCAAGGTCGACACGCTTCTCGTTGCCGGTGGCAGCGCGATCGAAAACGACGAAGTGAACCCGACGGTCGTTCGGTGGTTAAGAAAAATCTCCGGCCGCAGCCGCCGCATCGGCTCCGTTTGCACCGGCGCGATGCTTCTTGCCCGCGCCGGTTTGCTCGACGGCCGTCGCGCGACGACGCATTGGAACTGGTGCGAAGTCCTGATTCGGCGCGCGCCGCGGGCGGATGTCGATCCCGACCCGATCTTTGTTCGCGACGAAAATGTTTACACGTCGGCCGGAGTCACGGCTGGAATGGATCTCGCCCTCGCGCTGGTGGAAGAAGACCACGGTTCAAAACTCGCGTTGCAGGTTGCGCGCAACCTGGTGCTCTATCTGCGGCGGCCCGGCGGCCAATCGCAATTCAGTGCCGCGCTCTCGCTGCAATCGACCGATCGAAAACCGTTGCGTGAGCTAGAAGCATGGGTGCTCGATAATCTGAGCAAACCGATCACGGTGTCGGTGCTCGCCCAACGTGTCGCGATGAGTCCACGGAATTTTGCGCGCGTCTTTATCAAAGAAATGAAAACGACCCCCGCTAAATTTGTGGAACGTCTCCGCGTCGAAACGGCGCGGCGCCGGCTGGAAGAAAGTCAGAACAGCATGGAGACAATCGCCAGCGAATGCGGCTTCGGAAACGTGAACTCGATGCGCAACGTATTTCAGCGCACCCTAAAAATTCCGCCCGGCCAGTATCGCCGCCACTTTCGGCACGTGAAACACCGAAAACCCAAAAACAAATGACGAAACTGATTTGGCTACTTGCTTCACCTCTTTTGCTCAGCGGATTTGCTTTCGCGCAAACACCTTCATCGGATGAAAACGGAGCGATCCGAAAAACCGCGCTGGATTACGTCGAAGGTTGGTACGCGGGCGACGCCGCTCGGATGGAGCGCGCCCTTCATCCCGAATTGGCTAAGCGTATGATCTCGACCGATCCAAATACCGGCCGCAGCCAGTTCAATCACATAGGAGCAATGACGCTCGTGCAGCGAACGCGCGAAGGCGTCGGCAAAAAGATCCCGCAAGATCGACAACTGAAAGAAGTGACGATTCTCGATCGCTATAATAACGCCGCTGTCGTGAAAATCGTTGCTTCCGATTGGATCGACTATCTCCAAGTCGCCAAATTCAACGGCGACTGGAAGATCATCAATGTCCTTTGGGAATTGAAACCAAAACCGTGAACGTCGCGGCTGAATCGACGTCCCCTTCGATACAAGACCGCCGCAGCGTCGCGTTGTCTGGTCAGGTCCCACGCGCATTGCTTATCATCCTGCGTGTGTACGTCGGCGTCATTTTATTCATTTCCGACCTTGGCAAACTGACGCGTGACAATCCGTTCGCGGACGAAATGCTCCGCTTTCTTCGTGGCGTGACAACGCGTCGCGCGTCGGCGCCTTATCTTCAGTTTGTCCAACAAATCGTGATCCCGCACGCGAGCTTGTTTAGTTATCTGATCATGACCGGCGAAGCTTTCGCCGCGATTTCAGTTCTCACCGGAACCTTGACGCGACTCGGCTCCGCGGTGGCGATGTTTCTCTTTCTCAATTACATGCTTGCCGAAGGCCGCACGTTCTGGTCGCCCGACAGCGAAGACGCCGCGCTTTTCTTCATCGGGTTGGTAATCTTCTTGGGTCGCGCTGGGAAGTCATGGGGGGTCGACAGCTACCTTGCGAAACGTTGGTCGAACTCGCCGCTGTGGTAGTCGATGCGCTAGGGCGCGTGTGCTCGCGCTAATCGGGCCAGCTTTTTCCCCGTTATTGTTTCTGCTCCGATTTCGCCCAAGCGGCATTTCGCGCCGCGATGAATTTTTCCTCGAACTCTTTGGTCGTGAACGCGCCGGATTCTGTAGCAAAAATAATTCCATTTTGGCCAGCGCCGGAAATTCTGGCGAGATGCTTTTGCACGTGAGCATCCATCGGGCCGGTCGTTGTAACGAACATCTCTCGCCTGCTTACGCCGTCAGTGAAGGTCACCATAACGTCGTATCCGTGCCAGTGGTAAAGTTTCTTGTATCCCAGGTAGTCGTCCCACTTGCCGGCTGGCTTGCCGTAACGATCGTCGATCTTCGATTCGGCTTCGCCAACCCGCGCGAGCGTCGAGCTCGCACAAATGAGAAAGGCGGACGCAACGATTAATAGCGCGGTCGTCTTCATCTTTCTCTTGACCATTCTTTGACCGTAACGGCCCGCGTCGCCCTGACCTTGTTCATAGTCACTGATTGACGCGGTCGTCTGCAAAAGCAATTCGGAATTCACGGGCGCAATAGCGACGCATTGATGTCGGTGAACGTTGTACACCCGCAAAGCAACATCGCTTCATCGAGTTCGCGTCTCAAAATTTCCAGCACCTGCTGCGCCCCTTGTTCGCCGGCGACACATAATCCCCACAATATCGGCCGGCCAATCAGCACCGCTCGCGCCCCGAGCGCGATTGCTTTGAGCACGTCGCCGCCGCGCCGGATTCCCCCATCGACATAAATTTGGCAACGATCTCCCGCAAGATCGACAACGTGCGGCAGAACTTCGCAAGTCGCCGGCGCGGTGTCGAGCTGACGGCCGCCGTGATTTGAAACAACGATCGCTTTTGCGCCGTGATCCGCGATGCGGCGCGCGTCGTCACCGCGACAAACGCCTTTTACGATCACTGGCAGTCGCGTGCAGCCGGACAGCCAATCCAGATCTTCGAAGCTGAGGTCGGATTTGAAGTTGTCGCGCACATACGCGGCTAATCCGGATCCCTTTACTTCCGGCATCTTCCCCTTCCCCAGTGGCGACAGATTCTCGACGCAAAGACCATCGGGCAATGTAAAGCGGTTCCGCGTATCGCGTTCGCGCGTTCCCAGCCCGGGCGCGTCGACCGTCAGCACGATCGCCTCCGCACCGGCGGCTTCTGCTCGTTGAACCAGGGCCCGCGTGATGGCGCGATCCTTATATATATAGAGCTGGAACCAGCGCGGGCTCGCCGCTTCGGCGAAAACGGCTTCCATCGCGGTGTTCGAAAGCGAACTCAGGACAAACAAAGTTCCCGCCGCTTTGGCCGCGCGTGCCGCCGCGATTTCCCCTTCCGGGCAAGCCAGTTTGTGGAAAGCCGTCGGCGCAATAGCGATGGGCATCGAGATTGGTTGACCGAGAACGGCTGTGTTCAGTTCGCGCGGTCCGACACCGGCGAGTACGTGATAATAAAGCTTCAGTGTTTCCCAGCCGGCGACGTTCTCGCGCAAGGTAATCTCATCCAGAGCGCCACCTTCGTAATAATCGCACACATCTTTCGCCAACGCGCCGCGCGCAGCTCTCGCGTAATCAGCGACGTTGAGAAGCGGTTCGCAAGTCACTGCAATCAGATCCCGAGGGCGGACAGGAACGCGGAATATTCGATCACAAATGACGCAAGATCCGGGTGCGACGCCTCGAAGCGTTTTACCGATTCTTTCAACTCCTTCAGAACCTTTTCGAGGCGTTCAGGGTTTTTGCGCGACACAGCGTGCGCGGACTGTTCGACTAATCCAGTGATGTGTTGAGCATGCTGGTCGTTTGTTTCACGAAACTTTGCGATCACCGGGTCGAGTGTGGCAATCAGCCCCAGCAGCTTCGCCTTTTTCTCCGCCGGAATATGATCGGCCGCGTCGACTGCCGATTTAATCTTTTCGATCCGTTCGTCGCTCATTCGAAGGAACGCCCAGACCTATTCGGCTGTGTCCAACGGGCCACCTTGCACAGACGTTCCCGGCATCACCTTTAAGTGCAGATTGCGGGTCAAAAATTCGTCGATCGAAATCCATCTTCCATCCACGTAAATACGCTTCGTCCAGGTGCAGATCTTCAAGAGTCGCTCCTGTAACCGCTTGATCTCGGCTGCCGCCTTCGCCAGCTTTTCCTCGCTCGCTTTCTGGCGAGTGATGTCCTGGATTTGACCGATGAAAAACAAGGGCTCGCCGGATTTGGTCCGCACGAGTGACACGCTCAACAGAATCCAAACGACGGAGCCGTTCTTGTGGAAATATCGCTTCTCCATTTGATACGTCTTGATCTCGCCAGCCAACATCTTGCGCACGTTTTTCAAATCCGCTTCGAGATCGTCCGGATGCGTGATGTCTTGGAAGGTTCGCTCGAGCATTTCCGCTTCGCTGTATCCGGTAATCTCGCAAATCGCGCGGTTTACCCGAAGCCATTTGCCTTCCGGCGACACCAGAGCCATGCCGATGGCGGCAAACTCGAACGCATTCTGAAATAGAGAGTCAGGATCCAACGGGTCAGCGGCGCTCATGGGACAGGAATAGATAAAATCAACTCACGCAAAAGGTCGAGACTGCTTTTTAGATTGTTGCCGTTCATCCCAGATAGGGCAACCCGGAGGATCAGCATCCTAGTTTTCCTTTTCGGCGTCTTAAAACGCGCCGTAGGTTCTTAACGGACACGAATGAAGAATTTCTTCGGTGAACTGAAGCGGCGCAACGTTTACAAGGTCGCTGTTGCTTACATCGTCGGAGGATGGGCGCTTTCTCAAGGAATTGCTCAGGTCCTTCCGATCTTCGACATTCCGAACTGGATTATTCGCCTGCTCGTCGTCCTGATCATCATCGGCTTTCCAATCGCGATCGCTTGTGCGTGGGCTTTTGAGTTAACCCCGGAAGGAGTTAAGCGCGCGGAGGATGTCGATGTTCACAAGCCGCACACCGTTCACGGTCCGTGGATCTACATCGTTCTCGTTGGCGCCGCGTTTTCGATCTCGCTGTTTTTTCTCGGCCGTTACACTGCCCCGAATGGGATAACCTCAGGCGACGAAAATAAATCGATCGCCGTTTTGCCGTTCGCGACGTTGAGCGATGATCGGAATGACGCTTATTTCGCCGACGGTGTGCAGGACCAGATCCTGACGAATCTGGCCAAGGTTTCGGATTTGAAGGTAATCAGTCACACCAGCGTGCGCCAATACAAGACTGGCGCCGAACGCAATGTTCGGGAGATCGGCCGGCAGCTCGGCGTTGCTTATATCATGGAAGGCTCGGTCCAACGCGCGCGGGACCGTCTTCGGATCAACGCCCAGCTCATCGACGCCCGGACCGATGCGCACATCTGGGCCGAAACATACGACCGCACGGCGGCCGATTTGTTCGCGATCCAAAGCGAGCTCGCGCAATCGATCGCCACCCAGCTGAAAGCCAAACTCTCGCCGCAACAAAAAGCCGCGATCGAAGAACGGCCGACGGAAGATTTCGATGCATTCGAGTCCTACTTGCAGGCGAAGACGGTCATCGACAGTTACACAAACGCATCTGATGTGCGGCCCGCGCTTTTGCAGTCGTTGAAACTGCTAGAGGACGCTCTCAAGCGTGACTCGAATTTCGTCTCTGCGTATTGCTATATCGCGCGCGCGAACTCGCTGCTTTTCTTTTTCGATCTCGAGCCAACGCCAGAACGGATCGCGCTAGCCGAAGCTGCGATTAACAATGCGTTGCGACTTCGGCCCGATTCTGCTGAGGCCCATTTCGCCCGCGGCGATTTTCTTTTCCGCTGTCGCCGTGATTATGACCGCGCGCTGGAAGAGCTCGCGATCGCCCGGCCGGGTTTGCCCAACAGCAGTCCTTTTTTCATCCTTTCCGGTTACATTAATCGTCGCCGGAACAATTTTCCTCAAGCCGAACGCGATTTCTCGACCGCGTTCGCGATCGATCCACGCAATCCCAATGCGTATAATCTTCTCTCCGACACTTACGTCCTGGAACGCCGGTTGTCCGAAGCCGTGCGCGTCTACGACACTGTATTCGCGACGGGTGAGACGTCACCGATTGCGCAGTACCGCCGCGCCTCGTGCATTCAAAACGGCAGCGGAGATTTTGGGCCGTTGCGCGAAGTGCTAACGAAATTCCCGGAGATGGAGATTGCCGGCGGCCAAACACCGCAACGTGTGTGGATCGCGATGATCGACCGCGATTACGCGCGCGCGGAAAAATTTCTAGCCGATTCGCCGCGAGAAGATTTCCAGGACATCGATTTCAGCTTTTATTTTCCGAAATCGTGGTACGAAGCGATGATCGCTCGCGAGAAAGGCGATTCCGCAAAGGCGACGACTGCGTTTCGCGAATGCCGCGAGATTCTCGCGCAACGTTTAGTAATTAAACCCGAGCACGCGCGCACCATCGCCGTGCTCGCGCAAGTCGATGCCAGCCTTGGCAACAAAGATCTGGCGATTCAGGAAGCGCAACACGCCATCCATCTGATGCCGGTCTCGAAAGATATTTACGATGGCGCGCTCGTCTTGGAAGCTCTCGCGCAAGTTTACACCTGGACCGCGGACCGAGACCGCGCGATTGAGCTCGTACAAAAACTTGTAACGATGCCCGGTTACACCAATTACGGACGTTTAAAACTTCATCCGCTCTGGGCCCCGCTGCGCGGCGATCCACGCTTCGACAAAGTCGTAGCTTCGCTGGCGCCGAAGTAGCCTCTTCGGCGTTTAGATCCCCATAGCAATCAACGAGGTCGTTACTACGGCCGACGGATACAGAAGATTAAAGCGATATCAGTGCAGGATACGATTGCCGCCTTGGATGGCGAATTCGACCGGCACTTCAACCGGGCTGGGAGTTCCGGGGTTAAATTTCCATTGCAACAGAGCTTTGACGGCCAATTTGTTCAAGTCTTGATAACCGGTGCTTTGCACGATTTTGACTTCGTCCACCAATCCGCTCCTCGGATTGACGGTCAGCCGAAAACGTCCTTTGCCTTTGGCGCCGTGGATTACGAATCCCATCGGATACTCGGGATCGACTTTCTTGACTAAACCGGCCGGCGATCCGGTTGTTACTATTGGCTCGGTGCCGTGGCGCTGCGCCTGCGCGGACGAAAAGCCGACTAAGGCAGCGATGACAGTGATGATCGCAATCTTGAGGGAATGATGGGATAGCATGGTCAAGAAACTAGCCGAAGCTGCTGAAGGGACAAGCGGCGAGTGATCAGACAGTTGATTGTTGATAGAAAAGGCGCAGAGAAATGGATGCAGAAGATCAATCCATTTCTCTGGTTCGATTCGCAGGCTGAAGAGGCCGCGAAGTTTTATACTTCCGTCTTTAAGAGTTCGAAGATCGGGGAAGATAACGCACTATCCCGAGGAAGCGGCGAAGAAGATCGGTCGCGAGCCGGGATCGGTGATGACGGTGGAGTTTACGCTCGATGGCGTGGAGTTCGTGGCCCTCAACGGCGGCCCGCGGTTCAAGTTCACCGAGGCGGTCTCATTCAATGTGAATTGTGAGACGCAGACGGAGATCGATTATTTTTGGGAAAAACTCTCCGCCGGCGGTGGCGAGCCGGGGCCGTGCGGATGGCTCAAAGACAAGTTCGGGCTCTCATGGCAGGTCAGCCCGCCTGTTCTCGGCGAAATGCTTGCCGATAAGGATAAAGCGAAAGCCGAACGCGTTATGAGCGCGATGATGGAAATGGACAAGATCGACATCGCGAAGCTCAAGGAAGCGGCAGACAATCTCTAAGGAACTCTGGAAAGCAGGAACCTAATTTGGGATACTTCATGCTTTCCTGTCTTCCTTAGCAATGCGAGTTCGGACAAGCCTGTTAATCCTGTCGATGTGCTGCTCAGCGCTGGCGCTGACGTCGTCGCCGGATGATGAAGCGGCGCGGCAGGCAGCATTCGATTGGGTGCGGGTGGTCGATTCAGGGAATTACAAACACGCGGCCCTGATGATGTCTGAAGAAGTTCGAGGCCAGCAGGATTGGTTGGGTTATTTTGATTCGCAGCGGGCGCGGTTAGGCAGCGTGAACAAAAGGGAGATCGGGGAAGTGAAACACCCAAGGGCGATTCCCGGCCTTGTGGGTGTTCGAAATTATGCCGTGATTCAGTTCAAGACTTCGTTCGAGCGCAAACCCGTGGCCACCGAAGAAGTGGTGATGGCGAAGATGGGCTGCTGCTGGGAAATCGTGGGCTACCGTATCAGTACGACTGACACTAGGAGGTGAAGTCCGAGTCGGACTGACGTAGTGGCGAGTGACAGCCCCTCAGCCACTAAACGCCTCAACTTCTCAACGAATTACGTCCGGCACTGAATGTGCAGCCAGAGAACATGTTGCCGCCTGAATCACGTGAGGCGGCAAAATCGAGCTACGTTTTGTCCTCGTTGCGAAGGCCAAAGCTTAAAGGCAACGGTCTACTAGAAGATGAATGGGGCGTCCGAACGTCGGAGTTCTTAACACTTTTTGCGTCTTGTTTTATGGAATCTCGAGAGGTTTTGATTTTTCTAAATCACTTATTAACAATTGCTTACGTCTGTAAATCAGTCCGATGCGAAAACAGTTGGCACCGAAATCGCTAAGCCGTGGCTTACAAAATTGCAACCCTTAGTCACTCACATGAAAACATTCAAACTGCCGCTCACCGTGAGCGCGGCGATACTTGCGCTCGCCACAGCTATTTCTGCCCATGCCACGTCCATAACCCCCGATGGGACCTACATCTTTCAATCAACAGACGGTAATACCGCGCTTGACGGAAGCTGGGTTACATTTAGCGGCGATAACATCGTCAATTGGTACATGACCGACCCCTTCGCAGTCAGCCCGCCGCCGACGGACATACCATTGACGCCAAGCAACAGCTTTGTCGAGCAGAAGGGGGTTTTCGGGCCCAACATTTGGTACTTCATTATCGATGGAAACAACTTCACCGGGACGAACTATTATGACCAGTTCAAGGGGGACAATAATATTCCTGGGTTCGGGGGCAGTCATTTATACGACGGGTTTGGAGACCCGACCGGGGTCTGGTCACTTCGGACCACAAGTGTGCCGGACAGCGGAACCACTTTCGGGTTGTTAGCTCTAAGTCTGGTTGGACTTGTCGCCGGGAAGCATCTAGTCCGCCGAGCGGTGCCGTCAGCAAAGTAAAATCAATTGATAAGGCTCGCGGGCTCTGGTCCAAGCCGCGGGTTACTACAGCCCGACCACAAAAAGATACGAAGCGGCTCGCCCGTCTTCGGAGGGCATGCCAGGCTTGAACGTTTTCGAATAAAGTGATTTTCGAAAGCAGTTGCGTTACGCCTTCTCAGTGTCTCCAGCGGTTTTGTGAGAGAAAGCTGCCCCTCGCCCACCGATCCGCGGTTTCAGTTTGTTTTTTGATCGTCCTTAGCAATCGCTAAGTCACTAAATCGCCAAATCGCTAAGTGCGAGCTACGTCTGCCACTGAATTCGTGGCCAGAGAAATATGTCGCCGCGGATTTCAGGCTCGGCCATCCGGCGCTGATTTCGGGCGATAAGCCCAAATCGCCGCAGCACTCCGCCGCGGCGCTTGGGAATTTTGTGTTGGATCAAATAAAGAGCGCTGTTTTCCGTCACCGTTGGTTCCATCATAACCCTGTACCCCCGTCAGTTTTATATTCGTCTCCGAGAGCGGTTTTGGTCGCCTCGGACTTGTATTTCAGACGTTGTTCCGGCCGCGATTGTTCAGTCAAATTTAGAGGCTTGTCTTCCGACCAATCGTTTGTCTAGGCTGCGCACTTCATGTCGATCCGATTGGCCGTGTTGGCTGCAATATCTTGTGTCGTCACTAGTCGGACATTCGCAGGAGACGCGGTTGCGATCGGATACAATTACGACGGTGTCTGGTCGTCGGTGACCTACAATCGTTCGTCCACACCGAAAGGCGGGCCTCATTATCACGACTCGGCCCAGGCTCGCGTCTTCGCAGTGCGCGATCTTTGGAGTCGAGCCACCGATAATTTGGCGAGAGCAGAAATTGTCGGTCAATCCGACCTCACCGGTTACGTCGCCGTCGCGCAAGGCAAAGCAATCACCAGGAACAAAGACGTCACCGCGGTTGGGCGCGGCAAATCGCAGAACGAAGCAGATAACAATGCGCTCAAATTATTGGCTGCGCGGGACGCGACGACCGAACCCGCGATCGTGTATCGGTATTTTTCCTACGGCTCGGACTCGGGATCGCGTTCGCGGGCGAAGCGCGCGAGCAAGCGCGTAGCAACTTCTCGATCAACTCAGCGCAAGAAAACCTAGTCAGTCCTTAATTAGAGTGACGCGATCCGCCACATTTTCGCCGGCCGTTTTCATGTAATGGACGCGGACCTTTTGATCCTTGGTTAACGCCGGCGCCTCGAGTGTTTTGCCGTCAGCGTCCGCGTAGACCACGCTTTTGCTGAGCTTAAATTGAGTCGGCTCACTTGGCGCGAGGGTGGAGAGAATTAAGATCGAACCGGGCGTGTAATCCTTAATAGTACCGGTGGTTTCGGCCCCGGCCTTCGGATCCGGGCTGCTGCTGGTTGGCTGGCTATAAGCAAACGGTGCGGCTAGCATGATGAACGCGCACACGGTCGAAAGGATTAATTTCTTCATAAGCTCTTTGGCAGCTTTTCGCATGCCGAAAGGCAGGTAGCTGTAAGGAAATTTACTCGCAGCGCAGGGCGACCACTGGGTCGACGTTCAACGTGCGGCGCGAAGCAATCCAGCAAGCCAGCAACGAAATGATCCCGAGCAACAGACTAACGATCGCAAAGCTGAGAGGATCGTGCTCGCTAATGCCATACATTTGACTGGCCACGAAGCTTGCCAGCAGGAGCGCCGCCGCAAGGCCGGCGGCCACGCCAGCTCCGAGTAACAACGCGCCTTCCTTGAAGATCATTCCCAAAATGTGGCCGCGGGTGGCGCCGAGCGCGAGACGAACGCCGATTTCGCGCGTTCGTTGCTGAATTCCGTATGAGATGACCGCATACAATCCCGCCGCGGCCAGAAAAAGCGCAACTCCAGCGAACGATCCAATTAGCAGTAAGCTAAATCGGCGCGATGCCAGCGCTGCGGCGAGGACTTCGCTCATCGGGCGAACATTGCCAATGGCAATGTTTGGATCGACATGGTGAATCTCGCCGCGCAATTGCAATTCATTCAGCGGAACGCTCGATGATGTTTTTAGAACCCAGTAGGTGCTGTTGCGCAAATTCGGCACGCTGTCTTTGGGAAATTGTCGCAGCGGCAGATAAAGATCGGGGCGCGCCGGCGTTTCGAGATTCGTTTGTTTAACCGCGCCGACAATTCCAACGATCTCGACCGGTCGCGGCGCCGTATCGTTGTCGTCAATCATGATGCGCTGGCCGATCGGCGATCGATCGGGAAAATGATTTTTCGCGAGCACACTACTGATAATTGCAACCGTCGGACGATCGCCATCGTCTTCATCGGTGAAATAGCGTCCGGATAGCAACGGGATTCCCATCGCGCGAAGATAATCCGGACTAATGACTCGGTAGTTTGTCGACGGCGTGTTCTCCGGTTTCGACGGCGGCTGGTCCGGCCGGGTGAAATGAATGAACGAGATGCTCTTCGGCGCGAGTGGAAGGATCGACACTAACCCGGCGCTTTGAATTCCGGGCAACGCGGCGAGGCGCGGCTGGAGCTGTTCATAGAACTGAATAATGGAGTCGCGATCGGTGTAGCCGACTTGCGGCAAAGAAAAGCGCACCGTCACGACGTTGGCCGGATCAAATCCCGGTTGCTCGCTGCTCACGCGAATGAAACTGCGGAACAAAAGTCCGGCATTCGCGAGCAGCACCAGCGCGAACGCGATTTGTCCCGCGACCAGCCATGTGCGCAATCTCGATTGCACGCCGCCGCCGGCGGAACCGCGACCGCTCGAGACTAGCGCGTCGCGCAGATCGGACCGTGAAAGCAACCAGGCCGGTGCGAGCCCGCAGGCAAGCGTTGCCAGCAAAGTCACCGCGCTCGCAAACAAGAATACTTTCCAGTCGATGGCGAAACTGTCGATCCTGGGCAGATCAGTCGGCACAAGGCGAAGCAACGCTCCCTGCCCCAACATCTCCAAAATCAGGCCTAACGAACCCCCGGCCACCGCGAGGATCGCACTTTCTACTAAGAGCAGGCGGACCAGCCGGCTTCGAGTCGCGCCTAGAGCAGTTCGCACCGCCAGTTCGCGTTGGCGCGCCCCGGCCCGGGACAACGATATGCCGGCGAGATTTGTGCAACCGATCAGCAGCACCGCGCCTGCTGCGCAGAAAATCGTCAGCAGTATCGATCTCACGTTGGTGACGATCTCTTCCGTGATCGGAACGATCGTCAGGCCAATTTTTCCGGTTAACGCTTCTGGAAATTGCCGATGCAAATTCTGCCGGATCGAATCGAGTTCCGCGTGCGCTTGTCGCGCCGTGACTTGCGGCTTTAACCGTCCAAACATGCGCAGAAAATTCACCGAGTTGCGCGCGTTTCGTCGCGGATCGGATTCCGGTTGCAACGGAACAACGATGTCGGTGTCGAGATTCGGCAGCGCGAAGCTGCCCGGCAAAACACCAACGATCTGCCGTGAGTCGCCATTTACGTTGACGGAATGGCCAATGACATCGGGACTTTTCGCGTAGCGCCGCGACCAAAGTCCATAGCTGATCATCATCACCGGCTCGGCGCCGTTTTTGTCGTCGGCCGGAATCAACGTCCGGCCGAGCAATGGTCGCATTCCGAGAATCGAAAACGCGTTAGCCGTTACGCGCACGCCTTGGACGCGCTCGGGTTCGCCCGCGTCCTGCAAGCTTGGATTAAAAGACGCGACCGCGCCCAGCTCAGCGAACGAAGTGTTTTGGTCGCGGTAATCGCAATATTCCGGCAAGGAAAAATTGGTGCGCGGATTGTCCGGCCGTTGCGAATAGATCCAGAGAAGATTTTGCGGATGACTGAAACCAAATGGACGGAGCAGAACGGCGTTCACGACCGAGAAGCCCGCCACCGTCGCGCCAATGCCGAGCGCGAGTGTAATCGCGGCGACAGCAAAGAACGCCGGCGATCTTCTTAGTGTGCGTAAACTGAAGCGCACATCCTGAATCAGTGTGTCGAGAAAATTTCCGCCGAGCTGTTCCCGGCATTCTTCCTTGAAGCGCTCGGTGCTTCCGAACTCGATTCGCGCACGGCGCTCGGCCTCGGCGCGATCCAATCCGGAACGTTCGAGACGATCCGCGTGCAGCTGAATGTGCGCGCTAAGCTCCGTCTCCAGCTCATTGTCGATCTTAGCCCGGCGAAAAAATCTCGCGCCTAACGATCGAAAATAAGCCAGGACACTCATGTTTCCTGTGGACGCGCGGCCAGCGCCGCTGCAATCGCCTTGGAAGATCGATTCCACCAATCGGTTTCTTCCTGTAGTCGCTTGCGGCCTTTCGCCGTCAGCTCGTAATATTTCGCGCGCCGATTGTTTTCCGATCTATCCCACTCCGTTTTCAAAAGACCCTGGCGCACCAGTCGGAACAATGCGGGATAGAGCGCGCCTTGTTCGATGAGCAATGCCTCTCCTGAGATTTGCTGGATGCGCAGCAGAACGCCGTAACCATGGAGCGGACCGAGCGAGAC
>DASZJH010000046.1:0-31631 GCA_035948375.1 Chthoniobacterales bacterium
AACGGATGCCGATTACTTCGACGGCGAGGAATGAACAAGGTAAACGTCAACGAGGTTAAAGAAGAGCCGTGGCAATCGCCGAAAGGAAAGTACGCGGCCGTGTTCAAAGGGATTTCGGAAGCACTCGGCCGCGGTCGTGCCCGGGAATCTGGCCATCGCGTGTCGGCCGATCCCGGAGAACGGCAACCGTTCGATCTGGAATCGACTCGAATTCTACCAGGCAAACCGAATTTCCCGTTCCACGCCCATTCGGCGCAATGGGAAATGTATTTGATCGTGAGCGGCAAAGGCAGCGTGCGCGATAAAGATGGAAAGACCGAAGTTGTCGCGGGCGACGCGTTCATCTTTGGACCGAACGAGCCGCATCAAATTACAAACTCCGGCGATGTCGAGCTTATTTATTACGTGATCGCGGACAACCCGATCGGCGAATCCGGTTATTATCCCGACAGTAAGAAATGGAAGTTGAACAAGACGTCACAGGCCGATCGGGTGGTGATTAAAGGTCCCGAGGCGGATTACTTCGACGGCGAGGAATGATTGGCTAAGGTCGACGACATGGCCGCGAAGAAGTCGTCAGAAGATTTTCCTTACAAGACCTACCTGAACATTCTCCACACACCGCTTGAGCTGATCGACGTTCAGAAGTTGGTCGATGACTGCAAAGACAAGTGGTGGAACCAAACGTTGTGCAAAGTGAACGACGCAGTCGTGCGACTTGGAATTGTCGAGGGTGAATATCACTGGCACGAGCACAAAGACATCGACGAGTTCTTCTACGTGGTCGAAGGTCGGTTCCTGATCGATCTCAAAGATCGCACTATCGATCTTGGACCGAAGCAAGGATTCGTCGTGCCGCGCGGTGTGCAACATCGGCCGCGCGCACCGAAGCGAACTGTGATTTTAATGGTCGAAAGGGCCGACATTGTTCCAACCGGTGACTAAGTTCAAAATCATCTCCGGAGGACAAACTGGCGTGGATCGTGCGGCGTTGGATGTCGCGCTCAAGCACGGGATCGCGTGCGGCGGTTGGTGTCCGGAAGGCCGGCTCGATGAAGAAGGAAAAATCCCAGACCGCTACCCGATGACAGAACTGAAAAAAGGCGAGCCGGATCAACGAACTGCTCGGAATGTTTATGACTCAGACGGAACAATCGTGATTTACTTTCACGAGCTGAGCGGCGGAACGGCCTACACCGTTGGCTGCTGCATCGAACAACGCCAGCCGTATCGATTGATCGACGCCGCAAAATATTCGCCGGAAGACGCGGTGCCGCTGATGGCTGCTTTCATTCGAGACAAAGGCATCGAAATTCTGAACATCGCCGGTCCGCGGGCCAGCGAATGGGCAGGCGGTTACGATTACGCGCTTCGCGCGATGGATGTTTTGCTTAGCAGAATGAGAATGGCCGGTCGCCGAAGATAATTATTCGTAGCGCAATGCCTTCACCGGATCGAGCCGGGCGGCAAAGTAGGCCGGAATCAATGCTGCGATCGAACAAATCAAAAACGCGCTGATGCAAATCACGGTAACATCGTGGGGAACGACTTGCGCCGGGATTTCGGAGAATTGGTAAACCTCGCGGGGAAAAATTTCGATGTGCAAGGTGTTGGCGAGCCAGTGACTGAATTCGTTGCGATAACGAATCAGAGTCATCCCAAGCCCAAGACCGGTCAGTGTTCCAAACAGGCCGACGACGGTCCCCTGCCCCAGAAAAACCCAGATGATCTGGGAAATATTTGCACCGAGCGCCTTCACGATCCCGATCTCACGCCGTTTCTGAACAGTCACGGTGATTAGCGTGCTCATAATTCCAAACGCCGCGACAACGACGATGAAGAAGAGCAAAAAGAACATGACGGTGCGCTCCAGCCGAACCGCTTCAAAATATTGCCGGTTCATGTCGATCCAGGTTTGGGCAAATTGCGGCGGAGTGAGAAAATTTTCGATGTCATCCTTCACGCGCTCCGCGCTGTAAGGGTTGTCGGTTCTAACGGTAATGCCGTGGAGCTCGTCGCCGAGCCCGTAAAGTTCCTGACCGATATAGAGCGGCACGATCAGGAACTCTGAGTCGTGGATGTAATGCCCGGTCTCGAAGATTCCGGTCACCGTCAGCTCTTTTGGCAAAATGACGTCGCGGAGCTCGTCGATGGCAGCTTTCTCTTCGTTCCCTTTGGAGTTCTCGAGTTTCTTAATACCGTCGAGGATCTGACCGAGATTTCCGGGCGAATAGACGGTCAGCTTTTCGCCAACACTGATCTGCAATTTGCGCGCGATGTCGATCCCGAGAACGACCGATTCGCCGTCGAGATCCAGTTTGCCCTGCTTAATGAACTTGCGCAGCGGAACGACGCTTTCCTCTTGTTTTGGGTCAATGCCGCGAATCATTGGCGCCAGTCGACGCTGTTGGAATTCGACGATCACAGGACCTTGCACATACGGCGCGGTCGCAACCACCCCAGGCACGTTGTCGATCTTTTGTTTCAACGGGCGCCAGTCGTGCAAGATGTCTTCGCTCGTGACCAGAAGGTGGGCGTCGAAATCGATGACCTTTTGCCGCAGCTCGCGGTCGAATCCCGTCATCACCGAAATCACGAGGATCAGCACGGTGACGCCGAGCGTGACGCCGAGAACGGAGATCAGCGTGATGATGGAAAGAAAGGTGCGTTTCGGTTTGAGATAACGCAGCGCCAGGAAAAAGCTGAACGGCAGTTTCAAATCGCGGTTATGTTGGCCGCGAACGCGACGCTTTACAACCCGACAGGATGCCGCGCTTGAAATCCCCAGGTGTCGCGGCCATCGAGATGCCAGCGCGGACCGACGTCGCCGCCGTAACGCAGATCAGTGGTGTCCAGGCGCAGACCGGCGATCGTCGCGAAGACGTGACCGTGACGCGAATAAATCGTGACCCAACGACCGCGACCGCGTTCGCCGTAACGAAGAAAATCGCTGGAGGGCAAAGGTTGCCCGAGCATCCCGGCGTAATGAAGGGCGAACGAAATCGTTCCCGAACAATCATAGCCGTGATCGTGAAACGATCCGTGTCCGCCACCCCAAACATACGGGCGGCGGCAAATCGTGTTCACCGCCCAAATCGCGTGCTTCACGCTGTCGGGTGCGTTCGACGGCGCATAAGCAATTCCGTTGCGCAGCACGGCGCGGTTACCATGCACCATCGGATGCGAATCGGTGAAATCAAAACCCGGGGTTCTTGCTTCCGAATCGGAATCGTCACGGTAAACCGGCTCCGCGGGACGGACCGCACGCGGCGGCGTGTAATACGCAACTTGAATTGCCTGCGCGCGCTGGGGCTGTCGATCGAAAGTGAACGGCTGAAGAGGCACGCCGTCGACAGTTTGCGATGCAAAAACGGGTCCTTGCGTACGCGAGAATTGCGCCTCGGCACTCATCGCAAATAAGACGACGGCCGCGATCGCGGTAGCGAGGTTAAACACGCCAGGGCGTAGCACGCCCGCCTAGAAAGCCGTTTTCGCGCCAAAAGTCGACGCCAATTATTTCAAAGCGTGCGCTTCCAGGTCTTCTAGGGTGACGAATTCCAACGCGGACGAGTGCGTCGCCTCGAGATCGACCGGCGCGGCGCGGTTGGCCTCGAGCGCAGATTTCCAGCGCGTGACGCAGACACACCATTTGTCGCCGGGTTTGAGTCCTGGAAATCCCCACTCCGGGACCGGTGTGACGAGATCGTTACCGTCGAGCACCGAAAAATCGAGAAATTCGCGCGTTACTTGCACGCAAACCGTGTGCAACCCGACATCCTCGGGTCCCGTTCGACAAAAGCCGTCCCGGAAAAATCCGGTCATTGGATCGCGACAACAGCATTTCAGCTCGGTTCCGAGCACGTTTGTTGGCATAGTTAGCCGGATTCAGGTTCTTCAGTCGAGACGGTGGCTTCGCCTTCGCTTTGCTGCAGCGCTTGCTCGACCGCCCGCCAGGGAAGCATCGCGCATTTGACGCGCTGGGGAAATTTCCGGACTCCGCGCATCACTTTCAGATCGCCGAGAGTTTTCGGCGCGTCGTTTTTCCCGTTCGTCACCAACTCGTGAAACGACCGCAGCATTTCTTCAACATCAGCGCGGCTCTTGCCTTTCAATTTGATCGTCATCAACGACGCGGACGCCTGGCTGATGGCGCAGCCGTGGCCGGTAAATTTGATTTCCTGCAACCCGCCGTTGCCGTCGAACTTCACCGCGAGATGAATTTCATCGCCGCAAGATGGATTATCCCCGTGTACACGGACTGAAGCATCCGACAGCTCGCCGAAATTCCTTGGCCGTCGGGAGTGATCCAGGATTACTTCCTGGTAAAGCTCTTCGAGTTCGGCCAGTTCTGGATTCATTTGAAAAAACGGATCGCTTTCTGAAGGATGTCGATCATTTGGTCGATCTCCTCGCGAGTGCTGTATAAGTAAAAGCTCGCGCGCGTCGTCCCGGTCACGCCGAACCGTCGCATGAGCGGTTGATTGCAATGATGACCGCCGCGCATGGCCAGCCCATATCGATCGGCGAAGGTCGTGAGATCGTGCGGATGCGCCGCATCCATCACAAAACTGATGACTCCGGCGTGTTCTTTTGCGGTCCCGATGACGCGCAAGCCGCGCAGTTCGTTCATTCGGTCCAATGCGTAGGTCGAAAGATCGACATCGTGTCTAAAAATTTCGTCGCGCCCGATTCCTTCAAGATAATCGATTGCCGCGGCGAGCCCGATTGCGCCGGCGATATTCGGCGTGCCGGCTTCGAAGCGATGCGGAGGCTGTTTGTAAGAACTTTTTTCCAACGTTACGCTGGTGATCATTTCGCCGCCGCCGTGCCAGGGCGGCGTTGCTTCGAGAATTGCCGAGCGGCCGTAAAGCACACCGATTCCCGTGGGCGCGCACATTTTGTGTCCCGAAAACGCCAGAAAATCGCAGCCGATCTCCTGAACATTCAACGGCATGTGTCCAATGCTTTGGGCAGCATCGATCAGCGTGACTGCGCCAACTTCCCTCGCCTTTCGACAAAGATCGGCCACCGGATTAATCGTCCCAAGCGAATTGGAAACATGAGTGAAAGCGAACATTTTCACTTCGGGTGTCAGCAGCGACGAAAGCTTCTCGAGCTCGAGCGTGCCGTCGTCGCGGACCGGAACGTAGCGAATGCGCGCGCCAATTCGTTCGGCCAGCAGCTGCCACGAAACCAAATTGCTATGGTGCTCCATTTCGGTGAGCAGAATTACGTCGTCAGCGCGTAAAAACTTTCCGCCCCACGCTTGAGCAACCAGATTAATGCTCTCGGTCGTGCCGCGCGTGAACACAACTTCGTCCGCGGTTTTTGCGCCGATGAAATCGGCGACGCGTTGCCGTGATTTTTCGTAATGCTCGGTGGCGCGCGCGCTCAAGGCATGCAGTCCGCGATGCACGTTCGCGTTTTCGTGTTCGTAGTAACTTCGGACGGCGTCGAGCAAGGCCGTCGGTTTCTGCGAAGTGGCCGCGCTGTCGAAGTAAATCAGGGCGTGACCGTTCACGCGCTCGCGCAAGATCGGGAAATCTTCTCGCAGCGCCGACCAATCCACTCCGCTCTTCACTGCCTTGTGCATGAGATAATCTGCGCCAACAACCGAGCCGCGCCAGTTTATTCCCAGCCGCACCAGCATCGACAACTACGCGGCAAATGTCTTACGATTAGGGCCGTAGCGGTTCGACTGCCCTCAAATGAAGAAAACGGCGATGGTTTACTGGCTGCTTCCGGCAAAGCCGGAACGCGAGTTGTTTTGCGAAGTGATCCGAATTCTACGAAAAGGATTTCGCGCACCGAGTTTCGAACCGCACCTGACGCTTTTTGTTACGACGAAAGATCGACAACCTGCGAGCAAAGTTCTGCGGCAAATTCGGTCGCGACCGATTCGCCTGGAGGTCCGCGGCGTCGCTCACTCGCCGAAGTTCACAAAGACATTGTTTGCGCGGTTCAAATCGAATTCTGCGCTTCGAAAACTCGTGACCGAACTCGGTCGCGCCACATCATCTTCACCAAAGTCGCCAGCTGATCCGCATATGAGCTTGCTTTACAAGAAAATGCCGCGGGGGATCAGAAAAGAACTCGCTGCGGCCATCAAGCTTCCGGTTCGCAGCGTTCGCCTCGATTCAATCGCGGCGGTGCGTTTGAATTTACCTGTTCGAACCGACGCCGACGTCGAATCCTGGCGGATAGTTGCTTCAAGGAAATTGAGCAGCTAAAAAAATACGGCGCCGGCAAATTTCTCGCCAGCGCCGCATTGGCTATTCCAACAAATCGGTCAGTGGGGTTGCGCCTGGTCGTCGTGCTTTTGTTTGTAAATGCGCGTACTCAGGCCGTTCAACTCCTGATTAACTTCCTTGCGCTCGGCGTCGGTCAACGTGCCGCCATTTGCGTTGCGGTCCGAGGCAATTTCGTGCCGCAACTCCGTTTCACGCGCTTCCAATCGCGCAGCTTCGCCCGCGGTTAGTTGGCCGCTTCCGATGCCCGCCGCGATCCGATCCTGCTGATTTTCCATTCGAGCGCCCACTTCTGACTTTGGCGTGGTGGTCGCCGTCTGGGCGTCGTGCTTTTGATTGTAAATCTGCCCGCTGAGATTGTTTTCCTGTCTGTTCAACTGGACTTGCTCGCTTTTGGTCAGGCTACCGCCATTTTCCAGCCGGAATGTGTGCTCTTCACTTTTCAAAGCCGCTTCCTTCGTTTCCAAATTTGCAGCCTCGCGTGAAGTCAGCTGTCCCGATTTGACTCCGGCGGCGATGCGATTCTGCTGACGGTCGGCGCGCCGATTAACCTGGCGCACACGCGGATGCCGATCCGCCGGCGCAGCTTCAATCACCGTTGTGAAAAAAGTTACCGTTGCCACGACGACGAAAAACATTCGCACCCCGTTTGCTTTGCCGATTGTTGTTGTCATATGAAAGGCAAAACACGGTTGCATTGCAAAAGTTGCAAACTTTTTACTAAACATCGTTAGGCAATTGTCGGGTTGAGACCTACATTGAAAAGGGAACGCGATGAAGACGAAGATCTTCGGCGAGCACGACGAGGCGACGATTAGGCAAATCGAAACGTGCGTCGAAGCTGGGGGCGAATGCGGAGTACTTTGCGCGGATGGCCACAAAGGTTACGCCCAACCGATCGGCGGTGTTGTCGCTTACAAAGACAAAATTTCGTTGAGCGGCGTCGGGTTCGACATCGCGTGTGGCAATCTCGCTATCTTGACCGACGCCAAACGCGAGCAGATCGCACCGAAGATCGACAAGATCATGGATGATGTGGTCCGCGATATTTCGTTCGGGATCGGACGAAAAAGCAAAACCCGTGTCGAACACGAGCTGTTCGACGACTCGGCGTGGCAAATCAAGCCGATAGCGGATCTAAAATCTATCGCCGCGGAGCAGCTCGGCACGGTCGGTGGCGGAAACCATTATGTCGATCTTTTCGCTGACGAGCACGATCGAGTTTGGGTCGGCGTGCATTTTGGCTCGCGAGGACTCGGCCACAAAACGGCGACATATTTTCTAAAAGCCGCCGGCGGCAAAGACGGAATGGATGTCCCGCCAACTGTGGTCGAAGAAGAATCCGAAATCGGGCACGATTATCTTGCCGGAATGCATTTGGCAGGCCGCTATGCCTACGCTGGTCGCGAGACGGTCGCGCGGCATGTCGTCCAAAATATTTTGGGTGCACAAATTTTGAAGGAGGTGCACAACCATCACAATTTCGCCTGGCGCGAGAAACATAACGGCGAAGAGGTTTGGGTCGTGCGCAAAGGCGCGACGCCGGCGTTTCCCGGCCAGACCGGTTTTGTCGGCGGAAGCATGGGCGACAACGCGGTAATTATCGAGGGCGTCGATTCGCCGACCTCGCGCGAAGCGCTGTTCTCAACGATTCACGGCGCGGGGCGGATCATGTCGCGCACTGCGGCGAAAGGAAAATTCGTGAAGGTCGGCAAGAAACGAATTCGCCAAGATGGGCTCGTGCGCCACGATGAAATGATGAAATGGCTGCACGATCGCGGAATTGTTTTGCGCGGAGGCGATTTGGACGAAGCTCCGCAAGCCTATCGCCGTTTGCCGGACGTATTAACCGCGCACGCGGGCACGATTCGCGTTCTCCACACGTTGCGACCACTCGGCGTCGCCATGGCCGGTCGCGACATTGTCGATCCTTACAAAGACTGAAGCGGATCGATCACGGAGTCGCCGCCGCGCTCGCCGAAGGCTCGGGTGTCGATCTCGATCTTGGAGTCGGTGTTGGCGTGAAAGTTGACGAAGCCGTCGGACTCGGCGACGCAGCGGAGATTTTTGCACGCTCGTCCTCCAGTAGCCGTTTTTCTTCGGCATAAAGCGGGCCGCGTTTTGCCGCCTGGATGTATTCCTTGGCTGCATCGTTTTGATTGAGATCTAGAAGCAACACGGCGGCGTAGACCGCATTGTGCGATTCGCGCAACGCTTCGGGTGGCAATTTTTTGAGAATCTCGAGTCCTTCCGTGGTTCGGCCCTGAACATACAGTGAGAACGCGTAGGTGATCGCGCAGCTCCAATCGTCGGGGGCGTGGTCATAGGCTTGTTTGGCAAGCTCCTGCGCCTGCTTCGTATTTTGATCGATGTTCAATCCGAGCCGGGCGAGGCTGGTCGTAATCGTGATCTCGTTAGGCGAAACTTCGTGAAGTCGCTGGAGCACGTCGTACAACTTTCTCGCATCGTTGTTCGTCCGATAAAGCTTGTAGAGAGCATCCAATGCTTCGCGGCGACCAGGCGGATTCCGCGACAAGTTCGACCAAAGTTCTTCGCTCTCGATCGACAAATTCCATTTGCTGGCTAAACGGGCCAGCTTGATCTCATGATCGGGCTGACCAGCGGCAGCGTGAGAAGCCGCACGCCACAGCGTGTCGAACTCAGCGTCGGAAGCCGATTGCCGCGATTGATGTGCAGCAAAGGCCTGATAGCCGAGACGCAGATAATCTTCGTTTCCCCACGATTCGCTTCGCGTCCAACGCCGTAATCGCGACCAATTTTTGAGCTCGGCAAAGGCCGCGGCAATTGCGACAGCGGGCGGTGGCCGATTGGTTATTTCGCTGGGCAACTTTTCCATCCATTGGATGACTTCAGCGGCGAGAGCGTTCTGGTTCATCCAATCCATGAGAAGCCCGAGGTCAGTCGGGTTGCGAGCTGCGACCGGCCTCACTTTTTCAAGTAGCGCGTCGAACTTTTTCGCGTCCAGCTTTCGATAGAAATTCAGGCAGAGGATATAATCACTGAACGTCACTTGCGGTGACATTTGCAATTGCTGAGCAAAGCGGTCGGCGTTCTCGAAATCTTTGCGATCGACCGCGTCGTTTAGTAACGCGCGAATCGCGCCGCTGCGAAATTCCGAGACCTGAGTCAGTCGTTCTAGATTGGCGCGGGCCGGCTCGCTTTTTCCCGGGTCCACGGAACGGATCTGAATGGCCGCGAGATTGAATTGATAGAGATCGTTCTTCGGATCCTTTTGGACGGCGATTTCGAATTGCTTCTCCTGGTCAGCAAGATTTCCTTCAGCGCGAGCAAGCCAGCCTGCGACAACATGGAATGCCGCGCGGTCCTCGGCGCGCGGTCCGATTCGTTCCAGCGTTTTGCGAGCGAGATCGATTTGACCAAAACGAAGAGCGGCGGAGGCGAGATTGAGTTGACTGTCGATGCTGTCAGGCTGCAATCGCGCGATTTGCGCCCGCCACGATACAGTTTCTTCAGAGTTTTGTTTCTCGGTTACGTCCGCCAGAATGTAAAACGCTGGAAGCGAATCGCGATGGAGTTCCAGCACCTGGCGCGCGAAACGACTGGCGGTCCCGAAGTCTTTCTTTTCCAACATCGCTGAAGCACGCTTGAGCAAACGCGTTTCTCGCCAGCCTGAGTAGAATTTCGAACCGTAGGTTCCGAAAAGAATAATTAGCAACAATGCAGTCGCGGCGGCGGCAGCGTAAAGCGCGAGCCGCTTCGGCGGTAAATGGGGTCGAAAGTCAGAAAGCGATTCGATGCCGGGTAAAGAATGGCTGCGTCGTTTGCGGCGAACCCGTCGGATTTTTTCCGGCATCTAGTCTTTATGCGTGCGCGAATCCGAGAATGCAACTCGCACCTTGCGAGGTTGAGCCGACGGATGTCTAAGCCCGGCCTTGCGACTCGCGCACGACCGGGACCTCTTCCACCTGATTGCCCACCCTGTCCCGCGTGCGCGGTCCCCAGACATAACGCGTGAGCAACACTTTGATTGTTGCGGTCATCGGGACCGCCAGAATTGGGCCGAGCAAACCCCCGATCAGCAATCCCCAAACAAAAATGGAAACAATGACCGTCATCGGGTGCAGGCCGACTGATTTCCCCACGATGCGCGGCGCGTAGAGTATGCCCTCGAGGTTTTGGATTAATATAAATATGCCGGTAACAATCAGCGGATGCAGCCAATCGCCCCATTGAAACGCCGCGATCAGAACCGCAGGCACCCAGCAGATCACAATTCCGATGTAGGGAATCATGGTCAGGATAACGACAAACAAGCCAATCAATGGCGCAAAATTCAAACCGAGGAGAGTGAGGCTGCTACCAATGAGAGTTCCATCGACGAGGCATACGAGCAGTTGGCCTCGGAAATAGGCAATGATGTAATTGTTTATCTCCAACAACGCGGAGGCAATTTCATCCTTTAATGGCGAAGGACGGAGCGGCAGGTAGTCCTTCCATCTGCTTTCGATTCGCGGCCGTTCCTTCAAGAGAAAGAACAGATAAATGGGCACCATAATGAAGCTCAGGAGAAATCCAGTGATTCCAAGAAATCCGCCGATGCTTTTCTGTACGATACCCCAAATCTTTTCCGCGAGCGTCGGCAGATAACGCTCGAGGTTCGGGATTATCTTTTCGCCTTTGGCTTCAAGCTGCTGGCGTTCGGCGGAACTAATCTTAGCGGGCGTAGCGGAGATCGATTCAACTGGCGAAGCCCCGGGTTGCGGAGAAACCGTCACGGTCGGTGTGGGAGATGGAGCGTGCGGCGGCGGTGTTCCAAGTAGGAAATTTACCAAACCGGACGATGTGGCTTTTCCGCGACTCGTTCCGCCGACGACGCGATTGTATCGCACGATAATATCAATAATGCCGTCCCGCGCCTTTTGGGTGTAACTGGGAAGCTCGCGCGCAAAGTTCGCGCTTTGCTCCGAGATCGTCGGCACTACCCACGTGACCAGTCCAGCAAGCGCGATCAGAACGCTCGCGAAAATCAGGCCGATCGCCCAACTGCGGCCCATTCCGCGGTGGCAAAGGTGATTCACCAACGGGTCGAGCAGATAGGCGAGGATCACCGCCACCGCGATAGGAATCAAAATCGGTTGAAGAAAACTGATTAGGTTGGCCCCAACGTAAACAACGGCGCCCGCGATGACGATAAGCAGAACGACGAACAGCGCTGTGAGCGCCGCCCACATCGTCTTCTGCTGCCACGGCGTTGGATAAGCGCTCATGTGGGCACGGCGAGAGGAACACTGGGCGCCGCCACGTCTTTAGTGAATCGGGTTTGCATTCGGCGGCTGGCCTTTGCTCATTTTGGTTTTGGCGTTGTCGATCTTCTCGCTCAACTTTTTGTTCAGGGGATCAAGGTTGAACGCCTTTTGCCACGCATCCACAGCTTGCGCGACCTTATTCATTTTCGCGAAGGTGTCTCCGATGTGCTCAAAGACAACCGGATCGTCGCGCGTTAATTTCTGCGCCGCACGCAAAAGATCCACTAATGCTTGATCGAACTTCCCCTGTCGATATTCAAGCCATCCGAGCGTGTCGATGTAAGCGCCGTTGCTTGGATCGGCTTGGAGCGCAAGCTTGATCATTTGTTCGGCTTCATCGAGGCGGATGTTGTGCTCGGCCCACATGTAGGCAAGGTAATTGTAGGCGTCGGCAGCGTTCGACGGATCGACGGCAATGGATTTTCGGAAAAGATCGGCAGCTTTGTCGTAAAGACCGGCCTGCTCGGCCGCGGCGCCGTAATCGAAATAGAACCGAGCATTGGTAATCTCCGCACCCTGTAGTTCCGCTTCGTGGAGCGCTTCTTCGAATGTCGCGACCGCCTCTTGGAAATGTTTGGATTCGCGTTGGGCGATCGCGAGGTAGTAGGCGATTTCAGGCGTTTGCGGGAAGCGCTGACGGGCTTCATTAAGAACTTTCACTGCACGCTCGCTTTCTCGTAGCGGCCCCAGTAGCAGCTCCGCCAGATTCCTGTAAGCGCTGAAACGCCTGGGGTTCACCACAAGACTTTGCTCGTAGTTAGCCGCAGCTTTGGCAAATGTTGCTTTCGCCTGGTCGGTCTTTTTTTCTCGTTCAAGTGCGCGGGCGCTGTCCTCGAGCAAGCCGGCAAGCAAATCGTACGGCTGATATTTTTCGGGCTGCTGTTTGATGATCTCCTCCAACATCTCCACGGCTTTTTCACGCTGGTTGGTCAAAACAAAACCGGAGGCGAGTTTCTCTCGCGCATTGCTGTCCTCCGGCTCCAATTCGAGCAATCGAATGTAGAGTGGTATCGCTTCCTTAACTTGTTGAGTGGACGCGTAGTAGTCGGCGAGGTCCTTGAGCACGGCAGCGTTTTCTCCGGCGTGCTCCACTGCCTTTTTAAAGATATCGTTGACCCGCGCGATTTCGCCGGGCTTGGGAGCGCGCTCTGGCTTAAAGACAATGGATGCGTAGAGCTTTCCGAGGCGCGTCCAAAAAGTCGGATCATCGCTCGTGAGCGTTGTTGCCCGGTCCAATCCTTCTAACGCCTTTTTTTCCTCACCTGTTGCGAGCGCGATTTCGCAAAGACGTTCGTAAGCATCAATGTTATGTAGATCGAGCGCGATGGCTCGATTCACATACTCGATAGCTTGATCAGTTCGCCGAAGATATTTTGCAGAAATAAACGCCAGCTGAAGCAACGGCTCGGGGGCATTCGGATTTGCTTTGATCGCATCCTTCAGCACGTCGATCGCTTGCGGGAAATCGTCCTGTCGCGTGAGCAATGATGCGACGCGGGAGGCGAGATCAGCCTGACCTGGATCGACATCCAACACCTTTCGATAGGCGGCCAACGCCCTTTCCAACTCGCCGTTTTCCTCGAACGACATCCCTTCGACGAAATGCGCTAACGCGTCAGCTTTATGCTCGTTTTCGAGGCGAAGAATGAGATCCTTCGCCGGCGAAGTTGAAATCGAATCATCCACGCGCGACCTTTTCTTCGCCGGAGCAACGCTTGAAGTCGGCGCAAGCGCGCCTGAGGTCGATCTCGGCTTTGCCGAGAGCGATGGACCGACCGTCAGGGAAAAAAATACGAGTAGTAGCGACAGAAACAGTTGTCCGCGGCGGCCGCCCGGCTCGATCATGTTTTCGATTCTAGTCCTGCGCCAGATTAGGCGCAAACGCTCACCACTTGGCCTAACGAACGAAAAAATTACGTCTTATAGCGCAAGCGCTTCTTATGGCGATTTGCCCGCATCCGTTTGCGACGCTTGTGTTTTGAAATCTTCGCTTTTCTTCTTTTTTTCAGAGAGCCCATATCTGGTTTTCCGTTTCGCGATTGCCGATCCAAACACGAAGCGCGACGGATTTCAACCGGCTTCTAACCGAAGGGGTTGGCTGTGTGTCTTTTTATCGGGCTGGTGGGATTTGAACCCACGGCCTCCTGGTCCCGAACCAGGCGCTCTACCAAGCTGAGCCACAGCCCGAATTTATTGAGAAATCCGTGATGGCCGCGAATACCTCGCGCATCTATCGTCATCTGGCAAGCACGGCCAGGGTTCAAAGGTGACCGTCGTTGTATAAGACCGGCTCGATTCAGCGATACTTTTTGCGCTTGGAACCGATCACTAGCTCGAAGTGTTCGAAAAGTTTTCACAACCCGCTCGCACGCAAGCGACTAAATGGTCTCAATTTTGCAAAAAGAACGTCAATTTCTCACTTCGCAATTAACAGCTCGCAGGAGCGAGAAAACGGGGCATACGCTCTGCTCTTTTTTATGGTAATTATAAAATGCAGCACGCAACCCACAAAACCATCGCTGCCTTCACCTTAGTTGAGGCCATTGTGGGCATCGCTGTTCTCGGAATCGGTGCCGCCTGTGCCATCGGGGCCCTCACCAGGTTCAACTCGCTGGCCAGCACGGCGCGAAACGCAACCGGCGCCTATACCGCGGCCATGAATCAGATCGATCTCATCCAATCTGATAGTCCGTTCAACCCTCAAAAGACGAACCCCGATGGCACGGCGCAAATTCCTCCGGAATTGCAAATCGGCACACACACTCAGACCAACATTCCAATTTACCAGGATCCGAAGACCGGCGTCATCGTATCAGGAACAATGACCACGGCGGTAACCGACATCAGCTCAACCTACACGAACGGCTCCGTCACCTTCCCGCTCACGATGTACAAAGCGGTTGTTACCGTTACCTACACGTATCTCAACCGGACCTATTCCTTTTCTATGAGCACAATCCGCACATCCGACATATGAAACTTTGTCCAAACAATCGAGCTTATACACTAATTGAATTGGCCGTTTCCTCCACCGTGTTCAGCACGGTGGGATTGGCCTTATGCTCGCTGTTGAATGTCAGCCTGATCCTGGGGGCGAAGAACGTGGCCCTGAACACGGCGCACCAACAAGCGCGAACGGCCATGGTTCAAATGTTGCAGGACCTTCATGACGCGATCTCGCTCCCGTATCTTGTCGATACGAGCGGGAACCAAGTAAGTGGAACGGGCCCGGCAGCGGGAATCGCGTTCCAAGAATATTCTAGCGGTCCTCACAAGATAAGTGCTGACGTTACCACGAGCCAAAACCAGGTTTCGCTCACGCTCACTCCAATTAATGGAGCCGTTCCGACTGTCTCGGTTGGCCAAAGACTGATTGTTCCAACACACCAAATTGAAGACGACATCACTGCGGTAAGCGGCAGCGGCAGCACCATCACCGTGACCCTAGCGCACACTGTTCCCGTCGCGATTAGCGGCACGTCGACCTACACGATCGTAGCTCTCATCACCAATCGCTGTGCCTACACCGTATCGAACGGCAATCTGCAGTGGCAGGGGACTACCGCTAAGAAATCGTTCGCGGTGCTGGGCAACGACATTACCAGCGACTTACCTTTCAGCATTCCCCAAACTCCTGCCGGCGCCATTTATTACCGATTCGTTTCCGCGATCAATCTCTCGACAGCGGATCCGAATTACACCAATCGCGGATTCAAGGCGGCCAACATCTTTCTGAACGGTCAGATCCCAATGAAGGCGCGCCTCACGACCTACCAATGAAGAAAATCAACATCGCAAACTCCGGGAGTTCGCTCGTCGTTGTCGCGCTGACGATCGCGACCTTGGCTGTGATTGTGGGCGTTACCCTAGACTACAGCAGTAATATTAATCGACTCGTCCAGCGGACGACGACGTTGCAGACTGCGGTATCAGCCGCGGATGCTACCGTCGAAAAACTGTTTACAAACTGGCGGGCGATTTGTCGGGCGACGCCGGCTACTCCGCTGGCGACCAACGCCTTCGCCAGTATTCCATTACCTTCTAGTTCCGATCTGAATCTCCCGAATTCTGGTAACTTTTCGAAGGCCGGAGCGAACGCCGACCTTAGTGACGAATATGACGCAAACTATTCGGTTTCGAATGTGAAAATAGTGGCGGTTGATGGAACACTTCAATCACTCGCTACTGCCGCTACTGCACCTCCGCCCGCGGTAGGAATGGCCCAAACCGGTGTCGTTAATACTACATCCGCCAGCTACAATTACGTGGCTTCTGCTGATGTCACCTTGCCGACGCTAAGAGGAAATGTGGTCGCGAAAGTTCGTCGCGTCTTCTCCAAACAACAACTTTCCCCGTGGAACTGGGCCATTTTTTATGTCGACCCGTTGGAGATCCATCCCGGCGCGCCTATGACCGTCACCGGGTGGGTAAACACGAACTCGAATCTCTACACTGCTCACAACACGCTAACCTTCGCTGACAAGGTTACCTACGCGTCGGATTGGTTTATTAACTTCATGCCCGGTGATGGACAACACCCAGAGACGCCTACTAATCCTAGCTGGCTTTCCAATCTTCCGCCGGCTCGGGATTTGGCCATGCAACCCTTCGGAATGGATTCGACCGCAATCTTCAGCACGACCGACACAAATCCGAACAACGACAGCTATCACGAACTGATTGAAGTGCCGACCGCGGGATACACCGATCCACTGGTTAGTTCCCGTTATTGGGATCAGGCGAGCGTCATTATCAAAGTTGATGCAGGTAACAATGTGACGATTGGCTCTCCAAACTCTAACGGGACCATTACCGTTTTCAACAGCTCGAATCCGCTTTATCAAATGTTTAACGGTGCGATTACGACGAACCAAAGCATCCAGGACAATCGAGAGACTGCGAGCATTCGCCTTGTCACACTGGATATCAGCCAACTAGAAAACAATACGAGCGGTCTTTCGCCGACATACAAATCTTCGGCGTTCAACGGGATTGTTTACATTTACGATAGCAGCAACACGCCTTCGACAAGACGCGGAGTGCGGATACTGAACGGTACAAAAATTCCAAGTATGGGTCTGACCATCGCTAGTGGGAATCCAATCTACATTCAGGGCAACTTCAATACCGGCGGAAATCCGGCGTCGAATGGCAGCCCGGGAGATCCGACTAACCCCCAAGTGTCGGGCTACACCCGCGCTCCATGTTCGATCCTTGCCGATGCGGTGAACATCCTTTCTGGCTCGTGGAATGACGCGAATTCGTCTGCGGGCACGAGCTCGCGCGTTGCCAGCAATACAACCGTTAACACCGCGATTCTCGGCGGGATTATTCCAACCGCTGCGCCCGGCGGCGACGGATCTTACAGCGGCGGCGCGGAAAATTTCCCGCGTTTCCTCGAAGACTGGTCCCACGCAGTTTTTACTTACTACGGGTCGATGGTTGAACTTTACAACAGCAAGCAATCAATCGGCGAATGGGGAAAACCAAACGTTTATGTTCCGCCGACTCGGCGCTGGTATTTTGACTCAAACTTCAAGGTAAAGCCGCCTCCAGGCACTCTCATGGTCTACAGTTACATGAAAGGCCAATGGGCTCTGCAGTAAGGATCGGCGCAGCCCTGATTTCTCTAGCCGGTCTTGCACAAGCGGATCTCAATTTCACGCCGCGAGTGGAGGAATACGACCTCGAAGGCGTAAAACTCAAACAACTAACCTTCGCGGACGGTGAGCGACGCGTAATCTATACGCCGCCCAAAAAATGGGAGTATTCCGGCAGCGGAAATCGCCTTGTTCTTCACCCAACCACTGAATCAGCCGCTGAAGCGGTCATAACGGTGTCGAAAACGCAGCGCCAGGAAGTTTTCGATGAAGCTACCACTAAGCGTCTCTGCGACGAGGTCCTTGCTTCCGTTCCGGGCGGATCGATCAACACGACGCTCGTTTCTCAGCAGATGAATCCTCTCCAGATCGAACGGAAGGATACGTTTCTGGTTGTCATCAATTACGATTATTACAGCCAACCTTGCACGCGATCGGTCATGTTTCTGAATCGTCAAAACGAGCAGGTTCGTTTTCAGCTGACTTGCTATCGCAATGCATTTCGCGATTTGCAGAAGGCTTTCCAAAACAGCCACTACTCGTGGCAAAATCTGTAGGGCGGGCTCAATTTCGACGCCTTCGGCGATAATCAAATCGGTTGACAACGCCACCAACCGCTCGCACAGTCACGCTCCGTTTTCATGCTCGCCCCGCAACTGACTCCAACCGCGCTTGCAACGAGTTCGCCGACTATTCTTCAATTCCCGACGGAAGCCAACCGCGCCGTCAGAACCTTCCGCCATATGACAACTCCACTTCTCCAGGAAGCCGCTCAAGTAATTCCCAACCAGCAACTCCTGATCAACGTTGTCTCCAAGCGCGTTCGGCAGCTTGGTCTCGGACATCGCCCAATGGTAGAAACAACTCCGCGCATGTCGCTCACCGATATCGCTCTCAAGGAAATCATCGCCGGCAAGCTCGCTTTCGAGGCAGTCAAGGGTCCCGACAACGCGTAGTTTCCCGTCGCGTTGTAAACGCGATCATGTCCGCCGAGTCGATTCTCAATCGCAAGGCGCTTCGTGACTTTCACATTCTCGAACGCTACGAAGCCGGCATCGAGCTGAAAGGCAGCGAAGTTAAATCGATCCGCGCCGGCAAAGCCAACATCAGCGACGCCTTCGCGCGAATCGAGAATGGCGAGGCGTTTCTTTATAACGCCGATATCCAGCCCTACGAAAAGGCGAGCCACGAAATTCCTACGGCAAAACGAACTCGCAAACTTCTCCTCCATCGTCAGGAGATCGACAAACTCTATGGCGAAAGTCAGGTCAAAGGGCGCGCACTAGTCGTCCTCAAGCTTTATTGGAAAAATGGAAAGCTCAAAGCCGAGCTCGGCGTCGGGCAGGGTAAGGCGGCGCGTGATAAACGCGCCGACCTGAAGAAGCGCGCGGTTGAGCGTGAAACAGCCCGTGAAGTCGCGCGCTTCAATCGCAAGCACGGTTAGACTTGCTTGCGACGCCGATTTCAGCGGAGGCCGGAGCAAAGTCGAAGGGTCGACGTCGTCGATCGAATTCAGTGTTGGACGTTGAACGTTGAAGGTTGAACGTTCTGTGATGGCGGACGAAAAGTTTTTCAAAGACAAGGTCGCCTTGGTAACTGGTGGGTCCCGCGGTCTTGGCCTCGAGATCGCACGCCAGATTTGCGCTCGTGGCGGAAAAGTCACTTTGCTCGCGCGCAACGAAGAAGAGCTTGCCCGCGCAAAAAATGACCTCGCTCGCTTCGCGACAGAGGTGCTGACCATCCCATGCGATCTGTCGGAAACCGCGCAAATTCAGTCTGCGGTCCAACAAACACTCCAAAATTTCCGCAAGATCGACATCCTTATTAATAACGCGGGAATCATCGAAGTCGGTCCGCTCGCTCACATGCAGTTCAAAGATTTCGACCGCGCCATGCGTCTTCATTTCTGGGCGCCGTTCATTTTGTATTTTCTGATCGTCCCTCACATGCGCACAAAAGGCGGAGGGCGCATCGTGAATATCTCATCGATCGGTGGAAGGGTTGCGGTTCCGCACATGGCCGCCTACTCCGCCAGCAAATTTGCACTCGCCGGATTTTCCGACGCCATTCGGGCCGAGCTAGCCACCGCCAACATCTACGTGACCACGGTTACGCCGGGTATGATGCGCACCGGCTCCCACGTTCACGCAACCTTCAAAGGAGATCATGCAGCGGAATTCCGATGGTTCGACCGGTCCCGCAAGATTCCGTTTGCTTCGATCTCCGCGGAGCGCGCCGCGCGCAAGATTGTGCATGCTTGCGCGCGGGGAAAGCGAGTCGTCGTCATGCCTTTCACTGCGTATTTGATCATTGCCGCCAATGCGGTCTTTCCGAACTTGATGGCGCGCATAATGAAAGTCTTTAATGGCGGCTTGCCGCCGCAAGTGAGTCAGAGCGGCGATGAACCCACGACTGGCGCGCAGATTCGGCCGAAACAGTGAAGCTGAACCGCCTCTTCGTTTCGATCGACCCTCCACAAGCAATTCGAAAATTCCTGGTCGATCTCGATCCGCACGTTCGTGGCGTTCGCTGGACTGCCGGCAATCAAATCCACCTTACGCTCGGCTTTTTCCCCGATGTCCGCGAAGACGTCGATCTTGCCTGGCGCGAAAAATTAAGCGCGATCGAATTCCGTGCGTTCTTTCTTCCTGTCGAAGGCATTGGGACATTTCCGCCAAAAGGACTGGTGAAAATAATTTGGATCGGTGTGGCTCAGGGCCATCCGCATCTCTTTCAATTGCACAAACGTGTCCAAGAAGCAGCGCTGGAAGTCGGACTCGAACCCGAATTGCGTCCCTGGCGTCCGCATTTCACGCTGGCGCGTTGCCATAATCTTCCCGGCGGCGACCTGCGAAAATTTCTTAAGTCAAACGCGACCCTTAACGCCGGAATGTTTCGCGTCGACGCATTTCATCTTTATTGCAGCGAGCTCACACCCGCCGGGCCGATTCATACCTGCCAACTGTCAGTGCCGGGTCGATAACGGCGGGGCGATGTGTTCGAGCGACCGGCGTTCGGCCGGAACTCCGATCCAAAGTTCAACAATTGCGCCGGCGATCATCAAGAACGCCGCGGCCAAGTAGCCAATCAGCAGTTTATCCGCCGATCCCGTTCCAACAATCCAGCCAAACAACCACGGCGAGAACACTCCGCCGATCAATGTTCCGATCGCGTAGAAAATGGCGATTGCCAGGGCCCGAATCTCCAATGGGAAGATCTCGCTCACCGTCAAATAGGCCGAGCTCGCAGCGGCCGATGCGACAAAGAAAATAATGGTCCAGGCCATTGTCTGGGTTTGAGCGGTAAGTAATCGCGCATGAAACAAGCAACCGGTCACGGCCAGCAAAATCCCGGCGAGCCCATACGTCGCGGCGATCATTTTTTTGCGACCGATCGTATCAAACAAATGTCCGAGCACGAACGGACCGAGGAGATTACCAAGTGCAAATGGAAGCAGGTATCCTCCGACGCTGCGTTCGGGCACGCCGTAAAACCGCATCAAGACCAGCGCGTAAGTAAAGAAGATCGCGTTGTAAAAAAACGCCTGGGTTGCCATCAAAACGAAACCCAGGAACGAACGATGTCGATGTTCGTGTGCGATCGAGTTCCAAATTTCCCGCCACGGCGTGTACGTTCGCGTATGAATCCGCGTTGGCGACAAATCATCGCTCGCCGTAACGCCGATTTGACGCTCGACTCGATCGACGATCGCTTCCGCCTCGTCATTTCGGCCGTGAATCATCAGCCAGCGCGGGCTCTCCGGAATCCAGCGGCGGAAGAAGATCACGATCAGGCCAAGCGTCGCGCCGATTCCAAAGGCAAACCGCCACCCTAACGAAATTGGAAATCGTCTCGGATCGAGAAGGACAAGCGTGGCTCCGGCACCGAGCGCAGCGCCTACCCAGTACGAACCATTGATCATTAAATCGACCCGGCCGCGAACGCGCGCCGGAATTAATTCATCGATCGCCGAATTGATCGCTGCGTATTCGCCGCCGATGCCCGCACCGGTGAGCGCGCGAAAGAACGCGTAGCTCGCAAAATTCCAGGAGAACGCCGAGAGCGCTGTTCCAATCAGATAGACGGCGACCGTAATGAAAAACAATTTCTTCCGCCCAAACCGATCCGTGCCATAACCAAACAGCAGCGCGCCGATGACTGCACCGGCGAGATAGCAGCTCGCGCTGGCGCCGATCTCACTGTCGGTTAAGCCGAGTGTCTCGCGACGGGTGAGAATTCCGCCTAAAGCTCCGGCCAACGTGACTTCGAGGCCATCGAGAATCCAGGTCGCACCCAGCGAAACGACGATCAACCAGTGCCACGCGCTCCACGGCATCCGGTCCAAACGCGCCGGAACATACGATTCAATCAGTTCGCCAGTTGCCATTGGCGAACCTTTCGCCGCGGGCGATTGAGGTCAATCGCCCTTACCAAAAATCGACATCAGTCTTCGTAGGTTGGCAAACGTTTGGCGCGGCGTTTTTCCTTGATGTAGTTCACCATGTCTTCCGACGTTCTGAACTCAGTGGATTTAAACGGCGGCTTCTTTTGTCGCCGCAGAACGCTATACCACCAGCGCCAGTAATTCTGCCAGGTGTCGTAGCCGGCTTCCGGTTTCTCTTTCGCGATTTCGGCCGCGATCCGCTCGTCCACGCGTTCCTTCCAATATTCTTCCTCGGTTACATTCTTCATACTAGTCCGGCCCGCCTGGTCGGTCTGATATTCCCGGATCGTGGGGCGATGGATTGCGCAGCCGCTAAACAGAGTTGCCACCAGCAACAAACCAATGACCAATCGTGTCCGATGCTTTTCCATGGATTAATTCGAAGAGTGCCTAGAATAAAACAAATCTCAAACTTCGAAAGCCAGCACTTTCGAAATTATGCGGTGCGCCCGCAGCAGTTTTTGTATTTTTTGCCACTCCCGCAGGGGCACGGTTCGTTGCGACCGACTTTGGGCAGCGAACGTCGCACCGGCACATCGACCGACATCTCGCCGGCGCCATCGCCATCCATCGCCACTCCGGCCATTGCTGGCTGTGGTTGACGCGCGCGCGCGGGCGGAATGTCGTAAACCGCTGTTGGCGAACTGGGCCCCTCCTCGCGCACCAAAAGCTGAGGCAGGCTGCCAAGAAAATCCTCGAACGCCTGTAAGTTCGACGTGCTTCGGAAAAGATTGTGCAGCACTTCGTTCTTAATATTCGCCATCAGCTCGACAAACATGTCGTAAGCTTCGGTCTTGTATTCGATCAGCGGATCTTTCTGGGCATAGCCGCGCAGATAAACGCCTTCCCGGAGCGCGTCCATCGCGTAAAGGTGCTCCTGCCAAAGGCGATCGATCGCATTCAAGATAATGTAACGCTCGAGGCTCTTGACCGCGGTCGGTTCTTCATGACTCGACTTTCGCTGATAGGCGTCCTTGATCTTCTCGATCAAGAATTTCGTATTTTCATCCACACTCCGAGTCTCAAATTGCGCACGCTCTTTGTTAAGACCAAGCGGGAAGGTGACGTTTACCCAGTTGATCAAGCCAGCGTAGTTCGGCTCTTCGCCTTCGAGATAGTCCTTTACCTTGTTCGGCACTGCTTCGTCGATGACTTCGAAGATTTCCGCGCGTGGATCCTCGGTGTCGATGACTTCGTTGCGCCACGTATAAACGACCTCGCGTTGCATGTTCATCACGTCGTCGAAGTCCAACGTGCGTTTGCGGATCAGGTAGTTGCGCTGCTCGACGCGTTTCTGCGCCGTCTCGACTGATTTGTTCAACCAGCGGTGTTCGAGCTCCTGGCCCTCTTCCAAACCGAACCGCTCCATGATTTTTGTCATTCGATCCGCCGCACCGAAGTTGCGCATCAGATCGTCTTCGAAGCTGACGTAAAATCGCGATGCGCCCGGATCGCCCTGACGCGCGCAACGTCCGCGAAGTTGTCGATCTATCCGCCGCGCTTCGTGTCGCTCCGTGCCGACAACGAAAAGGCCGCCCTGATTAGCGACACCGGCGCCGAGCTTAATGTCAGTACCACGTCCGGCCATGTTCGTTGAAATCGTCACCGTTCCCGGCTGCCCGGCGCGCTGAACGATCTCCGCTTCCTGCATGTGAAACTTCGCGTTCAAAACGTTGTGCGGAATTTTCTCACGCTTCAACATTCGGCTCAGCAACTCGGAGGCTTCCACGCTCACGGTTCCAACGAGCACGGGTTGCTGGTTCGCGTGATGTTCTTTGATCTCGTTGATGACGGCGTTGTATTTCTCGCGGCGCGTTTTGTAGATCCGGTCATTGTCGTCTCTCCGCGCCACCGGCCGATTCGTCGGGATCACATTGACGTCGAGCTTGTAAATGTCGTGAAACTCCGCCGCTTCGGTCTCGGCGGTACCGGTCATGCCGGCGAGCTTTTGGTAAAGCCGGAAATAATTCTGGATCGTGATCGTCGCCAGGGTTTGAGTTTCACGATCGATTTGGACGCCTTCTTTTGCTTCGACCGCCTGATGCAAACCGTCACTCCAACGCCGGCCCGGCATTTTGCGGCCGGTGAATTCATCGACAATGACGACCTTGTTGTCCTCGACCACGTATTGCACGTCTTTGTCGAACACGCAGTAGGCCCGCAGCAAATTCGAAATGTTATGGATTCGTTCTGCCTGCGAGTCGCAATGCTCCTGTCGCTCGGCTTTTTTCTTATCCTTCTCTTCGTCCGACAGCGTCGTATCGAGATCGATCTCGGTGAACTCGCTGATTAAATCCGGGAGCACAAACGCGTTGGGATCGTCTGGATTCAAAAATGCCCGGCCTTGCTCCGACAAATCCGCTTCGTTGGATTTCTCATCGATCGTGAAAAACAATTCCTCTTTGAGCTGGAACAATTCCTCCTTGCGCGTGTCGGTATAGAACGACAGCTCCGCTTTATCAATCGAACGCCGTTTGTCCGGGTCCTCCATCATGCGCAGCAATTGCTTGTTGCGCGGCTGGCCGAGCTTCACTTTGAACATTAAACGTCCGCCAACTTCGGCCTCGCCTTTATCGAATGCCTCAGTCGCTTCGCTCGCAACGCGATTGCATAGCATCGTTTGTTTGCGCACCAGTTGCTCGATCAACGGCTTCCACTTGTCGTACTGATGCGTCGAAATCGTCGCTGGGCCGCTGATGATCAAAGGCGTGCGCGCTTCGTCGATCAGGATCGAGTCGACTTCATCGACAATCGCGTAATGATAACCGCGTTGAACTTGTTGTTCGCGCGTGGTGGCCATGCCGTTGTCGCGAAGGTAATCGAACCCAAACTCGCTGTTCGTTCCGTAAGTAATGTCGCAGGCGTACTGCTGACGGCGCACATCCGGATCCTGATCGTGCTGAATGCAGCCGACCGTGAGACCGAGGAACGTGTAGAGCGCCCCCATCCATTCCGCGTCGCGTCGGGCGAGATAATCGTTCACTGTTACCAAGTGCGCGCCGCGAGCGGTCAGCGCGTTTAGATAGAGCGGCAACGTCGCGACCAGAGTCTTGCCTTCACCAGTCGCCATTTCCGCGATGCGCCCGCGATGCAATACCATTCCGCCGAGCAACTGAACGTCAAAGTGCACCATGTCCCACGTCATCGGTTGATCGCAGACGGTAAACGACTGATGTCGATCTTTTAGCCGCCGGGCGGCGTTTTTCACCACCGCGAACGCCTCGGGCAGAATTTCGTTCAGCCGCCGCCATTGTTCCTCCGGATCGGAAATTTTCGAGAGCTCCTCTTTCCAAGCCGTGGTTTTGGCCCGTAAATCGTCATCTGAGAGCGTTTTGAACTGGTCGTCGAATTCGTTCACGCGGCGCACCATGGGTGCCAGTCGCCGCAGCTCACGCTGGTTTTTCGAGCCAAAAATCTTCTTTAAAATCCAATTGACCATTGAGTTTCCAATATCGACGAGATTCCCCGATTTGTCATTCGGGAGCGCGCCCGCTAAGCTGAAATAATGAAGAAAATAATCTCCACTTCAGACGCGCCAGCAGCCCTTGGGCCGTATTCGCAGGCTGTGCGCGCCCGATCGACAATCTATTGCGCCGGCCAGATTCCGCTAGATCCGAAGAGCGGACAGATTGTTTCCGGTGGCATCGAGGCGCAAACCAAGCGGGTCATGGACAACATCACCGCCGTTCTAAAAGCAGAAGGGCTGACGTGCGACAATGTCGTCAAGACGACCATTTTCCTCGCCGATCTCGGCGATTTTCAAAAGGTGAACGAAATTTACGGCTCGTACTTTAAACAAGCGCCGCCCGCGCGCTCGACGGTGCAAGTCGCTGCGCTGCCGAAGGGCGCACGCGTAGAAATTGAAGTGATCGCAGTCGCTGGCAATGGCGATCAAACAGTCGCTGATACTTCGGGATGAGCGAAGACTTGCTCGCCCTTTTCCGAAAGACCGGCGCCTTGCTCGATGGCCATTTCGTTTTGCGCTCCGGATTGCACAGCCGCGAATACTTTCAATGCGCAATTCTCTTGCAACACACCGACATCGCCGAGCGCGTCTGCAAGCTGCTGGCCGATAAACTGCGCGGATTTGATTGCGACTGCGTGATTTCCCCTGCCCTGGGCGGAATCATCGTCGGCCAGGAAGTCGGTCGCTCGTTAGGCAAACGCCACATTTTTGTCGAGAAAGAAGACGGCAAGCTCGCGCTGCGACGCGGATTTAAGATCGACAAGGCCGAGAAATTCATTGTCGTCGAAGACGTGGTCACTCGCGGCGGCCGGGTTCAGGAAACTATCGACATCGTTCGGTCGAACGGCGGAACTGTCAGCGCCGTCGGCGTGATTGTTGATCGAAGCGGCGACAACAAACCGGATTTCGGTTGTCCGTTCATTAGTTTGGTCGAAATGAACGTGGAGAATTTTCCAGCCGACAAGTTGCCAACTGATCTCGCCAAGATTCCCGTTGTGAAACCCGGTAGTAAATGACGACCGAGCCCAAATCAGCCGCCGCTGCGACGATCCGGACAACACCGCGCGGTTTCGTATCGGAATTTTGTCATTCGTCGGTTGGCCGAAAAATGATCGTCGCAGTGACGGGCGTGATCCTAATCGTGTTCGTCATCGGCCATTTGCTGGGCAATCTGCAAATCTTTCTCGGGCCGGAATGGATCAACGCTTACTCGCAACACCTCCGAGACCTCGGCCCAATTCTGTGGATGATTCGGGCATTTCTATTAGCAAGCGTAATCCTGCACATTTACTTCACGATTCTGCTAGCGATCGAAAATCACCGGGCGCGTCCGGAAGCGTATCGCGATCGAAATTACGTGAAAGCAAGCTGGGCCTCACGTCACATGGCTGTCAGCGGTCTGGTCGTCCTCTCATTCATCATTTTTCACCTGCTTCACTTCACCGCACGCAGATTCAATCCGCAGTTCCCGCTTCTGAAACTCGACCCGCTTAATCGTTACGACGTTTACTCAATGATGGTTTACGGATTTCAGAACGTTTACGTTTCGGCCTTCTACATCGTCGGATTGTTCTTGCTGACGCTTCATCTCACTCACGGTTCGTCGAGCTTTTTCCAATCGCTCGGCCTGAACAATGAGCGGCTCACTCCGAAGCTCGCGATCGGCGGCCGGATTTTCGCGTGGCTGCTTTTCGTCGGCTACGCTTCGATTCCGTTCGCGGTCCTTCTCGGCTTCATCAAACCGGCTCAAGCGTTATGATCGGCAATTTCAATGCGCAAATCCCTCATGGTTTGATCGACCGGAAGTGGACGAATCACAAAGACCACGCGCGACTCGTTAATCCGAACAATCGCCGCAAATTCGAAGTCATCGTTGTCGGCTCGGGCTTAGCCGGCGGGTCGGCCGCGGCGACGCTCGGCGAGCTCGGTTACCGAGTTAAATGTTTTTGCTATCAGGACTCACCGCGCCGTGCCCATTCCATCGCAGCTCAAGGCGGAATCAACGCCGCGAAAAATTATCAGAACGACGGCGACAGCGTTTATCGTTTGTTCTACGACACGATCAAGGGCGGTGATTTCCGTTCGAGGGAAGCGAACGTTTACCGGCTTGCGGAAGTTAGCGCGCATATCATCGACCAATGCGTCGCGCAAGGAGTCCCGTTTGCCCGCGAGTACAGCGGTTACCTCGCCAATCGCTCGTTCGGTGGCGCTCAGGTTTCGCGCACGTTTTACGCCCGCGGACAAACCGGCCAGCAACTCTTGCTCGGCTGTTATTCGGCGCTCTGCCGCCAAATCGCTGCCGGCACCGTGCAAATGTATCCCCAGACCGAGATGCTCGATATCGTGATCGTCGATGGCCACGCCAGAGGAATTGTCACTCGAAATTTGCGCACCGGTAAGATCGACAACGTCGCGGGCGATGCGGTCGTGCTCGGGACCGGCGGTTATGGAAACGCCTTTTATCTTTCGACCAATGCGCGCGGTTGCAACGTGACCGCGACTTATCGCGCTTACAAAAAAGGCGCCCTTTTTGCAAATCCCTGTTTCACCCAAATCCATCCGACCTGCATTCCGCATTCCGGTGATTATCAATCGAAGCTCACGTTGATGTCCGAATCGTTGCGCAACGACGGACGCGTCTGGGTTCCAAAACGCAAGGAAGATTGCACCAAACTGCCAAACCGAATTTCGGAGAGCGATCGCGATTATTATCTCGAACGAAAATATCCGAGTTACGGCAATCTCGCGGCGCGCGACATTTCATCGCGCGCGGCTAAGGAAGTTTGCGATGAAGGCCGCGGTGTTGGCCCCGGTGGCCGCGGAGTTTACCTCGATTTTGCCGACGCGATCAAACGTCTCGGCGAGCAAACGATCCGCGAACGCTACGGCAATTTGTTCGAAGTTTACGAAAAGATCACCGGCGAAAACGCCTATCAAGTTCCGATGCGGATTTATCCGGCTGTCCATTACACGATGGGCGGATTGTGGGTTGATTACAATTTGATGAGCAATATCCCCGGACTCTTCGTCATCGGCGAAGCGAATTTTTCCGATCACGGCGCGAACCGTCTCGGCGCGAGCGCGCTCATGCAAGGTCTGGCCGACGGCTATTTCGTCTTGCCATACACGCTTCCTAATTACCTCGCGGGGCAAATGGGCAAGCGGCCATCAACAGATCACGCCGAGTTCGAAAAAGCGGAGCGCGATGTTTCCTCGAAGATCGACAGCCTCCTCAAGATAAACGGAAACCGCTCGCTCGATTCGATCCATCGCGAGCTTGGAACGTTGCTCTGGGACAAATGCGGAATGGCGCGGAACAAAGCGGGACTCGAAGAGGCGCTCGGCAAAATTCCCGAGTTGCGTCATAACTTCTGGCACGAAGTGCGTGTGCCCGGCAACGGCGAAGATTTCAATCAATCTCTCGAACGCGCGGGTCGTGTTGCCGATTTTCTCGAATTCGCCGAGCTGATGTGCATCGATGCGCTTACGCGCGATGAATCATGTGGCGCGCATTTCCGCGAGGAACACCAAACGCCCGAAGGCGAAGCGTTGCGCGATGATGACAAGTTCGCTTCGGCTTTCGCGTGGGAGTTTCAAGGCTGCAACGGAACCATCACGCCGCCTAAACTCCATCGCGAGCCGCTCCACTTCGAAACCGTGCACCTGGCCCAAAGGAGCTATAAATGAAATTCCGCTTAAGAGTTTGGCGGCAACCGACCGCGAAGGCGAAGGGCAAGCTCGTCGATTACAACGCGCCGGACATTCCGCCGCAGGCGTCGTTGCTCGAAATGCTCGATATCGTAAACGAGCGATTGCTTCTGCGGGGCGAAGAACCGATCGCGTTTGATTCCGATTGTCGCGAAGGAATTTGCGGCACCTGCTCGCTGACGGTGAACGGCGAAGCGCACGGCCCGGATCATCCTGGCGCCGCGTGCGAGCTTTACATGAGAAAGTTTCGTGATGGCGACACGATCGTGATCGAGCCTTTTCGGGTAAAGTCTTTCCCGATCCTTAAAGACCTCGTGGTCGATCGGAGCGCGCTCGATCGAATTGTGCAGGCTGGCGGATTTATTTCCGCGCGGGCGGGTTCGGCGCCGGAAGCAAATTCGATTCTCGTTCCGAAACATTCGGCCGATGTCGCAATGGAAGCGGCTGCGTGCATTGGTTGCGGTGCGTGCGCGGCAGCCTGTCCGAACGCATCGGCCATGCTTTTCACAGCGGCGAAAGTTTCGCATCTGGCGCTTTTGCCGCAGGGCGAGCCCGAACGCACCAAACGCGTGGTTGATATGGTCCGCTCGATGGACGCCGAAGGGTTCGGCAATTGCACGAACACCTACGAATGCGAAGCAGTCTGTCCGGCGGAGATCACCGTCAGTTTTATCGCTAAACTGAATCGCGAATACTCACGCGCGCGTCTGAAGCGGACCGCCGGCGAATAGAATAGTTAGAGCGTCTCGGACGCGCAAATCCAAATCTCGCGATCCAGTTCTTTTCGCACCCGCTCCGCCAAAGAATCGCCGTTCGCTTTCTCGCGCAGAACCGCGAACACAGTTGAACCCGAACCCGACATCAGCGCCGCGCCGACTTCCGATTGCTTCAACAACCAGGTCTTCAATTGCGCGAGAAAAATAAATTTTTCGAAGACCGGTCGCTCAAGATCGTTCACGAAACTCTGTCCACCAAACTTTTGGGCTTCGTAAGAAATTTCTGAAAGCGTTTTTGAGTCTTGCCAGCGAGAATAAGCCCAGGCCGTCGCAACGCTGAAAGCCGGCTTCAGCAGCAAGATCGACAATTTCTCTTTCAGCTTCGTCGGCTCGACAATTTCGCCGCGGGCTTTGCAAATGGCGGCCGATTCAAAAAGGAAAAACGGAACGTCCGACCCAATGGTCGATGCCAGTTCGGCCAGTTTTTCCCGCGATAGTTTCGTTTCGAAGAGCCGATTGAGAGTGCGCACCGTCGCTGCTGCGTCGCTACTCCCGCCACCGAGCCCGGCGCCGTGGGGAATTTTCTTTTCAAGTTTAATCGAAACACCGCTCTTAATTTTCGCGCGCTCGAAGAACAATTTCGCTGCGCGCACCACGAGATTGTCGTCGCCGCTCGAAAGCGTCGGGTCGTCGCAGCTGAAATCGATCCAGCGCGATTGCTTTTCGATGTCGATCTTATCGTAAAGCGAGATCGGCGAGATTAGCGTCTCGATTTCGTGAAAGCCGTCAGGACGGCGGTTCAAAATCCGCAGCGAAAGATTAATTTTCGCCGGCGCCAGAATTTGCATAAGTTGCGCTATTCTAAATGACGAACGCGGCTGACAAAATCATTGTTGCGCTCGACGTCCCGACAAAAAAGGAAGCGCTCGAACTGGTCGAGCAATTGCGCAAAAAGATCTCCTTTTTCAAGATCGGTCTGCAACTGTTTACCGCGGCTGGACCCAAGGTAGTTAGCGAAGTTCTCGAAACCGGCGCAAAAGTTTTTCTCGACCTCAAATTGTACGACATTCCGAACACAGTCGCCCATGCAATTGAATCGGCAGGCAATTTGGGCGTGCAAATGGTCACCATTCATTTGAGCGGCGGCGAAACGATGGTGAAAGCGGCTTTAAATGCTCGACCAAAAGAGATGTCGATCCTAGGCGTGACCGTGCTGACTAGCTTAGACGAGACGGCGATTCGCGCGCTGGGAATTTCTTCGACGATCGAAGAACAAGTTTCGCGTTTGGCGAAGATGGGCGTGGCTGCGGGAATTGATGGGTTAGTGGTCAGCCCGCATGAAATCGAAGTTCTTCGACCGCAATTCGGCGACGAGATCGAGCTCGTGGTTCCGGGGATTCGGCCTCCATGGTCGGAAACGGCCGACCAAAAGCGGGTGATGACACCAGGTCAAGCGCTCGAGGCCGGCGCTGATTATTTGGTCATCGGCCGGCCGATCATCGCCCATTCGAATCCGCCGGAGGCCGTCGCGAAAATCTTGGCTGAGATCGAAGGTTAGCGCGTAGATGTCGATCTTCGCCGCCTTGGACGTTTATCACGACAAGTCGTCGCGCTCTGCCGCGATGAACATGGCGATCGACGAAGCGCTCCTCGAATTCGCGCCGAAGCCATCAATCCGATTTTATCAGTGGGACCACCCAGCACTTTCATTTGGTTACTTTGGCCGGTTTGCCGACATCGAAAACGAGCCACGCGATTTGGTCCGGCGTTGGACCGGCGGCGGAATCGTTTTGCACGGCGAAGATCTGACATATTCGCTCGTAATCCCGAGTAGCGATCCGGCGTTCGCCGAGTCGTCGACCTCGATCTACGAGAAAGTCCACAAGGCGCTGGGAGCAGGATTGGTAGCCAGTGGGCAACAGGCAGAGCTGGCTTTGATGGCTGGTTCGAAGACTTCCGAATCATGTTTTGCCAACCCGGTTCGCGCAGACGTCTTGTCGAATGGCCGCAAAGTTGCCGGCGCGGCGCAGCGTCGCACGCGAGGCGGATTGTTGCAGCAAGGCAGCATCCAGAGTGTCGATTTTGGACATGGCTTCGCGGATTTATTTGCCAGACAGCTTTGCGCCCAATGTCGACCCGTGCAGCTGGGCGAAGACTTGCT
>DASZJH010000047.1:0-12423 GCA_035948375.1 Chthoniobacterales bacterium
TCGCGCGCGCAAATCCACGGCCGTCGGTGTTAAACCCGTATAATTTCCCGTTATCGATTTTGATTACGTTGACCGCGCCGATCTGTTTCGCGTCGTCGTCCGTTCGGTCAAGTAACTCCGGCGCGGCGATCTTGTGCGGCAGCGTGAGATTGAGGCCGACAAATTCTAGTTCGCGAACACGATTCAGCCCTTCGCGGAGCTCGGCGGGCAAAATATGGAACCGCGCGTATTGCATGTCGATTTTGGAATGCTTGAGCGCAGCGTTCTGAATTTGCGGCGAGAGCGAATGTTCTACGGGGTCGCCAAATACGCCGACGCGAATCGGCGGATCGATGTCGCGCCAACTGCGCAGGTCCGCCAGTGTGTAAACTTCTTTCGCGCTCGCGCGCTTCTCTTTCATTTTGCGCCGAGTTTGGTCAGCATCCGGTCGAACCGTTTGAGCACGCGCTCTTTGCCCATGACTTCAAGCATGTGATACAAGCTCGGTCCAACCGAGCGGCCGCTGGCGGCGACGCGCGCGGGATGAACGCAATCGCCGGTCTTGCAACCAAGCTTTTGCGCCAATGACTTAAGCGCCGACTCAAGGGTTTGAGAATCCCACTTGTCGATCTTCGCGAACTCGTCGCGCAATGCTGTCAACCGCGCGGTTGCTTCCGGTTTCTCAAAGACTTTTTTGACCGCTTCGGCATCGAATTCGTAGTCCTCGGTAAAAAAGTAACTCGTCCATTCCGGCAGCTCTTTGAGCAGCTTGATCTTCTCTTTAACGATCGCGAGCACTTCGCGCGTGTATTTTTCGTTCGAGATGTCGATCTTCGCCTTTTCCAGAAAAGGCCGGGCCAATTCGAAAAATCGATCGAGCGACATTTGCGCGACATATTGCCCGTTAAGCCAAAAACACTTGTCGAGATCGAACGCGGCGTTGCGGCGATTGATCTTTTCGAGCTCGAAGAGTTTGACTACTTCGTCGATGTCGATCTTCTCGCGATTGTCTTTCGGGGACCATCCGAGCAGGCAGAGATAATTGCGGACGGCTTCGGGCACATATCCCTGCTCGATGTAAGTCGCGATCGACGCGCCTTCATCGCGCTTGCTCATCTTCGAACCATCTCGATTTAATATAAGCGGAATGTGGGCGAAGTTTGGCGGAGTGGCGCCGAGTGCTTTGTAGAGCTCGATGTGTTTGGGCGTGTTCGACAGATGATCTTCGCCACGGATCACGTGCGAAATTTTCATCTCAATGTCGTCGATCACGTTGACGAAATGAAAAATCCAGGAGCCATCCGGCCGGCGGACGGTCATGTCGGGATGTGTTCCCGGATTAGTAAGATCGAAATCGATTTTGCCGCAAACCAGATCGTCCACAATCACGTGCTCGCGCGGCGAGCGAAACCGCAACGCGTCTTGGTCTTCGAAAATGTGACCTGCGTCCTGAAGTTTTTTCAGATAGCGTTCGTAGATTTCGACGCGCTGACTTTGAAAATACGGACCGTAATTTCCGCCAACATGCGGTCCTTCGTTCCAATTGATGCCCAGCCATTCCAATCCTTGATAGATCGCGGCCGCGGCTTCTTCGGTATTGCGCTTGGTGTCGGTGTCCTCGATCCGCAGAACCAGTTTGCCGCCGTGATGATGAACAAATAGCCAGTTGAACAATGCCGTGCGCGCGCCACCGATGTGCAAGTAACCGGTCGGCGACGGAGCAAAACGGACTCGAACTTCAGAAGCCATCGTCACAGGTTACGCAGATTTTACTCGATGAAAATCTTCCCCGCCCGCCGCCGCACATGTCGATCTTGCGGGAGATTGGTTTTGGCTACCAGAGAATCGCGGTCGAGTAACGCGCGGACGTTTTCGACAACGTCAAAGCCGACGTTGGCGATGTTGTGCGTTCGGAGCCATTTCAAGATTGCGCGGCGCTGAAGCGCAACTGGCAACGCACGTAACTTCGCGACCGAGAGCTCCGCATTGGGTGAATCAGCAATCTGCCTTTCGATCCAATTTTCCTCTTCGGCCGCGATCATCGCCGCGCGCCAGACCGTTTGGCGAATACTTCGACCGAGCAGCTTTTCCAAATAAGGAATGACGCGGCGGCGGATCCGGTTCCGGAGCGGCGTCAGGTCTTTGTTCGATGCGTCTTCCCGGAATTTCAGCCGATGAGCGCGCAAGTAACCATCGATCTCGCTTCGCCAAATTCCGAGGAGGGGCCTGACAATTGCAAGATCGACATCACCGACGCAGCGCTTCGAAACCTCGCGCATCGCAGCAAGGCCGGTGTTTCCCGACCCGCGAAACAAATTGATCAGGAAAGTTTCGACCAGGTCGTCGGCGTGATGCCCAAGAAAGATTGTTCGACAACGTCTCGCTTTCGCGATCTTGGCGAAGAATTCATAGCGCGCTTCCCGCGCCGCGGTTTCGATCGACAACTTTCGTTTGGTCGCCAGCGCGCGCACGTCCGCCGATCCGGTAGCAACATCGACATCGTACTTGTTCGCGAGTTTCTCCACGAATCGCGCATCGTCGTTGCTGGCGCGGCCGCGCAGCTGATGATTCAAATGACAAACAATCAGACTCTTGTAGCCCGAGTCGATCAACCAATGCAGAAGTGCGACTGAATCGCGTCCACCTGACACGCCGACGAGATAACGTCCGTCAGGTGGTAGCTTGCTCAGAAAATTTTTGCGAATCCGATTCACGCGATTGTTACATCAAATATTTGAACGCTTATGATAACGCGCAGTCAGTTTAGACAAAAGAAACACTCGGAAGCGTTCTGAGGGAAAAAGGGGGAACATGAAAAACAGATACACTTACCGACTGCTGGTGCAGTCAGAAGACAAGCGGCGAAATACTCTGGAAATGGCGCTCTACGTTTTAGTGGCGATTAGCGCTCTGCTTTCAATTTGGCAATTCGCAGAGCAGCCAAGCACGTTGCCGTTGGAGAACACCGAACGGACAAGCCGGGAGACCGTGGCGATGGAAATTGCGTCGTAAAGCAAGCCATTTGACAATGAATGAACGTTCATTCATTGTGGGATCCCATGCCTCACGCCCAGACCGAGCCCGTAATTCTAGACCGGCCAACTCAAATCCTGGATGCCGCGGTAGCATGCTTTGCCAAGCGCGGGTTTCACCAGGCCAGCATGCACGATATCAGTGCCGAGGCCGGGATCAGTGTCGGTCTGATCTATCGCTATTTTCAAAACAAAGAGGCCGTGATCGCGGCCATGGCCGACCGCCATAAGAAAGAGATCCATGAGATTCTCGAGCGCGCCCGACAAGCGCCAAGTCTTCGCGAGTCGCTTGAAACTTTGTTCACGGCGCATTGTGGTGAAACTGAGCCGCAGGTCACGGCTGCATTCGTTGTCGATCTTTTCGCGGAGGCGAGTCGAAATCCGCACGTGGCCGAATTGGTGCGCGATGTTTGCGAGACATCGATGAACGGCGTGACTGAATTGATTGCGCGATCTCCGGAAGCCAGAACGAGTGAATTGAGTCCCCGGGAAATGGCAGAACTAATTTTTGCGGTAAACGACGGAATGTTACTGCGCGGCGTTTTGAAAATCGGGCAGCCAGCCGCCGAAAGTCGCGAGCATCAGCTCGAAGTGGTAAGGAATTTGTGGCGAATCATGTTCAAATCGGCGTCGGAGCAGGCATATGCATGACGTAGCAAAACCTGTTGCACAAAAGAAAATGAAATTCATTCGCGGACCAATGGGCATGGCAATCGGTGGACTCGTCGTGTTGGTGATCATTTTGGTCGGTATCAAAGTAATGCAAATCGCGAAGATGATGGGCAGTCCGATGACGATGCCGCCGACCACCGTTTCGAGCGTAGTCGTGAAAGACGAAGACTGGCCCCCGGTTTTTTCTTCGGTGGGATCAGTCTCCGCAGTCCAGGGCGCGGTGATATCAACCGAGCTCGGCGGCGTGGTGGCAGAGATCGAGTTTCAAAACGGAGCGGTCGCGAAAAAGGGCGACGTGCTGATGAAGCTGGACGCTTCTGCTGAAGAGGGTCAGCTGCACTCGGCTGAAGCAGATTTGGAGCTAGCAGGCGCAGACTTGGCTCGCTCACGCGATTTAGCCGCACGCAAAGTCATTTCAAAAGCCGATTCGGATGCGGCCGAATCGAAATTCAATCGCCTACAGGCAGTTGTCGATCAGATGCGGTCGAACATTCGGAAAAAAACACTCGTCGCGCCGTTCGACGGACAGATCGGCATTCGCCAAGTCAACGTCGGTCAATCGATCGACGCGCGGCAACCGGTCGTGCAATTAACCGCGCTTGACCCAGTGTACGTTGATTTTTCTTTGCCGCAGCAGCAGCTCTCTCAATTAACGGCCGGCCTTGAGGTCCGGGTTCGCACCGATGCGGTCCCGGGACATGAATTCAGCGGAAAAGTTACGGCGGTAAACTCGATGGTAGACGCGGTTACGCGAAACGTCGGCGCGCAGGCGACATTGCAGAACCCTGACCACGCTTTGCGGCCGGGGATGTTTGCAAAGGTTGAAGTGATTCTGCCCGAAAAACAAAAAACACTGGTCGTTCCGGGATCTGCCATTTCTTACGCGCCGTTTGGAGATTCGGTCTTCGTGATTGAGAAAAAGAAGGACGAGAAAACCGGCAAGGAATCACAGGCGATCCGGCAGCAATTTGTAAGAGTCGGCGAAGCGCGAGGCGATTTCGTTGCCGTGAACGAAGGATTGAAGGCTGGCGAGACGATTGTGAGCACGGGAGTTTTCAAGTTGCGCAATGGAATGCCGGTGACGATCAACAACGATCTCGCGCCGAAGCCGCAGTTGAATCCGAAACCGGTCGATTCGTGACCTAAGATCGACATGAAATCGTTTACCGATCTTTTCATCAAGCGGCCGGTGCTGGCGATGGTGGTCAGCTTCGTAATTCTTATCGCTGGGTTGCAGGCAATGAAGACCCTCAACGTTCGCCAGTATCCTCGCAGCGATGTTGCCGCCATTACGGTGACGACCGTTTATGTCGGAGCGGACGCGGAATTAGTGCGCGGATTTATCACGACGCCCGTCGAGCGCGCGATCGCCGCCGCTGACGGGCTCGATTACATCCAGTCGCAGAGCACACAAGGAGTCTCGACCATCACCGCGCGATTGAAACTCAACTACGACGCGAACAAAGCGTTGTCGGACATCAGCTCAAGGGTCGATGCGATCCGGAACAATCTTCCGCCGGAATCGCAAATTCCGGTCATCGCGATTCAAGCGGCCGATTCGCAATTTGCTTCCGCCTATTTGAGTTTTACTTCGAACATTCTGCAGCCTAACGAGGTGACCGATTATCTCGTTCGGCTGGTGCAACCGCGGCTGACGGCAGTTGGTGGAGTGCAAAAGGCAGATATTCTCGGCGGCCGCACGTTCGCGATGCGGATCTGGATGAAACCGGAACGGATGGCGGCGTTAAACATTTCGCCGAGCGACGTTCGTAATTCGCTATCGAGAAATAATTTCCTGGCCGCGGTCGGAAATACCAAAGGTTCGCTGCTTCAAGTCAACCTCACCGCGAACACGGATCTGCATACGGCCGATCAATTCAAACAACTCGTAGTCAAGCAAGACAAAAATACGCTCGTTAGGCTCGGCGATATCGCCGATGTCGTCCTTGGTGCGGAAGATTACAACACCGAGGTGCGCTTCTCGGGCGAGAAAGCGGTATTCATGGGCATCTGGGTGCTGCCGAATGCAAACTCCGTCGATGTGATCAAGCGCGTTCGCGTCGAGCTCGAGCAAATCAAAAAAGAACTTCCGACCGGCATGCAGGCCGAGATGGCCTACGACGCCACCGCCTACATCAACGACGCCATTCACGAAGTCGTCAAAACTCTGATCGACACGTTGCTGATCGTGATGGTCGTGATCTTCTTGTTCCTCGGTTCGATTCGGTCGGTGATTGTCCCGATTGTTGCGATCCCGATCTCGCTAATCGGCGCGTTGTTCTTGATGCAGGTGTTCGGATTCACGGTCAACCTGCTCACCCTGCTCGCGATTGTGCTCTCGGTCGGATTGGTCGTAGACGACGCAATCGTTGTCGTTGAAAACGTCGAACGTCACATCGCCGAAGGAATGTCGCGTATGAACGCGGCGCTCGTCGGCGCGCGCGAACTGATCGGTCCGATCATCGCCATGACGATCACCCTCGCCGCGGTTTACACACCAATCGCGTTGCAAGGCGGATTGACGGGCGCTCTTTTCCGAGAATTTGCGCTGACTTTGGCCGGCGCGGTTTTCATTTCAGGCGTCGTTGCGCTGGTTCTGTCACCGATGATGTCCTCGTATCTTTTGCCGGCCCAACACGTGGATCGTGGATTCAAAGGATGGGTCGATCGCACGTTCGATCGATTCCGCGATTGGTACGGAAATCATCTCGACCGCACGCTCCAGTCGCGTCCCGCAGTCTATGTTGTCTGGGCGGGAATTTCTGTGCTCGCGCTGATCATGTTTGTCGCGATTCCAAAATTCGCAACCAAGGAGTTGGCGCCCAAGGAAGATCAGGGCGTGATCTTCGGCATCATCACCGCGCCGGCGAACGCGACAATCGACGATACGATTCGATATGCCGACGCGGCCGGCAAAGTTTTCAAAGACATTCCGGATACGCGTTTCACATTTCAAATTACTTCGCCGAGCAGCGGGTTTGGCGGAATGGTTTTGAAACCATGGGGCACGCGCAAAACCCCAACGAAGGATTATCTCCCGATCGTCCAGCGACAACTCGCCGCCATTCCCGCCATTCAAATGTTTCCGATCATGCCGGAAGCTCTGCCGGGTTCTGACAATTTTCCGGTAAGCTTCATCATCGCATCGACTGCGGATCAGGAACGCATCTTGGAATTTGCCAAGCAGATTTTCGGAAAAGCGATGCAGGCGCACATGTTCCAGTTTGGTGACATCGACACCAAGATCGACCAGCCCCAGGCGCAGATTGTTCTCGATCACGACAAGATATCGACCATGGGACTGAACATGCAGCAGATCGGCGCCGATCTTTCCGCCAGCATCGGCGGCAATTACGTGAACTGGTTCAACATGGAAGGGTTGAGCTACAAAGTCATTCCGCAGATCAAACGCGTAGATCGGTTAAATCCGGAACAGCTCAACGATATTTACGTGACTGGACCCAATAGTCAGTTGATTCCTCTCGGCACGATTGCCAGTATCAAGCACAAGACTGTTGCGCGTTCGTTGAATCGAATGCAGCAGCTTAACGCGGTCACGATCAGCGGCGTTCCCACGGGCTCGGTCGATGCCACGCTGAAGTTTTTGGAAGACGAAGCGCACAAAATTTTGCCGGCCGGTTATGCGGTCGATTACACCGGCGGTTCTCGTCAGCTACGACTCGAAGGCAGCAGTTTTGCAGGCGTCTTCCTGCTTGCCGTGGTTTTGATCTTTCTGGTTCTGGCGGCGCAGTTCAACAGTTTCCGCGATCCGTTTATCATTCTGCTTGGCTCCGTGCCGCTGGCGATGTTTGGCGCCGCGATTTTCATGTTTTTAAAAATGCCGTTCGGGCAATTTTTTACCGATCACTTTACGACATCGTTCAACATTTATTCGCAAGTCGGCCTGGTCACCCTCGTCGGCCTCGTTTCCAAGAACGGAATCTTGATCGTGCAATTTGCGAACGAGCTTCAACGCGAAGGCATGACGAAACTGGCGGCGGTCGCTCAAGCGGCGCGGATTCGATTGCGTCCGATCATGATGGTGAGCGTTGCTACTGTCGCAGGTCACTTTCCGCTGACATTGGTCACCGGCGCCGGCGCGGCCGCGCGAAACTCAATCGGTCTTGTGCTCGTCGGCGGAATGACCATTGGAACAATTTTCACGCTGTTCATCGTCCCGTCGCTCTACATGCTCATCGCCAAAGAGCATCACGAGAAGTCGCTGATGGATCCCGACCTCGAAGGCGCCGAAGCTGCCGATGTTGCGCCCGATCTCGAGCCGGCACTGGCGCGTGACGGAAACGGCAACGGTTGGAAACAAGGCTGACCCAGTTCCGGCGGCACGGGTCGAACAGCTCAATTACAGAATTGCGCTTCTGTTAACTGGATGGAAGGCCGCCGCCGTGCGGCGATTTATGGAATGGGAACACTTTTGCCGAACTAGCGGGAGCGTAACGTCACGTTCCAAAAAGAAGCGCGGCCAAATTAATGACCGCGCTGCTGAAGCTTGAGGAGTTAATTCAATTTCAGTTTGTTGAGTTCCAAGCTTGCGCGTGATGTAAAAGCAGCCGCAATGCCACCGGTTTTAAATTTCTTTTCGTGGCGGAATGCGCGAAAAATTCGGTCACTACGGCGAAAATAAGTCCGTTATCAGACGTCACTTTGCCGGATGACTGCTTTTTTTTGAAAAACGAAAATAAGAGATGCCCAACGGGTCGACATCGGCATATTGCGCGACCAGTTATGCGTCGAAAAATTATCTCGCTGTCGATCTTGGCACCGATCGCCCTCATTTTCGCCGCCGACTCGCCGACTCAATTCAAATATCCGACCGCGCCGACCAGCGACCAGGTGGACGATTATAACGGCGTCAAAGTGGCCGATCCGTATCGACCGCTGGAAAATCCGGATTCGCCCGAATCGCGAAAGTGGATCGAGGCGGAAAACCAAATCACGTTCGATTTTCTAAAAACGATTCCGGAACGGGACGGAATTACAAAGCGGCTGACCGAGGTTTGGGATTACGAGCGGTTCGGCGTTCCGTTCAAGGAAAAGGATCGCTACTTCTTTTCCAAGAACAGCGGACTCCAAAACCAGAACGTTCTCTTTACCGCCGCGAATTTTTCGGAGAAACCGCGCGTCCTATTCGATCCCAATCTGCTGGCCCAAGACGGCACGGTTGCGCTAGCCGATGCCGAAGTGACCGACGACGCCAAATTAATGGCCTACGGTCTCGCAACCGCCGGTTCAGATTGGCAGCAATGGAAGGTGCGCGACGTCGCCACCGGCAAAGATCGACAGGATCTGATCGATTGGGTCAAATTTTCGAACGTTTCCTGGAAAAAGGACGCCAGCGGTTTTTTCTACAGTCGCTACGACAAGCCGGACGAGAAAAACAAACTGCGCTCGCAGGTTTATAATCACAAACTCTTCTTTCATCAGCTCGGCACGCCGCAATCGCAGGACAAGTTGATCTACGAGCGGACGGATCAGAAAGAATGGCTCTTCAACGCCGGTGTCACCGACGACGGCCGTTATCTCATCATCACAGTGCAACGCGGAACCGATCCGAAGAACCGCATCTTCTTCAAGAATCTAGTCGACCCGAATTCCAAAGTCGTCGAGCTCCTCGATAAAGCGGACGCCGAATATAGCTTCATCGACAACGACGGACCTGTTTTCATTTTCCGCACGAATTTGAACGCGCCGCTCGGCCGGGTGATTTCCATCAACACCTGCAAATCGCTCCCGGCGAAGATCGACGAGGTCATTCCCGAATCAAAAGACAAACTCGAAGCGGTCAGCAGCGTCGGCGATCACTTCGTGGCGCTTTATCTAAAAGACGCGCACAGCGCGGTGAGATTATTCAAGTTCGATGGTTCCCGTGACGGCGAAATTACGCTGCCGGGACTCGGCACAGCGGGCGGATTCACCGGCAAACGAAAAGATCGCGAAACGTTTTACTCATTCGCCAGTTACACCACGCCGACTGAAATTTTCCGATACGATTTCGACAAGAGCGCGAGCGCGCTGCTTTTCAAACCGAAGGCGAAATTTAATCCCGACGATTACACGACCGAGCAGGTCTTTTACAAGAGCGCCGACGGCACGCGCGTGCCGATGTTCGTTTCCTATAAGAAAGGAATGAAACGCGACGGCCAGAACCCCACTTATCTCTACGGCTATGGCGGATTCGACATCTCACAGACGCCGGGATTCAAGCCGGAGAATTTGGTTTGGATGGAAATGGGCGGCATCTATGCCGTCGCCAACTTGCGCGGCGGCGGCGAGTACGGCGAGAAATGGCACGAAGCCGGAATGCTGAACACGAAACAAAACGTGTTCGATGATTTCATCGCCGCGGCTCAGTACTTGATCGACAACAAGTTTACCTCGACGCCGAAACTTGCGATCGGTGGCGGGAGCAACGGCGGACTTCTGGTCGGCGCGTGCATGACGCAACGCCCCGATCTTTACGGCGCGGCGCTGCCGAACGTCGGCGTGATGGACATGTTGCGGTTCGACAAGTTCACCATCGGCTGGGCCTGGACTTCGGATTACGGCAGCCCGCAGAAACCGGACAATTTCAATTATCTCTACACTTACTCGCCGCTCCATCACATTGCTAAGGGATGCTGTTATCCGCCGACGATGATCACCACGGCCGATCACGACGATCGCGTCGTGCCGGCGCACAGCTTCAAATTCGCCGCGACGCTTCAAGCCGCGCAAGGTTGCGACAAACCAACTTTGATCCGCGTCGAAACCAAAGCCGGTCATGGCGCGGGCAAACCCACCACGAAAATCATCGAAGAAACCGCCGACCGCTGGGCCTTTCTGGTCAAAGAGCTCGGAGTAAAATTTGTTAGATGATTGATCAATTCACTGATCCGGCAGCAGAGCTTTCAGGTGAATTAACGTCCGGTGAAAAACTTCTTTGGACCGGGCGGCCGCGGCAGGGAATATTTTTTCGTGGCACCGATGTTTTGCTAATTCCATTCAGCCTACTGTGGGGCGGGTTTGCGATTTTTTGGGAGGTGGGAGTGCTAACAGCAACGCGTTCTCATCCAACGAGCGATCCGATGGGAGTTGTATTTCCTCTCTTTGGGATACCCTTTGTCGCAATTGGTCTTTATTTCATTTTCGGCCGCTTCTTTGCTGATGCCGCCCAGCGCAAACGAACCATCTATGCAATTACAAATCAGCGAGTCATCATTCGGTCCGGTGTGTTTGGTCGCACAACGAAATCACTGAATCTGAGAACCCTTTCGGACGTGACACTCTCCGAGAAGCGGGACAGTACTGGAACTATTACGCTCGGTCCGACTATTGGCTGGTATTCCTGGTTTCAGGGCACATCATGGCCAGGAATGGGGAAATATCAGCCGCCAATGTTCGACTCGATTACCGACGCAAAGAATGTCTACGACTTGCTTCGGAAGGCACAGGCAAACACTTAAATTATTCTTTACTTGGGAGGGCTCGGCCGTGGTCGTGGAAGTATTCAGTTAGACTTTTCGCCAGTGTTGCGAAGTCCGACGGGATCATCAGGATTGTGGTGCTATTATTCTCCGCGCCGACTTCTGAAATCATCTGCATTCGCCGAAGCTCCAGTGCTGCCGGATTTCCCGCGATGTTTTCGGAGGCTTGCTTTAACTTTACGGAAGCTTCGAGTTCAGCGTCCGCTTTGATCAGTCGTGCTCGTTTTTCACGGATTGCTTGTGCTTGCATCGCCATGACTTCCTGCATTGCTTGCGGTAACTCCACGTCCTTCATCTCGAACCGTTCAACTTCGAGACCCCACGCTCCCGTCGAAGGCGCGATCCCTTCCCTTAGTAAAGCATTTATTTTGTCGCGTTGCTGCAACACCTCATCGAGATCGTGCTGACCGATGATGTTACGCAAGCTCGTTAGAGCCAACTGATATACGGCGCTTGCCGCATTGTTAACAGCGATAATTGATTTTGCCGCGTCCGTAATCTTGTACCAAAGCACCGCGTTGACCTTAATCGTCACGCTATCGCGCGTGATCGTTTCCTGCTGCTCAGCCGGAACTGTACGGACACGAATATCGATGATGATGCTGCGCTCGATGCCCAGCGGAATTATCCAGTAAAGACCCGGCCCGCGAATTCCGGCGAAACGTCCTAGGCGGAAAATAACACCTCGCTCGTATTCGCGTGCAATCCGCAATCCGATTACGAAAAGAAAAAACAAAACACCAAGCGCCATCCACATCCAAACGTGCTGCAAGTCTGGGGTATTCATTTGCACAATCTAACAGCAAGATGCTTTGTCGCGAGCGCGACATGACACGCTCGCGAGCTTTTCGATTTCCCTGCGCTTGATCGACTTAAGCTAACACGAAGCTGCATCCCAGCGGGAATAGGGCCGCTGGGAAGCGAGTGACATGGACGAAGCCGCGAAGCGGTGAGCTTTCGGGAGAAAGCGAATCAATCGAAGCACTGAATCTCGTACATTCCCAGCGAGTCTCATTCGCACTGCGTCACGCGAAATCGTTCCCGGCGGGAATCGAGCGAGTCGGGAGACCGCGAGATGGACTTTAGCCCGAAGGGTGAGTGAGCGGGAGCGAACGAATCAATCGAAGTGCGCGGACGAACGAATACACGAAGCGTCTCAATCGCAACGGATCACACAAACCGTTCCCGGCGGGAATCGAACCCACATTTAAGGTTTAGGAAACCCTTGTTCTGTCCGTTGAACTACGGGAACCGAAAAA
>DASZJH010000048.1:0-14009 GCA_035948375.1 Chthoniobacterales bacterium
TATTTGCGTCGGGCTGCATTTCATCCGGTTTGCGGTCGAACCGCTGACGCCCAAGATCCTCCTCATGGGTGGCATCGGTGATGTGCTCGAGTTCGCCCTTGCCGGTGCACTCGTCGGCGCGCTTTACAAGCCGGGCGCATCCTCGTAACCGATTCGCGGCCAAGATCGACATCGTTCGAGAGTTCGTTGGGGGGAAATTGCTTTCCTCGCCAACGGACGCGGCTTTATAATCGTGGCCTGCCGCGCTTATGGCCGACGTAGTTGAAAAACTCACGACAGCCGAACCGCTCAGCGTCGATCAACTCATTGAATATCTGGCGGCGCTAAAAGAGATTCGGCGGCCCCCTGGATTCCGACGTATTGATGCCGGCGAAGGCGAATTGCGCGACGTGCCACAGTCCGCCAGGTAAAGTGGTTGCCGAATGCATCATTTGTCACACCTACCACGCACCGATCGCAGCGCAGACGTTGAATGTTCAGCGCTAAACGTTGAACGTTGACGTTAATGTCATCGAACAAAACGCCAGCCGATCTCGGCTACCGCATGCCAGCCGAATGGGAACCGCATGCCGCGACCTGGCTTTCGTGGCCGCGGCGCGAAGGAATCAGTTTTCCGGACTCGTTCGATCGCGTGCTGCCGACTTTGCGCGAAATGGTCGGTGCTCTGACTGAATCGGAACCAGTCTGCATTAATGTTGTTAACGGTGCGCACGAAGCGGAAGCGCGCGCGGTGCTCGACCCGCTGCCGCATCAAGAATGCATCACTTATTATGAGATCCCGACCAACGAGCCGTGGTGCCGCGATCACGGCCCAATTTTTCTGACCCGCGATGTCGATCCAAAGTTGGCGATCGTCGACTGGGATTACAACGCCTGGGGAAACAAATATCCGCCGTTTGATCTCGACGAAGTTGTGCCGACCCGCGTCGCCGAGCTTCTCAAAGTTCCGGCTTTCCATCCCCGGATGATTTTGGAAGGCGGTTCGATTGACGTGAACGGCGCGGGCGCACTGCTCACCAGTGAATCTTGCCTTCTAAATAAGAATCGGAATCCGAATCTATCGCGCGATGAAATCGAGAATCAGCTCCGCGATTTTCTTAGCGTTCATGAGATTCTCTGGCTCGGCGACGGAATTGAAGGCGACGATACCGATGGCCACATCGACGATCTCGCGCGGTTTGTTTCAGAAAACAGAATCGTAACCGTAATCGAAGAAAACTCCCACGATGCGAATTACAAGCCGCTGCAGGAAAACCTCGCACGCCTTCGCGAGATGAAAGTTGGCGGGCGCAAGATCGATATAGAGATCCTTCCGATGCCCAAGAGGATTGTGCGCGAAGGAATGCGGCTCCCAGCGAGCTACGCCAATTTCTACATCGCCAATACAACCGTTCTAGTTCCGACATTTGCCGACCCGGCCGATGAGATGGCATTGTCGATCTTACGGAAATGTTTTCCTAATCGACGCGTGGTCGGAATCGATTGCCGCGAACTAATCTGGGGTCTCGGCACTTTCCATTGCCTGACTCAACAGCAGCCGGCGGTTTAATCCGCCACCAGGGCAGGTTTGTAGCCACTTTTGAGAATCGCGTCGTGCAGATCCGGAGCGTGCGTCTTGCGAGCATCGAATTTCACGATCACGCGTTCGCGCTTTAGATCGACAGTCACATCCTGAACGCCCGTTATTTTCATGAGCACTGGACGAAGTTTGCGCACGCATTCATCGCAATCTTCGCCCTCCGTTGCGATTTCGATCGTTTCGATGACCGGCTTGTCGCCGTGGATCGGCCCAAACGGATCGCTTGGTTCCGGTTCGTTCGGTCGGGCTGGGTCCATCAATTAATGAACGCGCGCGGCAGCCTGTTTGGTCGCAACTTCGCGCGCGACCGGCTCCAGTATGCGCCAGACATTCTCGGTCAGAATTTTCTGGCCGGCCGCATTCGGATGAATGTGGTCTGGCTGATTTAATGCCGGATCGCCGCCTACGCCTTCCAACAAATAAGGAATCAAGGTCGCGTTATTCTTGGCGGCAAGGTCGGCGTAGATTTGGCCGAACGCGAAAACGTAATTGTCCATCCAGTAATTGGGCAGCTGCATTCCGGCGATGATGTTGCGCGCGTTCGGATTGCTCACCTTCACTGCGTCGATGATAGCTTGGAGGTTGTTTCGAATCTCCGTGATCGGCAGGCCGCGAAAGGCGTCGTTAATTCCGAGTTCGAGAATGAAGATGTCGATCTTGCGTTTGAGGTGGGGCGGAAGCCGCTGCAGTCCGCCGGCCGTAGTCCCACCAGTCTGGCTGGCGTTGGTGATTTCAAAGTTGTTCAACCCTGCGGCGTCTAATTTCTTGGTGACCAACGCCGGCCAGGCCTGGCTCGATTTCAAACCGAATCCGCCCGACAAACTGTCGCCGAGCACGAGAATCCGCTTCATCGGCAAAGAATCGCGCGGCGCGGCGGAAGCGGACGCGGCCAGGATTAACGAGATACCCGCGAGACTCACACTTCGCCATTGCTTCACCGCTTTGCCCATTCTACTTTTCCGCCCCTCCTGATTGCCGAAGAATTGCTCGGCAATCGAAAATCCAAAATCGCAATTCGCAAATCTACCTATGGCTAACTACGCAATCAATGGCTTCGGGCGAATCGGCCGCATCGTTTTGCGCGCCATGTCGCAAAAACAAGTCGAGCGGGTGCGCGCAATCAACGACCTCACCGACACCAAGACCCTCGCTCATTTGCTCAAATGGGACTCCGTCCACGGAAAATTCGATGGCGAAATCGGACACGACGAGCAAAACATCGTCGTTCGCGGTCACAAAATTCAGATCTTCAAGGAGCGCGACCCCGGAAATCTCCCGTGGAAAAAGTTGGACGTCGATGTTGTGCTGGAATCGACCGGCTTTTTTACCGCACGCGACAAAGCCGAGCTGCACATCAGCAAAGCTGGAGCGAAACGCGTATTGATTTCAGCGCCGGCAAAAAATCCCGACGCTACGATTTGTATCGGAATCAACGACGACATTTACGATCCGAAGAAGCACACGATCGTTTCCAACGCCAGTTGCACGACCAACTGTCTCGCACCTCTCGCCAAGGTGTTGCATCAAAAGTTTGGCGTTGCTCACGGATTCATGAGCACAATTCACAGTTACACGAACGACCAGCGCATCCTGGATTTTCCTCATGAAGATTTGCGACGGGCGCGAGCCGCGGCCGTCAGCATCATCCCGTCGAGCACCGGCGCAGCCAAAGCAATCGGCGAAGTGATCCCCGACTTGAAGGGGAAATTGAATGGCGGAGCGTTCCGCGTTCCGACGCCGGACGGATCGGTCACGGATTTTAGCGCCGTTCTTGAAAAGGACGCAACGGTCGATGCAGTGAACGCGGCGTTCAAAGAAGCCGCAGGCGACAAGAGTTACAAAGGTGTGCTCGAATATAGCGACGAGCCGCTCGTCTCGCGCGACATCATCGGCAATCCGCATTCCTGTATTTTCGACAGCAAACTCACGATCATGCTCGGGAACCGGTTCGTGAAAGTGGTCGGCTGGTACGACAACGAGTGGGGCTACAGCAATCGCTGTGTCGAAATGATGGAGATGCTCGCGAAGTAATGGCGAAGCTGACGTTGCCAGATGTCGATGTTCGCGGGAAACGCGTCCTGGTGCGCGTCGATTTCAACGTCCCGATTAAGGAGGACGGCGACAAAATTGAAATCACCGACGACACTCGAATTCGCGAGGCGCTGCCGACGATCAATTATCTCCGCGAGCAGAAAGCGAAAACGATTTTGATGTCGCACTTCGGCCGACCGAAGGGCAAGCCTGTGTCCAAATATTCGCTTCGACCGGTCGGCGATTATTTGCATACGCTGATCAATCAACCGGTCTTCTTCAGCCACGATACGATAGGCGAGGTTCCGAAAAAAATTGTCGCTCATATGCAGGATTGCGACGTCGCGCTGCTGGAGAACCTTCGGTTTCAACCCGAGGAAGAAGCCAACGATCCCAAATTCGCCAGTGCGCTCGCCGAACTTGGCGACATTTATGTGAACGACGCCTTTGGCGCGGCGCATCGCGCGCACGCGTCGACCGCCGGCATCGCGATGTTCATGAACACCCGCGCGATGGGTTTCCTGATGGAGAAGGAATTGAAGTATCTCCACGAAGAGCTCGACGAGCCGGCCAAACCGTTCCTGGTCATCATGGGCGGCGCGAAAGTGTCCGACAAAATCGACGTGCTCAAGGCATTGATGCAAAAGGCGGACACGATTCTGATTGGCGGCGCGATGGCTAATACGTTCTTTAAAGCGGAAGGAATCCCGATCGGCGCAAGCCGCGTGGAAGCCGACAAGACAAACCTCGCGAAAGAACTTGTCGATCTTGCCAAGAAGCGCGGCGTGAAATTTTTGCTGCCGATCGATGCTGTCGAAACGCAAGAAATCAAAGCGGGAGCGAAAAAGAGAAACACGAGCCGGCTGTCGCCAGAGAGAGGGGTCACCGACGGCTGGCAGGCGGTCGATATTGGCAAGGCCACCATTGCGTTGTTTCAGGAAGAGATCGCCAAGGCGAAAACGATTTTGTGGAACGGACCCGTCGGGATTTTTGAAATTCCTGATTTCGCGGAAGGAACAATCGCGATCGCCGAAGCGATGGCGAAGTCAGGCGCGACAACGATTATCGGCGGTGGAGATTCGGTCACGGCCGTCAAACACGCCGGCCTCGCCGACAAGATGACTTTCATTTCGACCGGCGGTGGAGCCTCGCTGGAATTACTCGAAGGTAAGGAACTCCCGGGTGTCGCCGCGTTGAGCGACAAGTAAATTTATGCGCAAAAAAATAGTTGCCGCGAACTGGAAGATGAACATGACGCTGGCTGAGTCGGCGCGGTTCATTGAATCGTTTCTGCTCGATATCGCGGAAATTCGTGACGTCGATATCGTTATTATTCCGCCGTTTACCGCCATCGCGAAGGTTACTGAGTTGCTGGAGAAAAGCGGGCAAAGCATAAGGGTGGGCGCGCAAAACATGCATTGGGAGCGCAACGGCGCTTTCACCGGCGAGATCAGCGCGGCGCTGCTCCGCGATTTGTTTGTCCATTACGTCATTCTCGGGCACAGCGAACGCCGCCGTTTGTTTCATGAGAGCGATGAGATTGTGAATCGCAAAGTCCGGACCGCGCACGAAGCGACGTTGCGGCCGATCGTTTGCGTCGGCGAAACTCTGGAGCAGCGCGACAAAGGTAATGTCGAAAAGATATTGTCAATCCAGCTCCGAGGGAGTTTGAAAGACCTGAGCGAAAAAGAACTTCAGGAAACAGTGATCGCTTACGAACCGGTTTGGGCCATCGGCACGGGTCGCAACGCGACTCCTGAACAAGCTCAGGAAGCGCATGCTTTCATTCGCAAAACTTTGGTCGACATGTCGGACGAAGCCACAGCCGATAGAATCCGCATTCAGTACGGTGGCAGCGTGAAACCGGACAACGCGAGCGATTTAATGAGGCAACCCGACATCGACGGCGCATTAGTCGGCGGCGCCAGTCTCGATCCCCGCAGCTTCGCGGAAATCGTCAAAGCCGCGCGCGACGAGAAATAGTTACTTTTTGATCTCAAGATAGGTGCGCGATTGCACTTTGTTGGTGTCGGGTTGCATTTCGTCAACGCGCATCTGTTTTAAAAACCAGCGATTGTCGATCTTCTGAGTGGAAACAACTTCGAAGCGCTTCGCGAGTTTACCGTTTGAATCGTAGCCTTCCATGCGCATGAGCGCGCCGCTCTTTTTGTCGACCCAGAGAAAAACGTTGGCGTATTGCGAATCTCGCGATGGCGCGGCCAGTTGCAATTTCCAGCAGCTGCGGGCGTGGACGGTTTCGTCACCGAGCACGCGACCGCCCGGCCAGTAAAGAAATTTCAGGGCGAGGTCTTCGTAGGTCACGCCGGTGCCGCGGATTTTTTCGTTCAATTTTTCCGCTGGGAATTTTTCATTGCCCGCATCGGTGACCAAATCGAGTCGTGAATTATTTTCACTCAAACGCAGCTCCACGACTTCGTCCGGATCGCTGAACGAGTAACGAATCAATGGCCCGTCTTGACTGAGATGAAATGGAATGACCGCGTCGTCTTGCCGGAGTTGGCCATCGAGATCGAGCTGTTGGCGCGACTCGAGCATGCGAACTGAATCGAGAATTTCCTGCGCGGACGGGGGCGCTGCAGCCGGGCTCAATCTCACAAGAGCAAGAGCGGCAAGAGCGATTGGAAGAAGGTTTTGGGGTTTCAACGGTTCACGAATCACTTATCGTCCCACCGAACGCAAATGGATCAGCAGCTTTTTCATCTAATCAATGAGCGATGGACGAATCCGGTCCTGGATTTGTTCATGGCGACGATCAGCGACGCCGACGTCTGGAAGCCGTTGCTGATCATCATTCTTTTTGCCGCGCTGGTGTTTGGCGGGTTCAAGGCGCGGGCGTGCATTTGTTGTCTGCTGATCGCAATTGTCATCGCTGAGCCGATCACGAACACGTTGAAGTCTACGATTAATCGCAAACGGCCGAAACACGTCGATTCGGTCCGGATGGTGCGGCTGGAGAAAGCGCGCCCCGAGTTCATGTCGATCTTCAAGAAGCCGGTCGTGCGCCGATCGGACGCGTCGGACAAGAAGCGTGGCGATCCGTCGTTTCCGTCCGGTCACATGACCAACAACACGATCGCTGGGATTTGTTTGACTCTGTTTTATCGGCGCGGCTGGCTGTACTGGATTTTTGCCGCGCTCGTCGGCTATTCGCGCGTTTATTTGGGAGCGCATTGGCCGAGCGATGTGATCGGCACCTTGTTTTTGGCCGTGGCCGAATCGTTTTTTATTCTGGCGGCGCTGGAATTACTCTGGCGACGGTTTGCTCCGAAATGGGCGCCGCAGGTTTTTGCGCGACATCCGACTTTGGTGGTTAATCCGGCCGAATGAACAAAACCCGCGCAGTTTGGTTATTCATCATCGCGCTGACGCTGGTGCGATTGTCGATGTTGGGTTCGACCGATCTCGAATTTGACGAAGCGCATTATTGGATGTGGTCCGAGCGACTGGCGCCCGGTTATTTTAGCAAAGGTCCGGGGATTGCGTTCGCGATTCGCGCCAGCACGATGCTTTTTGGTCCGACCGAATTCGGCGTGCGCTTTTGGAGTCCGATCCTCGCCGCCGGCACGAGCTTCCTGCTCTTTTATTGTGGGCGGCGTTTGTTCAACGAGAATGTTGGTCTTTGGACCGTGATCGTCTTCAACGTCACTCCGATCTTCAACGTCGGCGCGTTTGTGATGACGACGGATGCGTTGTCGATCTTCTTTTGGGCGGCAGCAATGTTCACCTTCTGGTTGGCAGTGGAAAAAAGCCCGCGCTTTTCATTTTACTGGCCGATAACTGGGTTGCTGATCGGTCTGGGATTTCTTGGCCGATTCACCAACGCATTTGAAGTCGCGTGCGTACTGCTGGTCCTCGCGTTCGCGCCGCGTCTGCGTCAGGAATTCAAACGACCCGGCTTATATTTGCTGCTCGGAGTCTTTCTGGTTTGCACGATCCCGCCGATTGTCTGGAACGCGCAGCACGCCTGGGTGACAACGACGCATTTGCGGACGCGCGGCGGTCTGGCGGAAGACGTCGGATTCCGTCCGCTCGAGCCGCTCAAATTTTTCGGCGAGCATTTCATATTCTACTCGCCACTACTTTTTGGGCTGCTGGCCTGGGCAGTCATCGGCAGTCTGAAACGCGCCAATCAGCAGTTTAAGATTCTATTCTTGTTTTGGTTCGGAGTGCCGGTGTTCGTCTTTTATTTCCTGCTTTCGCTGAATCATGTTCCCACACCGAACTGGGACGCTGTTTCGTTCCTGAGTCTCGGCTTGCTCGCGGTTCACTATTGGAATGAACGGCTCGAAAAACAGAGTGTCAGAATCTTTGCGACTGCCGCGGTTCTTTTTGGATTTGTCATCAGTATTTTTTCACTCGATTCGGATTTGCTTCGCAGCGCCAGGTTGCCAACGTTTCGAAGCGATCCAAGCGATCGTTGGCGTGGATGGAAATCGTTGGCCGCGGAAGTGGAGCGGATTCGCATCGGACAGGAAGCAAAACTGGGCGAGAAATTGTTCATGATCGCGGACGAACGTCATCGCGCGTCTGAGTTGGCGTTTTACCTAAAAGACAAACGCATCGAAGGCCCGGGGCATCCGCCAGTTTACATCATTGAATCGCAAGATCTGGTGAACCAGTTCTCGTTCTGGCCGCGTTACGATCAATTCGTCGAAGCGCCGGCCAAACCGACCCAATCGCCCGAGGAAACTTTTACCGAGGAAAAAGGAGTCAACCCGTTTGTCGGGCGTAGCGCGCTGTTGATTCGTAACATGGCAAAAAAGCCGCCGCACAATATTCGCGCGGCGTTTGAATCAACCGAACTGGTCGGCACGCTCGAGGTGAACCGTTTCGGCAAACATGTGCGCTACTGGCAGGTGTTTCTTTGCCGGCATTATCGCACGCTTCCGTTATGACCGACGCCTCCGCATCGCCCGCAGTCTCCATCGTCGTTCCTGTTTTTAACGAGGAGGAGAATATGTCGATCTTGCAATCGGAGCTGCGCGGCGCGCTCGCGGGGTTGGATCACGAAATCATTTTTGTTGATGACGGTTCGACCGATCGAAGCGCCGACAAAATCGAACGCGCGCCGAGCGTTCGAATTTTGCGGTTTGAAAAAAACGCCGGCCAAAGTGCGGCGCTTTACGCCGGGATCGAGGCTGCGCACGGGCAAACGATCGTCATGATCGATAGCGATCTCCAAAACGATCCCGCTGATATCCCACGATTGCTCGAGGAAATTTCGCGCGGCGCGGATTTGGTTTGCGGTTACCGCGCGCAGCGAAAGGACACGCTTGGGAAACGTTTGAGCAGCCGCATCGCGAATTTTGTTCGCAGTCGCTTTACCAAAGATCACGTTCGCGATACCGGTTGCACCCTTAAAGCGATGCGACGCGAATGTGCGACCGCCCTCGTTCCGTTCAAAGGCATGCATCGATTCATTCCGGCCCTGATCAAGGGCGCCGGTTATCGGTTAGTGGAAATTCCGGTGAACCATCGGCCGCGCCGGTTTGGTCAGACCAAATACGGCATGGGCAGCCGCGCGCTGCGGGCCACCGTTGACATGTTCGGCGTACGGTGGCTGCTCTCGCGGCGTTTGGATTACAAAATCCGTCGCGATTCCTGAGCTAAATGCGCTTGTCAACGCAAGCGCCCCCGATAAGCTTGCGCTCCCGAATCGCGAATCCGCATGTCGTTGGGCAATTTACTTTCCGCCGAGCAAATCATCCCCGAGATGAAGGCCACCGAGCGTTGGCCGGCCATCGTCGAGCTGATCGATTTGTTGGTGCAGCTCGACAAGATCAAAGTCGAGGACCGCGACAGCATTTTGGCTTCGCTCAAACAGCGTGAGGAAACGATGAGCACCGGTATCGGTTTCGGCATCGCCATCCCGCACTGCTCTTCGGACCGGATCGAGAATGTGGTTGCCGCTTTCGGAAGATCGACAACCGGAATCGAATTCGACGCGCTCGATAATGCCCCGGTAAAATTTGTGGTGCTCTTTATTGTCCCGAAGAACCAGTTCCAAACCCACCTTCGGACGCTCGCGTCAATCGCGAAATTTCTGAACGACCGCACCACTCGTGACAAACTCGCTGCCGCGAAATCGACCGACGAGATCTTGTCGATCTTTCAGAACTCGGGACAAAAATAATCTGTAGCCGCTTCGCTGAGTCGGGGCGAATTATTCGCTGCAAACGCGGCGACAGAGCACCGCGGCTACAACGATGGAAACGTTTCAGGAAATTCTCGCCAAAAAATTAGCTGACGCATTGGCCAAGGCCGGCTTTCCGAATACCGGCGAGCTAACGCAGGCGACCGATCCGCGCTTCGGCGATTATCAAACGAATGCCGCCCTGGTTCTGGGCAAGCAGCGTGGCGAAAATCCTAAAACCGTCGCTGAGAAAGTGCTGAAGCAGCTCGATGTCGGCGAATTCTCCGAGTCGCCAACAGTCGCGGGCGCGGGGTTCATCAATTTCAAACTGCGCGGCGAGACAACAGCGAAAAAGACCGGTGAATTGTTCGCCGACGAGCGTTTGGGCGTCGCAAGATCGACATCGCCAAGAAAGATCGTGATCGATTTCGGTTCGCCAAACGTGGCCAAGCCGATGCATGTTGGTCACATCCGCAGCACCGCGCTCGGCGACGCGCTGGCCCGGATCGCTGCCTTCCTCGGGCACGACGTGATTCGCGATAATCACATCGGTGATTGGGGCACTCAGTTTGGAATGGTGATCTGGGGTTGGAAAAATCTACTCGATAAACAAGCGCTTCAACGCGACCCGCTCGGTGAGATCGTTAGCATCTATAAAGAAACGAACGCCAGATCGACATCTGATCCGGTGGTGCGCGAAGCGTGCCGCCAGGAACTGGTCAAGCTTCAGTCCGGCGACAAAGAGAACGTCGATATTTGGAACGAGTGCGTCGCGTTGTCGATGCAGGATTTCGAACACGTTTACGCAATGCTCGACATCCATTACGACATTCAGTGCGGCGAAAGTTTTTACAACGATCGGCTGCCGGGCGTGGTCGATCGATTGCTCAAGTCGAAGATCGCGGAAATCAGCGAGGGCGCCGTGGTGGTTTTCTTTCGCGACGTGCCGGAGCTGGCGGACAAACCGTGCATCATTCGAAAGAGCGACGGCGGATTCAATTACGCGACCAGTGACATCGCGACAGTCGAATACCGACTCAACGAATTGAAGCGCGACACGCTTTGGTACGTGGTCGGCGCACCGCAGACATTGCACTTCAAACAGATTTTCGAGATCGCGCGCCGTGAGGGATACAAAGCCGATTTCCGCCATATCCCGTTCGGCAACGTTCTCGGTGAAGACCGCAAACTGATGAAGACACGGTCCGGCGACAACGTGCCGCTGCGGCAATTACTTGAAGAAGCGTGCTCCCGCGCGCGGAAGGTCGTCGACGAAAAGAATCCGGAGCTGAGCGAACAGGAAAAGATCGATATCGCCCGCGCGATCGGCATTGGCGCAGTGAAGTATGCCGATCTCTCGCAATATCGGATGACCGATTACGTTTTTTCCTGGGACAAAATGCTGGCGTTTCAGGGAAACACTGCGCCGTATTTGCAAAATGCGTACGTCCGCATCCGCTCAATCTTTCGCAAGGGCGGCAAAAGTCCGCCAAAAAAGATCGACAAATTGGTTTTAAGCGACGCGGCCGAAATCAATCTTGCGAAAAAGCTTTGCCAATTTGCCGAGATCGTCCCGCAAGTGCTGAACGATTTCAGGCCGAACATCCTGGCGAATTATTTGTTCGAGCTGGCCAACCATTTTCACGGATTTTACGAAGCTTGCCCGGTTTTGAAATCGGACGAGCCATTGCGCAGTTCGCGCCTCGCCTTGTGCGATCTGACCGGCCGTGTTCTGCAACGCGGACTGGATTTGTTAGGCATCAGGGTTCCAGAAAAGATGTAGCGCATAGCCTTGCGGAGACGGGCTGAGAGTCGGACGTTTCTTACTTGCTGTGAAAGCTGAGTATCCGCGCATTCCCGTTTGCACCTACCGGTTGCAATTCAACCGGTGGTTCACGTTCGCGCAGGCACGCGACATCGTTCGGTATCTTCGCGCGCTCGGCGTCAGCGATGTCTACGCGTCCCCCTATTTCCAGGCCAGCCCCGAGAGCATGCATGGATACGACATCACCGATCACAACCAATTGAACGCGGCAATCGGCTCGCGCGAAGAATACGGCGCCTGGATCGCAGAGCTGCACGCGCACGGCATGGGCCAGATTCTCGATTTCGTGCCGAACCACATGGGCGTGATGCAATCGGGCAACAAATGGTGGATGGACGTGCTCGAAAACGGACCGAGCTCGATCTATGCGCCTTACTTCGACATCGATTGGGCGCCGCTCAAGTCCGATCTCCGAGATAAAGTTTTATTGCCGATCCTGACCGACCAATACGGTCGCGTTCTGGAACGCGGCGAATTCCAGGTGCGTTTTGAGGAAGGCGCGTTCTATCTAGCCTATCGAAATCAGAAGCTGCCAATCGCCCCAGGCACTTACCGTTACATTCTGGAGGTGGCATTGGAGAATCTCGCCGACTACAAAGACGAAGAGTTCTACGCCGAGTTTCAGAGCATTCTGACCGCGCTGGAATATCTGCCGCGGCGGACCGAGATCGAACCGGAAAAAATTGCAGAGCGCACCCGCGAAAAGGAAATCGTGAAGCGCCGTCTTGAACGTCGCTGCCAGGAAGCGCCGCAAGTCCAGCGCGCGATTGAAAAGGCGCTGTCGCTAATCAATGGCCGCCCAGGCGATCCGCGCAGCTTCGACAAGTTGGACGAACTTCTAAATGCCCAGTCGTATCGTCTGGCGTTCTGGCGCGTCGCGGCTGAGGAAATCAACTACCGCCGCTTCTTCGATGTGAACGATTTGGCCGCGATTCATATGGAATTGCCGGAAGTGTTCGAAGCGGCGCATCAGTTGGTTCTCGATCTTGTACGAACGGGAGCCGTCACCGGACTACGGATTGATCATCCTGACGGCTTATATTTGCCAAAGGAATATCTGGAAACGCTCCAGTTCCGTTGCGCCCGCGCGCTTAGCCTTCAGTTGCCTAAAGATGGGCGCGCGGTCTTCATGGTCGTCGAGAAAATTTTGACCGGCGCCGAGAAGCTGCGGCAGGATTGGCCGGTTCACGGAACGACTGGTTACGATTTTGCGAATCAGGTGGCCAGCGTCTTGGTGGACACTTCGGCCGAGGCCGCGATCACGAAGACGTTTCATCGCTTCATCGGTCACACGATGCACTTCGGACACCTCGTTTACGCGAAGAAACGTCTGGTGATGCGGATCGCGCTGGCGAACGAAGCCGAAGTGCTTGGCAACATGCTCGATCGCTTGTCGGAAAAGAACCGCTGGTTTCGGGATTTCACTTTTGAAGCGCTGGCCCGCGCGGTTCGGGAAACAATCGCCTGCTTTCCGGTTTATCGGACTTATCTCGCGCCGGGACAGCCGGTCAGCGACGAAGATCGACAGGTAATCGAGCGCGCGATTGCCGCAGCCAAACGGCGCAATCCGGCGATCGAGGAGTCGATCTTCAATTTCCTGCGTGACATCCTACTGTTTCGGTTTCCAGAGAACCTCGACGCGGAAGGTCGCGAAGAGCACATGCATTTCGTGCTCAAGTTTCAACAGTTTACCGGGCCGATCATGGCGAAAGGCGTGGAGGACACGGTTTTTTATATTTACAACCGGCTGGCGGCGCTCAACGAGGTCGGCGGCGAGCCTCAACAGTTTGGGCTTAGCGTCGACGCGTTTCATCAGCGGAACTTCGATCGCAATCGGTACTGGCCGGCGGCATTGCTCGCGAGTTCAACGCACGACACCAAACGAAGCCAGGACGTGCGGGCACGAATGGTTGCCATCTCCGAAATTCCGGATGTTTGGCGGCGCTCGTTGGTCAAATGGCGCACAGCGAATCGGCGCTGGAAAAAAGACGTCAACGAATCGGAAGCACCGGACCTGAACGAGGAATATTTACTTTACCAGACGCTGCTCGGCACCTGGCCGATCGGAAACGGCGGCGCGCCAGAACAAAAGGCCGGCGGCGAGTACGTTGAGCGCATTCAAGCCTACGTGACCAAGGCGTTGAACGAAGCCAAGCTCAATACCAGCTGGATCCAGCCTAACGAGCAATGGCTGGTCGCCACTCGCGATTTCGTTTCGAAAATTTTGGATCCGACGCCGAAGAACAAATTTTTACCGATCTTTCTGCCGGTGGCGGAAACGATTGCCCGATTGGGCGCGATCAATTCGCTCGCCCAGACGTTGCTTAAACTGACTTCCCCCGGCGTGCCTGACATCTATCAAGGCAACGAGATATGGGATTTCTCTTTGGTCGATCCCGACAACCGCCGCCCGGTCGATT
>DASZJH010000049.1:0-4484 GCA_035948375.1 Chthoniobacterales bacterium
TCCCGATACTGCGGAAAAAACGCCGTCGATATTAAAGGCTGTCGCCCAAGCCCACGAAGGCATGGCCGGCGTTTACGCCGCCGTGCTCACAGAAGGAATGATTCGCAGAGGCGACACTGTTGAGTTGCTAAACTAGTTCACCGAATTTTATGAACACAATATCTCGCCCACTGATTCGCGTCATCAATCCGGCGAAGATTCGGTAATTCGTCCTTCGCACTTACAAGCTGAGCGTTCCACGCAGCACTTCTACCGCGTATCCGCCGACCCGAACGTTTGTGACTTTCTGACCGGCGCCCGTCGCGCGCCCAAAGATTTCACTCGGTCGTCGGGCTTCGACGCCCTGATGGATGACAATCTGCTCGTCAGATTTCACCAAACCATGCCGGACCATCCAACTTACCGCGCAACCGGCAGCTGATCCCGTTGCTGGATCTTCGCCGCCATAAAAGAACATTCGAGCCCGCACTTTCCGCCAATCTCGGCCTTCCGCCGGAGCGATAAAGTAGCAAAAGCGAGCGCCGGTTCCTTCCAAGACGGCGCTTACTTTGGCAAGATCCGGCTTCAAGTTCGCCAATGCGTTCACATCGCGGATTGGCACGACCCCAAAAGGCAACCCGGTGGAAACGATTTGGCTCGGCCATTCAGAAGCGATTTGATCGGCGCCTCCGCGGAGCGCAGTAGCGATTTCATCCCGCGGCAATGTCCGGCTAAACTCGGGGTCCCGCTGGCGCATCTCTCCAAAGACATTTCCACCAACGCGATCGTCTTTCTCTTCTGCGTCAGGACGAAAGCAGATGTCGATCTTCCCCACCTTCAAATCGAGGCTGATCTCATCCGCGCCAGTCGACGCGGCCGTACTATATAGATAGAGGGACGTGCCGAGCGTGGGATGTCCGGCAAACGGCAACTCTTCCTCGACTGTGAAAATGCGGACACGCGTCCCCTTCTCTGCTTCGACTTTCGGTTCGCGTGGCAGGATAAAAGTTGTTTCGGAAAGATTCATCTCGCGCGCGATGGCTTGCATTTGCTCATCGGTCAAGCCGCGCGCGTCGGGAAAAATGGCTAGCGGATTGCCAGTGAGCGCCGTTTTTGTGAAAACATCAACCTGAACGAATTCGTAAGCGCGTGAAGACATCGAGACGAATCTACTTAGCGGTCCAACTCGCGCCAGAGATGTTGCGCATCACAAGCCGCTTATGATGCATGAATTCAACTGTCAGATTGTAATCTCTCAACTTTTCCGGCGGTATTGACCCTCGGTGACGTGCTCGAGCCATTCGACCACTTTGCCGTTGAGTGCTTCTTGAATGGCAATGTGTGTCATCGCGGTCGTCGGCGTCCCACCGTGCCAATGCTTCTCGTTAGGCGCGAACCAGACGACGTCGCCCGGACGAATTTCCTCAATGGGTCCGCCCTCGCGTTGAGCCCAGCCGAGACCCGAAGTAACGATTAATGTTTGGCCCAACGGATGAGTATGCCACGCGGTCCGCGCGCCGGGCTCAAACGCCACGCTCGCGCCACGCACCCGAGCCGGCTCCGGCGCCTCGAGTAACGGATCGATTTTGACGTTTCCTGTGAACCACTCAGCTGGACCCTTGGTCGAAGTTTGCGAACCCGATCTTTTTATCTCCATGCCTTTTCTATCAACCCCCAACTCTCAACCACTCAACTTCTTTTGTCTTTCTCCGGATCGTATTGCCACAGACGCGACGGATCGCCGAACACGGCACCGATTACACGCTCCGGCCAGATCTCGAAATACGTCAGCAACAACGCCATCAGCGGAACGAGGAAAAAAGCAAAGCCGATCATCATGAACATCGCGATTCCGCGCAACATGAGCAGATAAACGTCCCAGCGCACCCGCTGCTTCAGCTGATTGTCCGGCATCACATCATAGCCGGACCGGAACGCTTTCCAGAAATGACTGACGGCGATTGATCCGAACGCGAACCAGAGCCCCGGCGACTGGGCCAGTTGGTGCCGCAAATCTTCACCAAGCAACAGCGTGTGCAGCGGAACCAGCACCATCCAGTATGGCAGCCCGATAATGCCGACCAAAAAAATCCAAGTGAAGACGCCACGCAGAATCGTAATTGTTAGGCCGGCCGACTTCGGTTGCGTTTCGCGCAGCGCGCGCGGAACCAGCGCCGCGGTAATCGCGGCCAGCGCAGTCAGCCCGTCGAACCAGTAATTGAAAACGGTGAGACCGGCCGACCATCCGAACGCGTAGACGACGGCAACCGGAATCAGATTGCGTGCGAGCACCGTCCACGAGTGCGGTCGCGACGCGAACTCGCGCAGATGCTGCGACAGTGGCGGCGGCGCGATCTGTCGCTCCACGGTCGAAGAGGAAATTTTCTCCGCAGGCTTCACAGTACTAGCTAATCAGGAAGCCCGGAAATCAGGAATCTTTTAACAGAAGCCAACGAAAATAAATGTCCGTCCGGCAACCGTCACCGGTTTCCACGCACTCTCGCCTGACTCGACGAAATCAATTCAGCTGGCGCACGTCGAAGCTCGCTCGTTAGGCCGAGTTTCGACAACGTCCAGATCAACCATTTGGTCGGGTCCCACTGCCACGGCTTCACGCCATTGCGATAGTCGTGCTGAAATTCGTGATGATAATTGTGGTAGCCCTCGCCGAAAGTAAATATCGCCATCAAAAATGAATCTCGCGCGCTGCATCTTTTCGAATACGGCTGGCGCCCGATTGTATGGCAGGCAGAGTTAATCAGGAACGTGCAGTGCTGGATGACGACGACTTTGGCTACGCCGCCGATGAGAAAACCTCCGAGCGCCCCGCCCCATCCGTTCCACCATGCGCCGAGCAACGTGGGCAAAGCAAAACTCGTCAACACCGCGAGCAAGTTAATATGTCGGTGCTGCCACATCACCAGCGGATCTTTTTTCAGATCCGGCACGTTATCGAACGGCGGTTGCGGCCAGAGCTTGAAGAGCAGCCAGCCAATGTGCGCATGGAAAAAGCCTTTAGTTATGTCATACGGGTCTGCGTCGTGATCGACATGTTTATGATGGCGCCGGTGCTCGCTCGTCCACATCAAAACTGAATTTTCGAAAGCGGCCGCACCAAAAATCAGGACGAAGAGACGAATCGGCAGCTTTGCCCGGAAGGTCGCGTGCGCGAAGAGTCGATGGTAACCGAGGGTAATGCTAAAGCCGGTTAGAGCTAGCAGCGCTGCGGCGATTGCGAAGTGAAACCAATCGATACCGAAGTACCACAGGTACAGCGGGACGGCCGTTAGGGTAAGAACGAATGTGCCGATCAGGAACGAGCTTGTTATCCAATTAATGCGATCGGTCGGAATACGGAAAATCAAGGGAAGAAAAAGTTGGGAAATCGTCACGCGGTCACGACATCGGGCGGCCCAGGACAACGTCTTCCTTTGTCCAGCTATGGACCGCGCCGCAGTGGGCGCAGGTAAACCTTTGTCGCTTCATTTTTGCGGCCGGCCAGCGTTTCTCTTCAATCGTGCGCCCGGTATCGGTGAGCTTCGAGGTGGAAGGACAACGTACGAGAAGACTCTTAATACTAAGAGCAGTCTTTTTCGGCCGCGGCCGGTCAAATAGAAATCGTGACGGCATATATATTTAATCAGAGGCGGTAAACGATCCGCGCCTTGCCGGTATCGTAAGGCGACATCTCCATCTTTACTCGATCGCCAATGGTTAGGCGAATAAAACGTTTGCGCATCTTGCCGGAGATGTGCGCGAGCACCAGGTGCTCGTTCGCCAGCGCGACGCGAAACATCGTTCCGGGCAACACCATCCTGATGGTGCCCTCGAGTGTGATCGCCTTTTCGGAATCCATGATGAAGATGTCGATCTTGTCCGCCGTTGGACGGACTCGCCGTGGTGAGCGAACAGCGCGGCGCTCACTTGAACGCCGGCTGTGCAATCACTCCGGGTCTACCGGCGATTGCCCGCAAAAGGGCGCTTCGCTCCAAAAGGGCGATTTCGCTCTTCTCGAGGACGAGCTTCATTCACGTTGAGGGCGCGGCCATTCAGTTCTTGGCCGTTTAGCGCGCTCATCGCGGCGTTAGCTTGCGCAGCGTCATTCATGGTGACGAAGGCGAACCCGCGCGATTTACCGGTCATTTTGTCCATCATCAGATGGACTTCGTTGACGGTTCCGTGTTTTTCGAACAGATCCTGAAGATCGTTCTCGGTGGTCTCAAAAGAGAGATTACCTACGTACAGTTTCATTGTGTTTTGAATTTGGAAAAACTACCGAGCTACAGAGCCGTTCCCGGGAATCGGGTTTCAAACCACCAATGAGCGACGCTCACCTGACGATCTACCGCGCAGTGAAGTTAAACAGAGTAATCCAATAAGCGCCCACTATCGCCCGGATTGCGCGAAACACAACCGCTCATTTCCAGGAACCGTGCTTTGCTTGTGACCCAAATCATTCTTCCATCACTGCTGGAAACTAGTCTCCGACGTCGTCGGACAGTGAC
>DASZJH010000050.1:0-20298 GCA_035948375.1 Chthoniobacterales bacterium
GCCATTCGTTGACCGAAGAACAGACAAAGGATCGCAATTGCGGAAACGATCGCGCCGTAAAACGCGATCATTGGATTGTGCGCGAAGAGCAGCGCAAGAAATCCAATCCCACTCAGCGCGCCGGCTGCGACCTCAATGATCGTCAGAATTCCGAACAATAACGGCACCACTCCCGCGAACGGACTTTTTGCAAAATGTCCGCTCAGCCACTGCAGGTTTCCTTGTCGATCTACAATTTTGTCGATCCCCGACTGCAAAAACAAAATCGCCAAGAACACAGAAACGAGGAGCTGAAGCAGGAATAAAGACATTCCAGACATAAAAGGAATTTAATCAGGAACCCAGGAAAGCAGGAAAAGAATTTTAAATAATCCCGGATTCCTGGTTTCAAGATCCTGAATCCAACTCAAGCCGGTAAATCCTGCCTAGGAATACAAATATTCGTCGTGGTACTCTCTTTGAGGAGCGAACTGGACAGTTTGGTCACCGCCGGCTTCGGGATACTCGAAGATTTTGCCTTCGTAATTGCGAATCACGATTTTTTCGTTGTCGTGATAGAGAACGTAGCCAGGATTGATCGGCACTTTGCCGCCGCCGCCGGGCGCGTCGATGACGTATTGGGGCACGGCGTAACCGGTAGTGTGACCGCGCAGGCCTTCGATGATCTCGATTCCTTTGGCGACCGACGTGCGCAAGTGCGCCGAGCCGTTGATGAGGTCGCACTGATAGATGTAATACGGACGGACGCGGCACATTAGCAGTTTGTGCACGAGCGTTTTCATCGTCTCGAGATCGTCGTTCACGCCGGCGAGCAAGACGCTTTGGTTGCCGAGCGGAATGCCGGCGTTCGCCAACCGTTCGAGCGCTTCTTTCACTTCGACCGTTAGTTCGCGCGGATGGTTGACATGCACGCTCATCCAGAGCGGATGATGTTTCGCCAAAATCGCGCACAACTCAGGCGTGATTCGTTGCGGCAGGAAAATTGGAACGCGCGTCCCGATGCGAAGAAACTCGATGTGTTTGATGGCGCGTAACCGGGTCAGCAACTTGTCGATCTTGTCGTCGCTGAAAATTAATGCATCGCCGCCGCTCAAAAGCACATCGCGCACTTCGGTGTGTTGTTCGAGGTAACGAAACGCTTCTTCGAAGTTGGTGTGAAGTTCCTGTTCGCCAACACCGCTGACAACGCGACTGCGCGTGCAATAGCGGCAATACGCCGCGCAGCGGTCTGTAACCAAAAACAAAACGCGGTCCGGATAGCGATGTACCAGCCCCGGCACCGGCATATGCGAATCTTCGCCGCATGGATCGGCCATGTCGTAAGGCGACGCCCAGGTTTCTTCGATCCGCGGAATGACCTGCCGCCGAATCGGATCCTCAGGGTTTTTGTCGCGCGGAATCAGATTGAAAAAATGCGGTGTCACTGCGAGCGCGAGCTTGTCGCCACTCAGCAACACGCCACTTCGTTCTTCCTCGCTAAGTTCAATCTGTTGCTCGAGTTGGGCCAGCGTCGTGACCCGGTTTTTGAGCTGCCATTTCCAATCGTTCCAAAGCTCGGGCGCCACCCCACCGTCGCGGGACCAATAGCCCGGCGCGTGCGAGACGAATTCTTTCCCATCACCAATCCGAGAGTGTTTCATTTTATTAAGGATCAAAACGCTATGGGCAGTCGGATTTGTGTCAACGCGCACACCGCGAAGTGCGCCGCGAACTCCTTCCGCCTCTAAGAGATGAACTCCAGAAGCGACAGGAACACTACCAAGGCAGCGATTACCAATAGTCCCATTTAGTTCAACGGTACAATCTACCGATTTATCCCTACTGGACGGTGACCAGGGTGCCGATTGGGATTTCGGCGAACAGTTTTCTCGCCGTTTCACCCGGCAGACGAATACAACCGTGCGACGCCGGATAATTCGGGACCACCCCTTCATGCATGCCGAAGTCCAGACAGCTCAACCGCATGAAATACGGCATATCGACATGATAAATCGTGGAGCGATGATTGCGCTCCTTGTCTGTGATCACAAAGAATCCGCGTTTGGTCGAATAACCTTCACGGCCAGTCGAGCAGATTGAGTTCATAATCGGCACGCCATCCTTGATGAGCGACATCTTTTGCGAAGCGAGAGAGATCTCGATGCGTAGCTTTTCTGGATCGGGCGCGCCGCCCAAAAGAATTTGCGCGGCCTGCCAATGTCCGAGCTCGGCCGCAAAATAAAGCGCGACCATTTTGTAACGACCAGTGGCGCGGTTGCGGTCGGCGTTGGCCTGCAAGAGCGCACGAACATAATCGGTCCGCCCGAGGCCGGCGGCGAGCATCAGGCAAGTAACGTTCTTATCGTCCTCGATGTAATTTCGAAACGACTTGGAGGGAAGCGCGTCCAGAAAATCCTGGTCATACTTACCGGCGAGAGTCGTGTTGGGATCCGCGCCGCATTCGAGGAGCACCGAAAACAGCGGCGCATTGTCATTCGCGATAGCATAAGCGATCAGCGGTACGTGTTTACCTTCGGGCGTTGGCTGTGGAATGTGTTTCGAAAGCAATAATCGAACGGAGTCGCGATCGCCCGCGCGCAAGGCGTTATCCAGCGCCCGCAAAGCTCCTGCACTCCACCGGTCGAATCGCGGTAACTTCGAGAGGATATCTTGCGCAATTTTGGTGTCGGAAGCTCCAAGCGCGAGCGTCAACAGTTCGCCGCTGTCGCCGTAAGCCAGCTCGATATTCGGCGTCAAACTCAGAAGAAGATCGACAATTTCGATTTTCTGCGCGTGAACCGCGTAGTAGAGCGCCGAATGACCCGCGCCATCTCGAGTCGCGACGTCAGTCACATTTCCGATCAAGGCGCGGACCATTTCCAAATCGCCGTGCATCGCGGCCAGCATCAGCGGCGTTACCCCGGCATTGTCCGCCAGGTCGGCGCTCGCTCCCGCATCGAGAAGTTGTCGCGCGATAGCGCTGTCATTCCGCAAAATCGCGGCGAAAAGCAGAGAGCGATCATCCGCGGCGCGCGCGTTGGGATTGTGATGCTCGCCGAAATAGCGATCGATCAGCGAATTCTGATGCGTGTCGAGCGCCTGAACGAACTCGTCGGCGGCGATAGGCCTTGGCGTACGGTGATTAAATCCAAACCTCACCGCCACAAGCACAAAGATGCTTGCGACAATGCCCACTAAGACTCGATTCAAGCCAGCTGAGCGCATATCCGGGAAAAACCGGTCGATAGTATACCATCAGTCAAGCGGTTTGCCTCCCAATTCGCACGCCTATTCAGGCCGCAGAGGGGGTGGACTGGGCCGTTGAACGTAGCATGTTGATTGCTGTCCAACTTCGAACCAATGCGATTGATCCAAATTGCCACGATAATTATCGGATTCAGCACGATGTCGATCCTCGGGGCGACACCCGAAAGCGCTCCGACGTCGACTATCCCAGCCGAGGCCGCCGAGCAGGGCAAGGACGTTGTCCACCAGCTGAATAATGCCTTCGCCAAGGTCTTCGAAGTTGTGGCGCCCAGCGTTGTCATTATTGAAGTCTCCAAAAAAGCTGACGATGAGACTTCGGCGTTCGACGACCTTTTCTTTCAAGGACCTCCCGACCAAAATAACTCGCGCCGGAGTCCACGCAGCATTGAGCCGGTCCAAAGCGAGGGATCGGGCTTCATCGTTCGCCCGGATGGCTACATCTTCACGAACTTTCACGTCGTTGAATCAGCGGACAATATCGATGTGAAACTAAAAGACGGTCGCGAATTTTCCGCCAAGATCGTTGGCACTGACGAGAAGACAGATGTCGCGGTGATTAAGATCGATGCCAAGAACTTGCCGTCGGCCCAACTTGGCGATAGCGACGCGGTCCGGGTGGGTCAATTCGCCTTTGCCATCGGCGCGCCGTTCAAACTCGATTACACTTTCACTTACGGTGTGGTGAGCGGCAAAGGTCGCAGCAAATTGTACGCGACCAACGGCTATTCCATCTCGGATTATCTCCAAACCGACGCCTCGATTAATCCCGGCAACAGCGGCGGCCCGCTTTGCGATATCGACGGCAGGGTGATCGGCATGAATACGTTGATCAACGGGATCAATCGCGGCCTCGGCTTCGCCATTCCCATCAACATGGCCAGGGAAATTGGCGACGAGCTCATTGCCGGACACAAGATCATGCGGCCGTGGCTCGGTATTCGGATCGAAACGCTTGGCGACGATCCGGGCGTCCGCGATTTGTTCAAAGGTATCGAGCGCGGCGTGGTTGTACGAACGATCGAAGCCGACGCGCCCGCCTACAAGAGCGATCTGCGACCATTCGACGTCATTACTCAGGTCGACGCCACTGCGGTCACGACTGACTCGCAACTGCAACATGAGATTTTGAAAAAGAAGATCGGCCAAAAAGTTGAGCTCACGGTTTGGCGGAAAGGCCAAACGCTAAAGCTTCCCGTGACGACCGGCGAATTGCCGAACGAAATTTCGCGTGCGTCGAACGAGCCGGCCCGTCCGCCGCAGGAAAAACAACAGGAGGTCGGGAAATTCGGGCTCCAGGTTCAGGAACTAACCAAGGAAATGGCGCAGCGCTTCAAACTGGGCGTGCAGAAGGGCGTCATCGTCACCGATGTGGCTGACAACAGCCTCGCCGCACAACAGGGAATCGAGCGTGAAGACGTCATTACCGAAGTCGATGGCAAGCCGGTCACGGATGTAAAGTCGTTCCGTGAAGCCTTGAACAAATCGGATCCGAAGCGCGGCGTGCTTCTTTATTTGGATCGCAAAGGCAGCAAGACGTTCGCTGTTTTAAAAGCCGGCGGCGCGGACACTCCGCCCGAGCAGTAAGATCGACCCGTCTTCGCCTAGGCTAGCCACCGCAACGCGCGCCGATTAGGTGATCCGGCCAGGGTCGGATTCAATCAGAAGTCGCTGCGCCAACGCAAGATCGCCGTTTTAAGTCGCAGCTCCGCCGCGTCCCGAGGCCATAAGAAGGACGCCGCCGACAATACAAACGCCACCGACGATTGGGCCGATTGGCACAGGATGTTTTTCCTGCTTGTTGATTTCGAGCGGGCCAATCTTGGCGACGTTCTCCTGGGTCGTGAAGTAAGCGTAGCCGCCGTAGGCAAGCATCACGATGCCGACGATGATTAGAATGATTCCAAGAATTCCGGTAGGTTTCATTTGATCCAACTCCGATGCTAAAGCGGTCGCCGGCCGCCGATCAACTGTAGAATGAGAACGACCAGCGCAATCAGGAGAAGGAGATGAATGTAAGCGCCCAGTACGTGGAAACCCACAAAACCGAGCAGCCACAGAATCAGCAGAATCACAAAGATAGTCCAAAGCATAAAAGCCCTTTCATTTGAGGTTGTTGCCCGTAGATCGTTTCGTCAGGCCTAACCGCGCGTGACTAAAATTGGCCAGACCGGGCCTTTTATTTGCCGAGATTCTTAAGCACAGCGCGCAAGTCCCACCCGCTCGATTCCAGTTGCGCGCGAGCTGAGTTGTAATCGCATTGGGCCAGCTCGGCCACCATCCGGGCCGCGCGGTCGCGCAGTTTCGCGCTCGAGGTATTTAGATCGATCATCAAATTGCCGCGGACTTTTCCGAGCGCGACCATTGCGCCGGTGCTGATGATGTTGAGCGCAATCTTGGTGGCCGTTCCGGCTTTCAATCGAGTCGAGCCAGTCAAGATTTCAGGACCGACCGCGAGATCGATCGCGAGATCGACATTTAGCTTGTTCTCGCCCGCGGGATTGCAGCTCAACAAAATCGTTTTCGCACCCAAGGATTTCGCGCGGCCGAGGGCGCCAAGCACGAACGGCGTTCGCCCGCTTGCGGTAATGCCAATTACAATATCGACATCTTTGATACCGCGGCGGTCTATGGCCAAAGCGCCGCTGCTCGATTCGTCTTCGGCGCCTTCCACACTCCGATGCAACGCGGTTGCGCCGCCGGCAATAATTCCCTGAACCAATTCCGGCGACGCTCCGAAGGTTGGCGGTATTTCGCTCGCGTCGAGCACGCCGAGACGGCCGCTTGTTCCGGCTCCGACGTAAAACAACCGACCGCCTTTGCTTAACGAATCGACCGCCAGTTCGATCGCGCGGGCAAGATCGTCGGTCACTGAGCGCAGCGCTTCTCCAACAAATCTTTCTTCGTCGACGAAAAGCTTCACCAGATCTCGCGCGCTCATCTTTTCGAGATTTTCGGAGCGCGGGTTGCGTTGTTCGGTTAGTGCGGCGGCGAGGTCGTCGATTTTTTTCGGCGCAGGCTTGGCCTGAATTTCCGGCCAGCTCTGCAGTTCGGCAGCCAGCCACGCGGCGCCGAACTCGGGCGCGCGCTCCGAATTCGCCACTCGCGCATCTGGCAGGGCTTTTTTCAAACGGCGGCGAAAAGCATGATTGTAAATCGAATCGCGTTGAAAGAGGCCGCCGAGCAGAACGACCTTCGGCGCGAGAACGTGCAATCTGGTCGCAACCGCCTCAGTGTATTCGCACAGAACGCGCGCGCCTTCCTCGATGATTTCCATCACTCGCGCATCGCCACCGGCCGCGGCTTCGAAGACCACCGGAGTCAGCATCGCCACTTCCATTTTGTCGGCCGTCTGCGCCCAGCGCACCACTTCGTCGAGATTGTTCAACGATAGAGCGCGCAACACTTTCGTAGTGAACTGGACCTCGCCGCGGTGCAGATCATATTCGCGAAGAATCAATCGCAGCGCCTGTAAACTCAGAAAATAACCGCCGCCGGCGTCGCCCAGAATGTGCCCCCAACCTCCGGCGTTCTCTATCCGCTTGTCGCGACGACCGGTTACCGACGAACCGCTTCCGGCATTCACCACGATCCCGTCCCCGCTTCCGAGCGCCGCCGCCAAACCCGAATCGCGGTCGCTCCCGACAACAATTTTAGCTTGAGGCCAAATCTCTGCGCAAAGCCGGGTGAGCGATTGTCGATCTTCTTCGGTGCCGCACCCGGCCAGGAAAATCCCGGCGCGCGTAATTTCCCGGGGCAGCTCTCGAAACATGGCTCGCAATTCATCAGGGGTGGCTAGGCGAAGATTTGCCGGCGGCAGTTTTCCCTGATCGAGCATTTGCAAATCCGAACCGCAGCGCTCGACCAAGACCCAGGATGTCTTGGTGCCGCCTCCTTCGACGCCGAGGATTTTTTCGCCGCCGTTCATTGTCGATCTTTCATCCGTTTGTATCATGGTTCATGGCTAAAGACGAGGCCCAAGCCGCCAAGCGAATCGAGCAGCTCCGGCGCGAAATTAGAGGGCACGACCGGCGCTATTACGAGGAAGCCGCTCCGACAATCAGCGACCGCGAATACGATCGGCTCTACAAAGAGCTCGCGGACCTGGAAGCCGAACATCCCGAGCTGGTCACGCCCGATTCACCGACCCAGCGCGTCGGTGGCAAAGCATTGCAAGCGTTCGCTCAAGTTCAGCATCGCGTGCCGATGCTAAGCCTGGACAACACTTATTCCGAGGAAGAGGTGGCCGATTTCTACAAACGGATCAGGCGACTTTTGCCCGACGAGAAAATTCCGGTGGTGATCGAACCGAAAGTCGATGGCGCAGCTGTTTCGGTGATGTACGAGAACGGCAAACTCAAATACGCGGCGACGCGCGGCGATGGTTCCGTTGGCGACGACATCACCCAAAACATCAGGACCATCAAATCAGTGCCACACCAATTGCGCGGCGCGGCGCCAAGAGTTTTCGAGGTCCGCGGTGAAGCTTATCTCGACAAAGCCGGCTTCGGAAAATTGAACAAAGAGCGCGAAGCCGCCGGATTACCTTTGTTTGCCAATCCACGAAACGCCGCGGCCGGTTCGCTCAAACACCTCGATCCCAACGTCGCGGCGAAGCGGCCGCTCGGCATGATTTTCTACGGAACCGGCGCGGTTGAAGGCGCCGATGTCGATCTTCACTCGAAAATTTTCCCGTTATTCAAGAAACTCGGGCTGCCAACACACGAAGATTGGTGGCTCGCGGATTCGGTCGACAAGATTTTGAATGCCATTCGCGATCTCGACGAGATCCGGCGCGATTTTCCTTACGAAACGGACGGTGCCGTGATCAAAGTGGACGCACTTGCCCAACGCGAGCGACTTGGCTTCACCGCGAAATCGCCGCGATGGGCAATCGCTTATAAATACGCGGCTGAGCGTGTTGAAACGAAGCTGCTCGACATCAAAGTCCAGGTTGGACGAACGGGAATTCTCACGCCGGTCGCCGTCCTCGAGCCGGTCCTAGTCAGTGGGAGCACCGTTTCGCGCGCGACGTTGCACAACGAAGACGAGATCAGGCGCAAAGACATTCGCATCGGCGACATCGTCGTGATTGAGAAGGCGGGCGAAGTCATTCCGGCGGTCGTCGAGGTCGTAAAATCCAAACGGCCGCGTAATGCCAAGCCCTTCGATTTTCTCAAACACATTCACGGGAAGTGTCCGGTGTGTGGCTGCGAAGTCCGGCGCGATCCTGAGTTCGTGGCGTGGCGCTGTGAAAATATTCGGTGCCCGGCCCAAGCCACGCGACGTCTGGAGTTTTTTGCGGCCCGCGGCGCGCTCGATATTGAAAGCATCGGCGGAATCGTCGCCGACAAACTGGTTGAGCGCGGACTGGTGCGCGAACCGCTCGACTTGTTCGAGCTGAGGGTCGACCAACTTGCGAAACTAAATCTGGGGACTGATGAAGCGCCGCGCATCTTTGGCGAAAAGAATGCGACCAAGGCGGTCGAGGCGATCGAACGCGCGCGAACCTTGCCGCTCTCGCGCTGGCTTTATGCGCTAGCGATTCCGGACGCTGGCAAGGCGACCGCAACCGATCTTGCGCGCTTCCACGAAACGATCGAAGACGTGGTTGACTCAAGGCTTCTTCGAGACGTGCTCGATTATCATGAGAGCAAAGGCGACAAGCACAAGACCCAGGCAATCGCCGAACGCCTGATTAAATCGGGTTTTGCCAAGCCGTCGAAGAGCAAGATCGACAAACAAAGTGGGATTGTGACTCAAGTGGGTCCGGTTGTTGCCCAAAGTGTTCTCGATTTTTTCTCGTCATCGGCGGGGAAGAAAGTTCCTCATCGAATGAAACAGCTCGGAATCGAACCGAAGAGCGAAAAAGTATCGGCGAAACAACGCGCCGAACTGCCGCTGTCTGGAAAAACTTTCGTGCTGACCGGAACTCTGCCTTCAATGATGCGCGACGAAGCCGCAAAGAAAATCGAAGCGCTCGGGGGTCACGTTAGCAGCAGTGTGAGCAAGAAGACAGATTTCGTCCTTGCGGGAACCGAGGCCGGCGGCAAGCTCGATAAAGCCAAAGAACTCGGAGTGAAAGTTATCGACGAAGCCGAATTTAGGAAACTGCTCTAACTACGGCGTTCGGTCAGGGGATGGCTGGAGATTCAAGGGCATCCCTCGATTCAAAGCCGGAGGCGCAGCCAGGCGCTCTTCGCTTCCTGGATGAAGCTCAGCCTGAATCTGAAACGTAATTTTTTCGTTGCCGCGCAGCACCGTTATCGGCACCGCATCGCCGGCGGTCAGAAAGAATGAAGCCTCCAGGATATCTTCCGGCTCGTGCACTTTGGTCCGGCCGATCTGAAGAACGATGTCACCTGCTTTCAGACCTGCCTCCGCCGCAGGCGTGTCCTTTATGACTTCAGTAGTCAGCGCGCGCGATCCTTCCACCGGCGCAGTTGCTTCCTGAACGTTCGTGCCGATCCAGCCGTAACGCGGTTCGCCGAAGCGAACATAATCGCTGCGAATTTTCTCCGCTGCTTCGACCGGCAGCGCGTAGCAGGAATTGCTTTCGAAGCTGTAGAGAAGAATGCCGACGACCTCGCCTTTCAAATTCAGAAGTGGAGCGCCGCCTTCACCGCGTTGCGGCGGCAGATTTACCCGCAGATGCTTGGTCGGAAAATATCCGCCGAAGCATTTGCGATCGAACCCGGCGATCATGCCGAAGCTCGGCGTTTCGGCAAGGTCGAGCGGATATCCGATCGTAACAACGGGAGTTGCGATCTCGAGCTGTTCCGAGCTGCCGATTGGTAAAGCTGGACTGGCGAGATCCACCTTTAACATCGCAATTCCGCTCCGGACATCGCCCACCAGCAGGTGCGCGGGATATTTTTTTCCTTTGAACTCGACGTTGATGTTGTCGGCTTCGCCGCCCACGGAATACGCTGTGTAAAGCGTACCGGTTGGATCGACAAAAAAACCAGTCCCCGAAAGTTCGCCGTGCGGATCGGTGGCTTCGATTTTAACGACCGCTTTGGCGCAACGATCGAAAACATCTTTCACTTCACGGCTGATCGTCGCGACAGATTTTTCCTCGCTGAGAGGTGCGGCAGGTTGGCCAGGCTGCGGTTGAGCTTGCGCAGTGGATTGCCGATTACACGCCGCGACCGCTATGAAGGCGAAAACAAAAGCGACCTTCGAGATGATTTGACGCCGCGGTGCCAAGGGACAACCGAGGAAGCTAAAACTTGAAAGTCGTCTCATAACTCACTGGCACGCTGTCGAGCACGTAACGAGGCGGCGTGCCTTTGCGGTGAGTTTGGGCGCTTTCCGTAATGTTGCGAACCGACCGCGTGTTGAAGACCCGTGTAGCCACGGGCGACGCCAGCGTCCATTCATCATCCGTATTGACCGGGACGGTCAAGACCGGACGATTTTGCAGGGCGACTGCCGCCGGTTGCGGCGTCTGGTAAATCCGCAGTGAAAGAATCGCCGCACAAGCTAGCACGGCGGTCACTGCGACTGGGTAAGAAGTAAGGGTGGAGAGGTTGAAAGAGAGAACAAAATCGCGGGCCCGGCCGAAACAAATGCGCCAAAGCGGTTCGCGCAAAAGCTCGTCGCGCTGGCGGCGATGGAATTCATGGAGGAAATTTTCGAAGTATCCGGGCGGCGGCTGTTCGTATTTTTTCAGTCGAAGCAGCTTCGTTATTTCGTTGTCGTTAAATTCGTCCATTGCCGCTGAGTTTAGGAGACCGGGTTTTTTCGAAATTCGTCCAGATAGTTTTGCAGTTGCCGGTTGGCGTAAAAGAGTCTGGATCGTACCGTTCCTTCGGAAACATTCAAGATCTTACTGATCTCTGCGTGGGGCATCCCCTGAATATGGAACATTGTTACCACAGCTCTGTGTTCATCAGACAACTTCATCATCGCCTCGTTCAACCTTTTTTGGAGCTCGGAGAGGTCAGCCTCCCGCACCGGGCTGCTGGAGGCGGTGGCCTCGAGAAATTCCTTGTCGTTCTGAATGCTGGCATCGACATCGTCCAGACTCAGTGAAAAACGGCGGCCACGCTTTTTTAGGAAATTCAAGGTCATGTTGACCGCGATCGAATGGATCCAGGTATAGAACGACGATTTGCCGCGAAATCCGCGAATCGCTTTGTAGGCCTTAGCGAAAATGTCCTGAAGCAGGTCGTTCGTGTCCTCGTGGTTCGAGGTCATGTTGTAAACCAGGCCGTAAAGGCGCGGCGTGTATTTCACGACCAACTCGTCGAACGAGCCCGCATCCCCTTCCTGGGTACGCGCCACCAGTTTCTGGTCTTCATCCTTGCGAGCTTCGTCCATCGCCTTCTTTTTAGACTTAGCATCAGCATCCGCCCCGGACGACAACAAATCGGCGATGCGCCGGGCCGGTGGTAACGTGATCGCGGGATTCATTTTCTTTAACCCTAACACGCTCAGCCGCGGCGGTCCCGCATGGACATTAGCCAGAGCAAGTTCCCCAGCGCCGCGATGAAGGCCGCGACGTAAGTGAGCGCAGCGGCATTGAGCACATTGTTGACGCCGGCCACTTCTTCGCCCGGCTGCACAATCCGCATTTGCTGCAGAATAATCTTCGCGCGGCGCGAAGCATCGAACTCCACCGGCAACGTGATCAACTGGAAGATTGCCAGGATCAGGTAGCAATAGATGCCGAGCGTTATCAAACCCGTCATCCCAAACCAAATGCCGCCAATGATGATGAACGGTAGCATTTGTGACGCAATCATCGTAACCGGGACGATTGCCATTCGCGCTTTCAATGGTGCGTAAGCTTTCGCGTGCTGGATCGCATGACCGGTTTCGTGCGCGGCGATTCCAAGAGCAGCGACCGATGGCGTGCTGTAAACGTTGCTCGAGAGATAAAGTTTTTTCTGCGTCGGATCGTAATGGTCACCAAGGAAGCCGTCGGTCTGGACAACATCGACATCGTGGATTTGCGCGGCCTGCAAGATCTCACGCGCGCATTGCGCACCGGTGATGTTCGATGACGCGCGCACTTTCCCCCAACGATTGAACGCGCTGGTCACACGGATCTGCGCCCAGATGCCGAGGATCAGAGGGACGCCGAGGTAGAGCAACCAATTATTCCCAAAGCCGATTGGATAGAACATGCCTGTGCTAGTTTACGTGATCTAAGTTAGACCCTCAACTGAATGGGCCGTTCAGATTTGCGCCTATCCCTCAGATTTCCAGCGACTTGGGAAATCGGGACAAAATCTTGGACCCGGTCCTGGTCACAACCACGACGTCCTCGTGGCGAACGCCGCCGAGGCCCGGATAATAAAGACCCGGCTCGACCGTTAGCACTTGTCGATCTTTGAGAACGACTTTTTGTAGCCGCGGATATTCGTGAATCTCAAGCCCAAGCCCGTGGCCGGTGCCGTGGAAAAATCCGACGTTCACGCCATTCCGGACTTCGGTCGGATAACCGCGCTTGTTGAAGAGCGCCTGGATCGCCTTGTGAATTTTCATTCCGTCGACGCCGTCTTTGATTTCGCGAAGCGCGAGTTCCTGTCCGTCCAAGACCGTTTGCCAAAGCTTTCTCTGCGCATCGCTCGCGCGGCCGCGCACAACCGTTCGCGTCATGTCGCCCCAATAACCCGATCGTGAATCGCGCGGGAAAATGTCAAGGATGATCAACGAATTCGCGGGAAGCGGACCAGAACCCCGCTCGTGCGGATCGCAGGCTTGATCCCCACCAGCCACAATCGTGTTGGTCGGCGTTCCGCCGGCGCGAAGCATCGTGGTGTCGATTTCAGCGCGAAGCAGTTCGGAAGTCAGTGGTTTACCCGACCAGAATAATTTTTTCCCTTTCGGCTTCGACGCCTTCAAAACTTCCATCGCGCGCTTGAGCCCGGTTTCAGTGATCCGCAGCGCGCGACCAATCAACTTCAACTCTTCGTCGGTTTTGGCTTCGCGCTCCGGCCAAAACAATCCGTTGGACGTGAAAAGATCGACATCTTGCAATTCGCGGGCGTAGCCGAGCGCGAAGTTTGTCGGCACCGTCGCGCTTTTCACGCCGCGTTCGCGAAGAAAATGCGCCATCACCTTCTCGAACGGCGGCGCTTGTTTCGATGTTCCCTGCACTTCCCGCTCGAGCTGGTTGAACGAAACAAATTCGTCCACTTTCGCCGTTCGTTTGCCGCGACCCATCTCAAGATCAGTCAGAACGACTGTGCGTTTTCCGTTTTGTTGGAGAAAAATAAATGGGTCGCCTGCCCAAAACTTTGTGGCGTAAAGCATGTCCGCATCGATGTCGCTGGACGCGACGATTAACTTCGTCTCGCTGTTCGTCTGGTCTTTCATGTTTAACTCCGTCGCACTTCGAGTTGCCGCCTCAAGATCCAATACAACAAACCCAGCAGGCCGAATGTCGATCCAATCAGAACCGCGGTGTTGAAAGCAAAAACACCGACGCGCGCGCCGAGATAACGTTTTTCCGCGCCGAAAAAAACGTTCGGCCGCGAGCCGCGGCGATAGTCGCTTTGCTCCATCTCCGCATTAGAAATTAGATCGGAGACTTTCTGGTTCACATAAATTTGTTCGGCAGTGACTTCGCCCTTGGCTTCTCTAAAGTCTTTCGGATCGAATCCATTTTTCCGGTCGAGCACTCTATCGATCTTTTTCAGGTAACGATCGAGATCGCCGGCTGATTTCGCCTCCAATCCCGATAAAACCGCCAGCACCTCCTTTAGCTCGTCGAGTCGTTTGCCGTCAGCCGGATCGGAGGAATGCTTCGCCACGATCGCATCGATCTCGCGCTGGGAGCGCTCCTGCCGGGAAGTGAGCGGGTTGAGTTTCGCTTGCGCGACCACCATCTCTTCGTAGGACCACCGCATTGGAATAAATTGGCAGACGAACGGCACCTGCAATTTGCTGTCCATCTTTTTGCCACGGTCTTTGGTTGGATGTTCGTGAAACCACCGGGTCAGCGAATAAACGAGGCTGAGGTTCCGGTTCATATCCTCATACTTAATGAGAGCGCCGCTCATTAGAATCTGCGGGATGAGGACCAATGGCACAATGTTGGCCGCAGTCTTGGCGTCGGAGACAAGGGAGGAAACGAGCAACCCAAGCGCGACACTCCCGACCGAGGTCATGAACATCAACCCGAGGTGGAGCCAGAACATCCCGCGGATCTCGAGAATGTAGTTGCCGATCAAAACAAACAGAATGCATTGGATTAGCGCGAAGATCGAAAGCGACGACATCTTCGCGAAAATGTAATAGGGCAGTCGCACATCGAGATTGCGTTCGCGCTGCAGCACTGGCCGGTCGCGAATAATATCGTCGGCGCTGTTGGTCAACGAAAGGAACATCGCGACCAGTAGTCCAAGAAACAGATAGGTCGGAATGTGGAACGCTGACGCGAAATCGTATTTTCCGCTTTCGGAATATCGCAGGAGCGTCCCAATCAAGAGCGCCAATACCGGCGCGGCACAGGTGGTAATCCAAATATTTGCACGGTTGCGCAATTTGCTGATAAACGATCGCCGCAACAGCGCCCGGAACTGCGTCCACTCATCGTGCCAGCGAACCGGCGTCCGTTTTCGCTTTTGGGTGAGCGCGGCTGGCAGCTGCGCCGGTTGCTCCCGGCGCAACGAAACCTGCTTCACGTCCTGGATCAGTCGAAACGCTTCGTATTTGTCCCGCCAGAATTCCGGCGAATAGCGGCGGGCCGCCACCAGTTGGCCGCGACTGTTCTCCTCATAAATAATATCACCGCTCAGATCACGCAGCGGTGTTTCCAAAACATCGAAAATGAATTCCGGTCGCGTCGTTCCGCAGGACGGACATGCGCCCAGCTCGGCGCCGAACTGGTGTTGATGCTCCGCTTCCGCAAAATAACGGAGCATTTCGGTCGGCGTTCCGAAAAACACAAGGCGACCGCCTTTATCGAGCAGAATCGCCTTGTGAAACAACTGGAATAGTTTCGAGCTCGGCTGGTGAATCGTGACCACAATGATCTTGTTGTGTGCCATCGATCGAATGATTTCGATAACATGCTCGGAATCTTTGGACGACAAACCGGAGGTCGGTTCGTCGAACAGATAAACGTCCGACATTCCGATCATATCCAGCCCGATGTTGAGTCGCTTGCGCTCACCGCCGCTCAAGGTTTTCTTCGCCGCGGCGCCGACCACTGCATCGCGCCGTTCCCCTAACCCCAATTCGATCAACTTCGCTTCCAACCGCCGTACCCGATCGCGCCGCGACAAATGCGGCGAACGAATCGCGGCCGCTAATTGCAAATTTTCGCCGATGGTTAGGTGCTCATCGAACGCGTCCTCCTGGGGGATGTAGCTGATGTATTTTTTGAGGGCGTCGAGGTTTGGATAAAGCGAGCGGCCATTCAAAAAAATCTCGCCGCTGCTCGGTTGAAGCTGGCCGGCAATCACGCGAAGAAGAGTGCTCTTACCGCAACCACTCGCGCCCATCACGCAAACCAATTCGCCACGCGTAAGCGCGAACGAGATTCCTTCCAGCCCGGTGTCGCCGCCGCCGAAACGGTGCGTCACTTCAATTACTTCGAGCGTGCGAATGATGTTGCGCTCTTCCTCGATGATGCGCTCGGAAAAATTGCAGCGCAGAAACTGGCCAACATCAATTTTGATCGTGTCGCCGTCCTTAAGGGGATATGTCGATCTTACCGACGCGTCTCCAACCAGAATCGGGCGGTCGGCTTCGATCACTTCCAATTGACCGACTCGCTTGTCGTAATCGCAGAAAATTTTCAGCAACACGTCCCCCGCGGTGCCCGGCGAAAGCAAAATATCGTCCGCTTGCAGCTTGCTCGGATCGTTCGACACCAAATACTCCGATTTCGACGCCTTGAGTTGGAACCGGCCGCCGAGCGCGCGAGCCCGCCGGCGCAGATCGGTCAAATCCATCTCGCTGTTGTTGTGAAAAATGATTCGATCCTCGAGCACTGCCTCCACTTGCGCGCCGGCTTTGAGTTTCACGCCGTTGAGCACCGCATCGACATCGCGCAGCGCTTTCACCCGCACTTTCAATCCGAACGCGATCTCCAACGCGCTTTCGCGGGTCCGCGCCCGCTCCAGCGCCACTTCGTCGGCGTCTTTGTTCACCCGAACAAAAATGTGCGGGACGGAAACGTTCTTCTTGGCATTGAAATATTGCGCCAGCTCCTGGTAACTCAGCACCGTGTCGCCGACCAGGATTCGCTGGCCCGGATAAATTCGGCAAAATCCGCCGCGCGTCAGCGGCCGTCCGCGCACCGAGACACTTTGGCCACTATAATTCTTGAGCAGGATCAAATCGTGATAACGAAACGCCATTAACCGATCGCTCTCGGCCAGGCCTTTCATCTTGATGTCGGCCTTGCCGTTGCTGGCGAAGGAAAGCGATTCCAACGGCGACGCGCCCCGCTGGTAAATCGAGGGGTCGGCGTCTTCGGAGGCGTTCAATTGATACACGATGTCGATCGCCTGCGCCGCCATGCCGAGCAGCGACATGAAGGAATAAAATGCGACGACTTGTTCCTGCTTCAGGCCGGCTTGCGAAATCAGATCGTAAAGTTGGACGCCGAGCATTATCTTCCGCTCGGTGCTCAACTGCGTGCTCAGCTTTTGCGCCATCGCCGCCAAGTCCTGCTGTTCGTAGAGTGCCTGGCGGAAAAGTTGGCGAAGTTCGGAGTAAACCGCTTCGGGATAATCGTAGCGCAAAAATCCAAGACTCGAGTCGATCTCTTCCTCAAGCAGCACGCCGTCCGCTTTAGAAAAGCTGGCCAGAACCTGGATCATCAACGGCAACAGGTTAGGACCTTCCGAAACGCTGCGCGGTTTGCGCAAAGCGCGCCGCATTAGACGCCGGCCCTGGCGCCGCACGCGATACGCGAGCGGCGTCATCTTTTGCACTGCGCGGTCCAATTTTTCCGCGACTGTTGAAACCAGTTGAGTCATTTCGAACTTCGGAGGTGAAATTTTACAGGAATCGCGTCGTTAAGCAATGTGCCGAGCCGTAACTTCGCTAGTGGAGCGAGCTTTACGTTGTCAGATGTCGATCTTGTGCGATTTTCGGGGTCCAAATTGGTCTTCCAACCGCTCCGGCTCGCGTCCTGCTTTTTGCAATGCCACACCTTCATGATAGCCTTTATTGTCGAGAATAAGCGCACCCCTTATGCCACAAAACGATCGTAACTCCCAACGCGACAAGAAGCAGAGCGGCGGCAACGAGCCCAATTTTAACTGGCGCGGCGTGATCCTGGTCGCGGTCGCATTCGGCTTTTTCGCGCTGGCGATGCTGTTCTATCGCGGCGGTTACCAGCAATACGAAGACGTTCCCTACAATCGCTTCCTCGAACTGCTCGAGAACAAGCAGATCGTGAACGACAAAAATTCACCCGTCACGTTGTACGTTGTCGAAGGACAACCGACCCAGGAATTGCGCGGAAAATACGTCCGTCAGGGAACAGGCGGCGAACAGAATGCCACCGTGCCTTTCCGCACCAGCATCTATTTAAATTTCACCCAAAACTTGCAGGACAAGCTCGCCTCCGCTGGAATTCAGCCGGCCATTCGTTCCGAGTCGCATCCGTGGACTCAAGTCTTCGCCAGCTTCGCGCCGGTTCTTCTCTTGCTCCTGCTGCTCTATTTCCTTTTCCGCCAGCAAATCCGCATGGCCGGCAAAGGCGCGTTGAACTTCGGCAAATCGAAAGCCCGCATGCTCGCCCGTGACAAGAACAAGATCACGTTCAAAGACGTCGCCGGCGTCGAGGAGGCTAAGGACGAAGTCCAGGAGCTGGTCGAATTTTTGCGCGACCCAAAAAAGTTCCAGAAGCTCGGCGGCCGAATTCCGAAAGGCGTGCTGTTAGTCGGACCTCCGGGCACCGGCAAAACCTTGCTGGCGCGCGCGATCGCTGGTGAAGCGGACGTTCCGTTCTTCTCCATCAGCGGTTCCGATTTCGTGGAAATGTTTGTCGGCGTCGGCGCGAGCCGAGTGCGCGACATGTTCGAGCAGGGCAAGAAATCCGCGCCCTGCATTATTTTCATCGACGAGATCGACGCGGTCGGCCGGCATCGCGGACACGGCGTCGGCGGCGGACATGACGAGCGCGAGCAAACGCTGAATGCGTTGCTCGTCGAGATGGACGGCTTCGACACGCAGGAAGGCGTCATCATCATCGCCGCGACCAACCGCCCCGACGTTCTCGACCCGGCATTGTTGCGACCAGGGCGTTTTGATCGACAAATCACCGTCAACCTTCCGGACGTGAAAGGCCGCGAAGAAATTCTCCGGGTTCATTCCAAGAAGGTGAAACTCGCGGAAGGTGTCGATCTTGCGGTTATCGCGCGCGGCACGCCTGGTTATTCCGGCGCCGAGCTCGCAAACGTCGTCAACGAAGCGGCACTGCTCGCCGCGCGCCGCGGATTAAAAGGAATTACGCTCGCCGAATTGGAAGAAGCCCGCGACAAAGTTCGTTGGGGACGTGAGCGTCGCAGTCTCGCGATCAGCGAAAAGGAAAAGAAGATCACTGCGTATCACGAAGCTGGTCACGCTTTGCTCAACGTTGTGCTAGAACACACTGACCCGCTTCACAAGGTGACGATCATTCCGCGGGGCCCGGCTCTGGGCGTCACGATGATGCTGCCCGAAGAGGACAAGTTTAATACCAAGCGAAAAGAGCTACTCGATAATCTTTGCGTCAGTATGGGCGGGCGCGTCGCCGAGGAATTATTTCTGGGCGACATTTCGAGTGGCGCAGCCGGCGACATTCGCGGCGTGACCTGGTACGCGCGCAAAATGGTTTGCCAATGGGGCATGAGCGAACGGCTCGGCATGGTCGAGTACGGCGAACACGAAGATTACGTTTTTCTAGGCCGCGAGATCTCGCGTTCCCGCGATTACAGTGAAGCGACTGCCGAGGAGATCGATCGCGAAGTGCGCAGACTTTCCGACGAAGCGTATGCCCGGGCGCGCGATTTAATCAGCGCGCATCGCGATGCTGTCGAAACCATCGCAAAAGGGTTGTTGGAATACGAAACTTTGGATGGTTCGCAGATTGAAGAAATCGTTCGGCATGGCCACATGCTCAATCCGCCGAAGGCGATCAAGCCCGCCACCGACGAAAAATTCACGCCCGAAAAGCCGCCACGCCAAATTGTGATCGGTCCCGAAGGCCCGCCCCTCCCCGACGCTCCCGGCGCACCTGCTTAGGCTTGACTTTGTTAGATGAACAATTGTTCGTCTAATCTTCGTTAGATCGATGCGTCTTCCGAGATTTCGATACGTCATTCTGCTCGCGAGCGTTGTCGGCGGAGTTTTGCCGTTGCTTATCATGGTCGGTTTTTGGCTACACACCTTTAGTTTTGCTGGAGAGCGACTGTTTTATATTTGGCCCAGCTCTATCCTGCTTATGGCCATGAATTCTGATCACGCAGCTCAGAGCCTCGTTGTGCTCGGCGTAAGTATTGCGGTCAATATTTTCCTGTATTTCCTTGTCTTTACAGTGTTGTGGAGTTTTGCATGGGTCCTCCGCCGGTGGCGCGCTTCTGGGCGCGATGGAACAACGATCTAGCGAGCCGATGCAGCGAACCGCGTCACTTCAAACTAACGCGGTCGCTGATCTTGTGTCTCGTTAGCGCGACCGGAAATGAACACCAAAGAAATCGAGGTCATTTTAAAACGGTTCGAGTCGCCCGACGAAGTGCGGGCGATGGCGAAAGGGAAATTCGAACTGGTGCACATCGGCGGGATGACGATTGGGCGCGCGACGTATGAACCGGGTTGGAAATGGAGCGAGCATGTCGGTCCAACCGTCGGCTCGACGCGTTGCCCGGTTGAACACGTCGGCCTCGTTCTTTCCGGAACTGCAACGGTTGCGTTCGATGACGGCCGCGTGATTGAACTCAAACCCGGCAATCTTTTCCACGTTCCGCCAATTCCGCACGATAGTTGGGTCGTCGGCGATCAGCCGTACGTTTCGCTTCACTTTCTTGGCGCCGAAAAATACGCGACCAAGGAAAGTAAGAAGTAAACAACGACCCTTCAGTTCGCGCGGCGCGGTCGGTA
>DASZJH010000051.1:0-2810 GCA_035948375.1 Chthoniobacterales bacterium
GGTCCGGTTTGGAATTTAACCATGATCAAAACGAAAACCGGACTGAGTGATGAATACTTCAAGCAGATCACCGGAACGGTGAAACCCGTCTATGACGAGGAGAAAAAACAGAAAGTCATCCTCGATTACAAAATCCTGACCGGCCAGGCGGCAAGTCCCCACGATTTCGACATTCTGATCCTGGTGGAATATCCAAATTGGGCTGCGTTCGATCATCTCCGCGACAAAATGGACCCCGTCATCGCGAAAGTAATGGGTTCGCAGGATCAGCAGCGCGAGTTGGCAGTCAAGCGTCTCGATATTCGCGAGATTCTCGGCACGAAAACCATGCAGGAGATCACGCTGAAGTAGTTTTCTTAATTCTTACTTCTTAATTCCTTAGTTGGTCGCCCACGGCAGCGCATCGAGATCGACGTTGCCACCGGTGAGAATTATTCCGACGCGCTTCCCGGCGAGGTCGATCATGTTGTCGGCAATCGCTGCGTAAGGAACTGCCGCAGACGGTTCGATGATGATCTTCATCGTTTCCCAAATCGTGCGCATCGCTGAGACGATCTCGTCTTCACTGACGGTGACGACATCGTCCACGTAGCGTTGGATTATCGGAAACGTTTGTTCGCCAACATTGGTCCTCAGTCCGTCGGCGATGGTCACCTTCTTTTCGGTGACGATTCGCTTCTTCGCGCGAAATGATTGAGCGGTGTCATCCGCGTTCGTCGGTTCGGCCGCGATTACTTTTATCTGCGGCCGGATCGATTTCGCAGCGACCGCGGTTCCCGCAAGCAATCCGCCGCCCCCAACCGGGCAGATTACAAGATCGACATCGGCGTCTTCGAGCAGTTCGATCGCCGCCGTCCCCTGCCCCACAATTACATCTTCGTTTTCAAACGAATGAATCAAGGTCGCGCCGGTCTTTGCGATCACATCCGCGCACGCGGCTTCGCGCGCAGCGTCATTCGGTTCGCAGAAGACAATGTGCGCGCCGAAACCCTCCACCGCCCGCACTTTTACTTTCGCGGAATTCTTCGGCATCACGATGTGCGCCGGCACGCCGCGCAGCGTTGCCGCGCGGGCAAGCGCCGTTCCATGATTTCCCGACGAATGCGTGGCTACGCCACGCTTCGCGGTCGCGTCATCGAGCGAGAACACGGCATTCGTTGCGCCGCGGGCTTTGAACGCGCCGATCTTCTGAAAGTTTTCGCACTTAAAAAACAACTTCGCTCCACTGGCTTGATCTAATCGTTCGCTGGTTAGCACGGGCGTGCGCTTTATGTAGGCACGAATGCGCTCATGCGCCGCGCGAATGCGATCAAGATCGATAGGCATGGTTTGCCGATTATATTCGTCGTCATGGACCCGTACGCAAAGCGGAACGAGCGAAGAGTCGGCGCGAGCCGACCGAAGATTTCCCATTTGCCGGCCGATGTCGATCTACGCACCCGGAAAGATCGACAACGCGAGAAGCAGGCCATTGTCGATGAACGGCGCGCGATCAAAAAAGCCGCGCGGCAGGAATTGAAACGAAAATTGCGCGACGAACTATCTGAGGAACTCTAAGACCTCAACTCTTCGGCGTAACTTTGGCGCTGCCAAGAAAGGCCGCATTCTCATCGACAATGAGACGCGGAGCTTCGATATCACCCTTCAAGGTGCAGCCCGCTTGGAGCTCGCAACGTTCGGATGCGAACACATCGCCTTCTACCGTCCCGCGAACCCTGACCGATTTCGTCCGAATGTCGCCTCGAATCAAAGCATGCTCGCCGATGGTCAGCTTGCCGCCCGATTCAATCGTACCCTCAACTTCACCATCGATCACGAGCTCGTCGCTGAATTTCACGGTGCCCTTGATCGAAACCCCTCTCGACAGCACACCACCGGATTTGGACGTTTCCATTGCCCCGTTTGGCTGAGAAACGACTGGTCGCGGCGCAGGAGGAGGCGGCGGCGGGGTTGAAGGTTGGGGCTCAGGCTTGCGGGTCGAAAACATGCTCATCAGAAAATTCCTCCAGACTGGTTATTTAAAGCTAATCTTGTTCCGCGCCAGGGTTTGAAGTCAAATTTTCAAAGAATTCTCGCTCGCTGATGGAACTCCCGATTCTCGACGAACAGCAGGTGCGTAAACACCTGTCGATGGCGGAGTTGATTCCGGCGATGGAGAAGGCTCTGAGCGATTTTTCCTCCGGCAAAGTGACTCAGCCCGTACGGCAAGTGATTCCGGTGGATCCGCCGGGTGGATTTTATGGAATTATGCCGGCGTTAACTCCGGACGGGCTCGGTCAGAAGATTGTCACTTTCTATCCGCCAAATGCCGACAAAGGAATTCCGACTCACATGGCGCTAATCGTTTTGAACGATCCACAAACCGGCGCGCCTTTGGCGGTAATGGATGGACGACTGATCACTGAAATGCGAACGGCCGCGGTTTCGGCGGCGGCAACGAAACTATTGGCGCCACGGAATTCGAAAGTGCTGGCGATTCTCGGCAGCGGCGTGCAAGCGCGCAGTCATTTTGAAGCGCTGCAGCTCGTTCGAAATTTCGAGGAGGTTCGAGTTTGGAGTCAGACCAAACTGCATGCAGACGAGTTCGCGAAGGAAATCGGCGCAAAATCAACATCGGCCGAAAGTGCTGTTCGCGGCGCGGATGTCGTCGTGACCGTGACGAGCTCGAAGACGCCGGTATTGAAAGGCGCGTGGTTGAAACGCGGTTGTCACGTGAACGGGGTTGGCGCGTGTCGACCGGATTGGCGCGAGCTCGATGACGACGCGATACGCAACAGCGTTCTCTTTGTTGATTCGCGCGAAGCGGCGAT
>DASZJH010000052.1:0-5926 GCA_035948375.1 Chthoniobacterales bacterium
CACTGTGCACAACATTCCTACCGATGGCCGGACCGTTTTTGCTACCCTCTATTCCCAGGTGAACAATACCTGGGTAAGCAACTCTTACACTTACCATGCCTCTAATGGAGCCACGACACCCACTCCGACCCCGACTGCCACTCCAACTCCGACACCTACCGCGACTCCAACGCCTACTGCCACACCTACGCCAACACCAACCGCAACGCCGACGCCCACACCGGCTCGTAGCCCTGGCCCCGCGGTGATGATTAGTCCTGTACCGGGATCGACCTTTACCGGTTCGACCGTTACTTTTCGGTGGACGGCCGGTAGCGCTACTGCTTACGGTTTAACACTCGGTAGTTCGGCTGGCGCTGCAGACATCTATAGTTCAGGCACCGCCTTGCACACGCTTTCCCAAACGGTGACAAATATCCCGACCGACGGGCGCACCGTCTACGTTAGGTTGTATTCCCAGGTCAACAACACCTGGAGTTTCAAGAGCTACACCTACACAGCATTTCACTGATTGGCTGTCCGTTAACCCCGACCCCACCATTAGCTTCATCGAAGCCAATGGTTGACAAAATCGAGTAAGTGAGCAACAATGTTTGTTCTTTAACGGAAATGAACGGGACCAAGGAAACGTGGACCAAGCCGGCATTCAAGGAAGTGCTGATCTTTTTCGAATGCACGTGTTACGCTGGCGCGAAATAAGTTGATTCGTGTTTGCGTGCTCGGCGCCGCAGCCGGTGGCGGACTGCCGCAATGGAATTGTGCGTGTTCGAATTGTCGCGACTCGCGGACTGGAAAAATTTCGCCGACCACCCAATCCTCAATCGCGTTAAGCAGCGATGGCGAGGAATGGCTGCTGGTGAACGCTTCGCCCGATCTGCCTCGGCAGATCGACGCATTTCCGCCTCTTCAACCGTCAGGCGGTTCATCAAGGAATTCTCCTATTACTGGTATTTGCCTGACCAACGCAGACATCGATCACAGCCTTGGTCTTGCGCTATTGCGTGAACAAGAGAAGCCGCTCGTGGTCTACACCACCCCTCAAATTCGCAATCAGCTGCACTGGATCGACAGTCTTCTCGGAAACTTTTGCAAGATCGATTGGCGACTGCCATCCGCACAAACCGGGAATCTCGAATCGCGGGTCGTGGATTTGGGTCGGAGCATTGCGTGGCTGTTCAAAGATCAATTGACGAACAAAACGATTTTGCTCGCTCCAGCCGTGCACGAAATTAGCGGTGAACTCACTGAGGCGATGCGACGGGCGGACGCGATTCTTTTCGACGGAACATTTTGGTCCGATGATGAACTTAAACCATTCCGGGCAAATGCGCGCAGCGCGCGAGAGATGGGACACGTACCAGTAAGAGAAAGTCTCCCGGTTCTGCGGAAAAACGCTGCCAAACGCAAGATCTACATCCACATCAATAACACGAATCCGATTCTTCGGCCGAATTCAGAGGAACGGCGACAAGTCGAACGTTCCGGGGTTATGGTGGGCTACGACGGCTTGCAATTCGAATTATGAACCAGGAAGGATCCGCCTTCGAAGAGTTTAACGCAAAGCTGCGCGAAGTCGGCGGACGCGTCTACCACGATAAACATGCATTTCACATTGCGATGAACCAAGGACGACTCTCCCGCAACCAGATCCGTGGTTGGATCGCGAACCGTTTCTATTATCAGCGCAACATCCCGCTAAAAGACGCGGCGATACTTTCTAATTGTCCTCTGCGCGATGTGCGTCGCATGTGGATTCATCGGATACTAGACCATGACGGGACCGAAATTGACGGCGGCGGCATCGGAGCTTGGTTGCGCCTTGGTGAAGCCGCCGGACTCGCGCGGGACGAGCTGCTCGACAATCGACATCTGCTTCCGGGTGTTCGGTTTGCCGTCGACGCTTACGTGAATTTCGCGCGGATGAAGCCTTGGCCGGTGGCGATCGCTTCATCACTAACCGAGCTCTTCGCACCTGATCTAATGCAAACTCGACTTGCCGCATTTAAAAAATTCTACCCGTGGATTGCTCCGGAAGGCCTCGATTACTTTGGCCGCCGCATCTCGCAGGCGCGAAGAGATTCCGATGAAGCGCTCGAGATCGTTCTGAAATATTGCGACACTCCCGAATTGCAGGACGAAGCAGTTCGTGCGCTTGAATTCAAATGCAATTTGCTTTGGTCTATTCTCGATTCGATTGATCATGGCTACACAAATCACTGATGAAATGCGGCCGCGGCTTGCACAGGGCGTTCGTTTACAAATCGACGGCAAGACCGGAAGAGGCGTGTTGCTATTTCCTGAAGGCCTTCTTGAACTGAACGAGACCGCGCGAGAAATTCTAGTGCGCTGTGACGGACGCTCGTTAGGTGAGATGGCCGCTGAGCTGGCAAAGGAGTACGATGTCGATTTTTCAATGCTCGCCCAGGACATTCGTGATACGCTGGTCGAGTTGCAGCAACGCAAACTAATTGTCCTCGCTTGAACGTGCCGCGCCCATACGCGTTACTCGCGGAAATCACTTACCAGTGTCCGCTCCATTGTCCCTATTGCTCGAATCCCCCGCGTCTCCGCGAAGAGTCGAATCTCACGACCGCTGAGTGGATTCGCGTCATTCACGAGGCAGCTGCGCTTGGCGTGCTCCAAATCGGTCTTTCCGGCGGCGAGCCGCTCGTTAGGCGCGATCTCACTGATCTTGTGGTCGCGGCGCGCGAGGCTGGTCTTTACACCAATCTGATCACGAGCGGTATCGGACTGGACGAGGAACGTGCGCTTGAACTGCGGAACGCAGGTCTCGATTCGGTCCAACTGAGTTTTCAAGCCGACAATGTCGATCTTGCCGATATGATCGCAGGCACGCGAGCGCACGACATGAAACTCAAAGCGGCCCGGCACATTCGCGAAGCGAGAATTCCACTTAGCCTGAACTTTGTCATCCACAGAGCAAACATCGACCGCCTCGAGGAGATGATTCTGCTGACCGAGAAATTGGATGCCCACCGCGTGGAACTGGCGAATACACAATATTACGGCTGGGCTTTTTTGAATCGCGCACAGCTGCTGCCGACGCGCGAGCAGGTTGATCGCGCCCACGAAATTGCGAATGCGGCGAAGGCACGCCTCGCCGGGAGGATCGACATTTATTATGTAATTCCGGATTATTACGAATTACGCCCAAAGCCCTGTCTTAACGGTTGGGGCCAGCGCTACCTCACCGTAAATCCAGTGGGCGACGTTCTGCCCTGCCCGACTGCTTCCTCGGCAATTCCGGAGCTTCGATTCGAAAACGTCCGCCGACGTTCGATCGACTGGATCTGGCGCGAGTCGGAAAGCTTCAATCGGTTTCGCGGCACAACATGGATGCCAGAGCCGTGCAAGAGCTGTCCGTGGCGCGAGACTGATTTTGGCGGCTGCCGTTGCCAGGCCGCGCTTGTGACTAAGAACGCAGGCAATACCGATCCGGTCTGCGAATTCTCGCCGCACCGCAACAAGATCGACCACTTTATCGCGACATCGCACGGTTCGACGACAAATTGGGCACCGCGCACCAATCCTAGAGCCATAGGGGCAGCTCCAGTGTAGCCCTACGCTCATTTCGGGCACCGCTTTCCCTTTAAGCAGCTGCGGGGGGTCGAGCCGCGGAACCTGACAGCGTCACCGGTGGCTGGCGCTTAAACTGCTTGAGAGACGGATCCCGCAAGAATGAGGACTGATCGAGTTTACGTATCGATTATCGTTTTCAGCGCGACGATTTGCGCTCGGGCGGATGATTTGCCAACCAAATTGAATTTCGATCGCTATAAAGCGTTGCTCGATCATTCACCGTTCGCGGTTGCGACGGCGGTTGTTGCCCCGGCTGCAACCCCAAATTTTGCGAAGGATCTTTACGTTGCTAACGTGGCGAGATCGCCCGAGGGCACTATGGTGACAATCGCTTCGAACAGCGATAAAGACTTTAAAATATATCTGACCACAAGAGCTCCAGTCGACGGTTACGCAATTGCCGGTATTAAGTGGTCGCATAAAGTGGGCGGGACCAAAGTGACGATTAGTAAGGACGGTCAATTGGCCACGCTACCTTTTAATCAGATCCTGTTGGCGCAACCGCTCCCAAATCGATCATCATCTCTGGCCCCGCCAACTCTGCCGCAACATTTTCCGAAACCGGTGGGCTTTCCAACTCCGAACGTTCGCGGCGTAATTCAGCGAAACCCGCAAGGGCAACCGGCGAACCCCTCGGTGGAAGACTAAGCTCAGTATATCTACAAGGGCAGGTATCGCGATCGACCGACTAATCAGATGCGGTTCGAACGCTGCTTATCAAAGACAGCGCATTGGCCCTTGCAGTAGAAACGCAAGCGCAAACCGCGTTCTTCCGCAAAGGAGCGAATCTTGGCTTCTCGGTTGCTATCATTTATTGGCCAGAGCCGTCTCAGTTGTTCCTCGTAGACCGGGCAATAACTCGCTGATCGCAGCTCATTAAGAAGGTGCTCTGCAAGTGCGTGCACTGTTATCCGATTGTCCTATTAAAGGCCGCTTCTTGTAAAGACAAAGAGCTAAAGAATCCCCCGTTTGGATCGACACCCGGAAATAGGTTGAAATACGCTTGATGACAGGGTAGCGCAGGCGGAGCATCAAGTCGTAAGGTAACAGGCGCCGTTTCTCCGAGGGTCTAGGCAGCCTCTGGAGGACGGCGTTTTTTTAAAGATCTTTAAAACAGATTGCGAATAGGCGGAACTAAAAATTACTGTCGAAGCTCGGGAGATTCGATGATCTGTCCCTTTGGCCCCTCCCTTTTTGTTTCTCTCTCACTGTTTCGTGCTCAGAGGGAATGAGCGTAGCGAGTTAGACAAGCAGACGAAGAACCACAAATAATCGGTGTACGCACGGTAGCACCACTAGAGATAAGACGAGTAACGTAACCGTGGAGTCTGTCTCGGGGACCGTTGGTGCCACATCGCCGTCGTCATCGAAAGCGACCGAAATCGGCGCTCCGTTTCTTGTGTGCGAGTGCAACTATTTGCGCCAAGTCTGAACAACAGGTCAGGGCAAAGCCAAGCCCAAAGGGGCAATCGGGCTACGGAGCGGCAGGGTGGGGTGCAACTACCACCGATTCCTACAGTGAAATAACGCCTGTGGGCCGCCGCGCGTGCGGGGAAGCAACCTGTAGCCGTAATAGTTAGCTTTACGAAACAACAATTTCAATCGCCCGATGAGAAATGCCAGTCTCAAGAGTTGCCAATTTCATTTCGTGTCTCGCGGCCAATTCGGCAAGATATAAGTCGGTAAATTGTCTGCTCGAGGCGGCGGCGATTTTCTTTCGGTGAAAAATCGTCCGAAATAAAATCGACGACCATGCGTGCGCACGAATTCCGAAAGAGCCTTTTGGCCGAGTTGTGGTTCGGCGCGAAGCGGAAATGTGTCGCCGCTGCTATTCGCAGAAACCCCGCGTTCGCTAAGCGGACCAAGTCTGCCATCTTGATGCCGCGAAACCAACGCTCCACTGCGCGATGGTCTTGATGCTCGCGCCAAATCGCGACGATCAGCACCTTAACATGAAGCAGTTAAGTCACAGTGGAAACGGTTCGATCGCTTTGAGGATTTCCGCGCGTGAAATCGTCCGACCAACTGAAAGCAATGTTCATCGCGGCCAGGTGGACCTTGTTAGCGAAGCGGATTCGTCCATTTCAGTCCGCGAAATCGAGCGAAATCAACATCGGTCGTGTGCAAAACAAGTCCGCGTTCAATCGCGAGCGTTGCTAAGTGAGCGTCAGTGGTCAGATTCGAGGCAATTCCGATCTCTTGAAGTAAGGATGACCACCGAGCAAAGTGATCTTCGGCCGGATGAACGATATGTACGTGTGGCAAAGATAACCATTCTGCCACTCGCTCGGTCGAATCGCGGACCGACATGGGGCGTTGAAATACT
>DASZJH010000053.1:0-8102 GCA_035948375.1 Chthoniobacterales bacterium
GAAGCCGCCGAGTTTGTAGCGAGCGACCGATCCGATCGCGCCGCCGAGAGCGACGATTAAGATTTGTTTGATTCCGAGCATAATGATTCCTGTTTGTGCAGGAGTCATCAGCTCGTCGCGGTTTTCTCCCCCCGTGGGAGAAGGCAAACTCCATTGCCCGCCCAAACGCTAGCAGTAGAGACCTCCTCCGCAACCGTCAGCCGCCGAATTTCCCGTAAACGGCGATCAACGGATAGGAGCAATGATACTTGCTACGATAGTCGCTGACGAAACCGTCTTCAGTCCGGATCTCAACGTGACCGTGATTTTTGTTACCGTAAACGAGCACGGCGCCGATTGGTGCCTTATACGGATCGCGGATCGGCAATCGTCTGAATCCGTAGCTGCGCATTAACTCGTCGCCGGCTTCCGCCGCGTAGGCCGTCTTTGGATAGGAACTGATCACACCCGCCGAGAACAAGGCGTGTTTCACGTAATGCCAGCACGAGGCTTGCGAATTAGCATGGGCGCGCTCTTCCGCCAATGTCGCGGCGCGCGCCAGTCTTGGATCGAGTCGAGGATCAACCTTCGCAAACGGATGAACGATTGGCTTGCTCCAATAATGGCGAACGATTTTTACTGAGGTGACGCGGCCGGCAGAGTCTCGGTAGACAAACTTTTTGGTCGATTCCTGTAATCCTTCAGCTCGAATTGGCGCGCAAAAGGCGAATGCTCCCGCGCAAAAAATCCCAAAATCCCAGAAGCGTCGCACGCGAAATCTAATCGCAGGGAACATGCCAGTTCGCAAGGCGAATTTCGTTTTCATAGCAGAACCGTAATAATTCGAGAAAGAATTTGCGTCGAAGAGGAATCCATCTTACTGGTTTCGCCCGATTCTTAATCAAAAAACCCTGCTTATTCCGCGGGGTTCTTCGAATGCTCGTCAGGGCGAATTCGTCGATATGGGTATAAGATTTTTAACAACAACATTTGCTTTTCTCTTTTTGGGCGTTGCTTCGCTGTTTGCTCGCGAAGAATCGCTTCTCGCGCGGATCACCGTCTATTGGCGAGGAGAAGGTCAGGTCCGCGCCTGTTCCAATGGCGCCCGATTGCGCACCGGACATTGCGCGGTCGATCCCAAACGGATCCCATACGGAAGTCGCGTTGTCTTTCCCGATGCGGAATGTCTGGCAGTCGACAGCGGTCCTGGGGTTGTAAAACGAACCGCGGCGCGCGCCTGCGGCCGCACTGCCGCTCAGCGGGATGCGATTGTGATCGACCGATTCTTTGAATCCAAAAAAGCGGCGCTGTCGTGGTCCGACGCTCATCCGCATTTCATGACCGTGCGAATCGTCCAGCCGGGAGTGCATGACGAAACGAAGGACAGCGTGGCCGAGGCGAGTGATTCAGAGCGCCCTATAAATGTAAAGACGCCGCCGAAACAAGACGTGCCGGCGCTGCCAAAGTTTGACTCGAACAAGCTCCAACTCGGACTTCCGCTTAATTCCGTTCTTGGAGCAGCCCAGGAGAGAACATGAACCTGAAGCAAACAACTCTTATTTCTTTAATGGTAGTCACCGCGTTACCAGGCGCTTTTGGCGCCTACGCCCGGGACAATTCCCTTCTCGCCCGCGTGACCGTTTACTGGGCTCGCGGCGGACAGGGTTCGGATCGGTACTCGCGGCAACACAAATCGGCCACCGGTCAGCGTTTGCAGCAGGGGCATTGCGCGGTTGATCCAAAACGGATCCCATATGGAAGTCGCGTTGTTCTCCCTGACGGAACAGCTCTCAATGCGGTGGACACGGGCAGTGCAGTCCGAAATCGTAAAGCCGCGCGAAAATCGGGGCGAACGATCAACGAGCGCAATGCGATAGTGATCGATAAATTTTTTGAGACCAAACGACAGGCCCTGACCTGGGCGAATTCGAATCCGCCATTTGTAAGCGTGAAGGTGATTCCGCCAAATTCCCCGGCCGTTTCCAAGCCGAACATCACGAATGCGGAGCCGATCGCTTTAACGCAACCGGCACCGGCGAAACCAGCGACTGACGGTTCAACTAGCGCGGTGACGATCGCGAACAACCCGCCCGCGACTGGGCCCACCGGCGGCATTGTTAGAAATCCGCTGGGCCGACTTGGTCGCTAGAAGATTGTCGATCTTAGGCGAGGATCGACGTTCGGGGTTAAAGCTTGGAATAAACGCCGATCAACGGCCGCGGCGACGGGATCCTGGAGCGAAAATCGCTGGCAAAACCGTGCTTGGTCCTGATCTCGACATGGCCCGCGCCATTTTTTGCGTTATAGACCAACACTGAACCAACCGGCGCTTTGTAAGGATCGCGCACCGACAATTTTTTAAAGCCGTAATTGTTTACCAGCTCTTTGGCCGCGTCCTTGGCATTAACGCTTTGCGGATACGAGCTGACTGCACCGGACGACAACAACGCTTCTTTCACATAGCGCCAGCAACGCTCGCGCGAGTGCGCATTCGCTCGTTCCTCGGCGATGGTCGCGGCGCGAAGCAGCTTCGGGTTGATCGATGAATTCGCTTTCACAACGGGCTGAACGATTTTCCTAGGAGCGTAGCTCGTGACGATCTCGGCCGAGTCGCTCTTGCCGTTGGCGTCTTTAAAAATGAATCGGCCTTTGGACGATGCGACCATCTGTCCGTGGGTCGCGGTTGCGGCAAACAGGAGCGATCCGGCGATCAGTGTAAAATGGGGGGTTCGGCGACCAGTTTTCCGCATAAGAAGCGCCCCATATCGAGCAGGATCGGTGCTGACGCAACCGGTTTTTTGAAAAATTCCGGGTTTTTTTGCGGATGCCTAAGGAGGGTCAAAATGGGTGAGATTGCCCTGCGTCGAGCGACCCGGTTCATTCTTGATTGGGGCGATAAACCTGCGTTGGTAATCGCCAACCATGAACACCAGCACTCGGCGTCAATTCATCAAACTCTCCGCCGCCAGCGCAGTCGCACTAACCGCAAGATCGACATCTTTATTCGCAGAGAAAACAGTGAAACCACTACGTCTTTTGATTTTGGGCGGGACGGGATTCACCGGCCCATACCAGGTTCGCTATGCGCTTAGTCGTGGCCACAAAGTTACCTCTTTTAATCGCGGCAAGACGCACCCCGGCGAATTGCCGGCCGAAGTCGAGCAGTTGATTGGCGATCGCAACGGCAAACTCGACGCGTTGAAAAATCGACAATGGGACGTGGTAATCGACAACCCAACCACGTTGCCGGCGTGGGTGCGGGACGCCGCCCAAATTCTTAAGGGGAACGTGGATCGCTACGTTTTCATTTCCACGATTTCCGTTTACGGCGAACTGAAGACTGGCGTTGACGAAACAGCGCCAACGGAGAAATACACCGGCGCTGATCCCTACAAAGAGACGCTCGAAGCAATGAAAGCGGGCGGCTACAAAACCTACGGTCCGCTCAAAGCGCTTTCGGAACAGGAAGCGGAGAAATGGTTTCCCGGAAAGACATTGATCATTCGACCGGGATTGATTGTCGGCCCGCACGACGAGACGGATCGGTTTAGCTATTGGCCGGTGCGGATCGATCGGGGCGGCGAAGTGCTCGCGCCCGGAGATCCCAACGATCCAGTTCAATTCATCGACGCGCGCGATCTGGCCGAATGGACGATTCGGATGGTTGAAGATCGCCAGACCGGAATTTACAACGCAACCGGACCAACTAAGCCAATGGGAGTTGGCGGAATGGTCGACGGAATTAAAGGCGCGCTGAAATCGAACGCCACGTTCACTTGGGTTAGCGAAGATTTTCTCACCCAACAAAAAGTCGAAGCCTGGTCGGACATGCCGGTTTGGACTGGGAAAGAAAGCGGCCTCGCTCGAACCAAGATCGACAAGGCGCTGGCGAAAGGTTTGACCTTTCGACCGCTTGATGTGACCGCGCGCGACACCTTGGCCTGGTTCAAATCGTTACCGCAAGATCGACAATCGAAGCTCCGGGCCGGGCTGACGTCTGAACGCGAAGCTGAAGTTCTCGCTGCCTGGCACAAGCAACAAAAGTAACCGCGTGCTCAAAAAGATCGTCGACGTTAAACCGGAAGAAATCCGCGCGCTTTGGCTCGGCTTTCTCTTCAACTTCGTCATTCTCGCCGGCTATTACATTCTGCGGCCAATTCGGGAGGAAATCGGCGCGAGCAGCGGCGTGGAAAATCTGCCGTGGATGTACACGGCCACGCTCATCGGCATGTTGATCGCGAACGCGCTCTTCGCCGCCATCGTCACCCGCATGTCGCGCCGCAAATTTCTCCCCATCGCTTACCGGTTCGCCATCGCCAATCTTTTCATCTTTTTCCTACTTATGCGTACCGTGCCGGCGAATTGGCAATGGCTGTTGGGGCGTTCGTTTTTTGTCTGGGTCAGCGTCTTCAATCTTTTTGCGACCACGCTTTTCTGGGCGTTCATGACCGATCTCTTTACCGCCGAACAAGGCAAACGTCTCTTCGGTTTCATCGCGGTGGGCGGTTCGTTAGGGGCAATCCTCGGCCCGCTGGTCCCGACATTCCTGGTCGATCGCTTCAGCACTGGCGTCTTTTGTCTCATGTCGGCGACGATGTTCGAGATCGCGGCACAATGCGTGCGATTTTTTCCGACGGAATTTCGCGAGCAGCATAAGGCCGCAGCGGCAGAGAAACCAATCGGGGGAAATATTTGGGACAGCGTCACGCACGTTTGTCGCTCGCCTTACTTGTTCGCGCTCGCGCTTTTCATTTTTATCTACACGCTCACCAACACCTGGGCCAATTTCCAGCAGGTCGAACTCACCCAGCAGTTGACGAGCAAAGCGGCGCGAACAGCGTATTTCGGCAAACTCGATTTTTCAGTCAACACGCTCACGATTCTCATCCAAGTTTGCCTAACGAGTCGTTTGCTGAAGTGGACGGGCGTAGGTTTTACACTCGTGCTCATGCCAGGCCTGAGCGGGATCGGTTTTCTCGCCATCGGCTATGCGCCAATCCTCGCGGTGCTCGCAGTGTTTCAAGTCGTCCGACGCGCGACCGGTTTCGCGCTCTTGCGACCTGCACGAGAAATCCTATTCACGGTCTTAAAGCGCGAAGACAAATACAAAGCGAAGAGTTTCATCGACACGTTCGGCTATCGCGCCGGCGATCAGGTCGGCGCGTGGTCATATCGCGGCTTGCACGATTTGGGGCTGGGTATGAGAGCTATTAGTTTCATCGCCGTGCCGTTGATTGCCATTTGGTGCGCGATCAGTTTGTGGCTTGGACGAAAACAGATTGCGCTCGCACGTGCTCGGCACGAATCGTAACAGCAACACAAAAACTTATGGCTACACGAACTGGATCGGCTGTTTGGGAAGGCACACTGAAACAAGGCAAAGGAAATTTGAAACTCGGCAGCGGCGCGTTTGAAGGCGCGTATTCGTTCTCGTCGCGTTTCGAAGAAGGAAAAGGAACGAATCCCGAGGAACTGCTCGGCGCGGCGGAAGCGGCGTGTTATTCGATGGCGCTCTCGGCGAACCTCGAAAAAGCCGGACATCCCGCGAAGCGGATTAGCACGACTGCGACCGTGAAATTGGAAATGGTCGGCGGTGGTCCAAAGATCACGACGATCGATGTGAAAACTGAGGCCGACGTTCCGGGGATCGACGACGCGAAGTTTCGCGAGCTGGCGGAACAGACCAAAAAGACCTGCCCGGTTTCCGTCGTGCTCGCCGGCGCGCAAATCAACCTCGATGCGAAATTAATTCGCTAGGGCGACTTATTTCGCGAGCTCGTAAAGATATTCGACAAACGACATCGCTGCGCCGTCGAAGCTCTGGATTTTCGGATTCGCGGATTCGATGACGTAATATTCATCCGGCGCGTGCGCACCACTGCCGTGGCCTAGCCCGAAATGTCCGGCCGCAAGCTTAAGCGGCTCGCCGGTGAAAGCGTAACCGGGGTACGAGCCTGCGTTGCGCGGCCAGAGTAGGGGATCGATCCCGAATTGTTTGTAAGCGGCGACCTGTGATTGGATCAGCGCCGCATCTTTCGACGTGCTCGTCGGATCGTAGCCGCCGGTCATGTTCACTTCGATGTCGCCGAAGCCGCGCTTGGCCAGATGCGCTTTCAACGCCGCGAGGGCGTCGTCGGCTTTCATGTCCGGCACAAGGCGCATGTCGATTTTCGCCACCGCGCGATGCGGCAGAATCGTTTTGCCGCCGGGTCCGGTGTAACCGCCAACCAATCCCTCGATGTTCACCGTCGGTTGCGATTCCAATCGTTCGTTCGCCTGCTGCCACGGCAAATCGTCAATCCAATGTTGCGTGCTGAATTGTTTCTTGGCGCTCGCTTCGCTGCGCACTTTCGAAACGCTTGCGATCATCGTTTTCTCGTCCGCGCTGATCGGCCGTGGCTTTGGATAATTGTCGATCTTGATCGTGTTGCCATCCTCCGACACCAGCGTGTTCAACGCGTGCACCAAACGCCATGCCGGGCTGTCGATCATTGCCTTGAGCGACGAATGAATGTCTTTGGCCGGTCCGCGTCCCCATTTTGCGCCGTCCGAAGCTAATTCCAATTCGATCACGCCTTTTGATCCGAGATTCACGGTCACTACGCCGTCCAAATCCTGCGTGGCTGACGGCATGAACACGCCAACGCATTTCTTCAACGCTTCTTGAACCTCCGGCCGATGCGCGAGTTGTTTGATGTGCGGCGATCCGATCTCTTCTTCGCCTTCCGCCACCATCACGAGATTCACCGGCATTTTGTTTCCCGCGCCTTTGATTGCATGCAGCGCCGCGAGAAACGCAGCTTCTGGTCCTTTTTGATTCACTGCGCCCCGGCCGACGATCGCTTTCCCAAGCGGCGGTTTGTCGACGATCTGCGCGTCAGTCGGCGACGATGTCCATTCCGCCGGGTCGAATTGTTTTACGTCGTACATGAAATAAAGGCCAACGGTTTTCGGCGCCGCGGCATCAAGCGTGGCGAACACGCCCGGCTTGCCGTCGGTCGTGATCACGTCTGCTTTTTGAAATCCGGCGTCGCGTGCCAGCTTCGCCATGTATTCCGCGCCTTCGGGATAACCGCGGTTCTCCGCCGCGATCGACACCTGTGCGATCCAGTCATGCAGCCGCTGCACCGCCTCATCGTGTCGCTTAGTGATTTCCGCTTTGATGTCCGCGTGATCCTCAGTCGCTGCGATGCAATGTCCGGAAATCGCGACGGCGGTTAAGAAGGCGAAGAGTTTTGTTCTCATTTATTTAGAGTGCGAAGGTTTCCTGCTTTGGAGCAGACGTTGTTGCGGTTAATCCACTGAATTTTTTAACAAGGTCGTCAAGCTTGGCGACATAGTAATCAACGTTCTCGTCCCGGTTTTGCGGATCGAACTCGCTGGCGAGCCGGGCAGCCTCGTAAGCCGGGACCTTCTTGGGCGTGCTCTTAATATAGTAAGAGATCTGGTCGCCCGGCTTGTAGGCGCGCCCGCTGGTAAGGGCCAGCTCGTAGGCTGCCGCGCGGTTACGGGCCGAGCCGGCGATTTTGTTCCGATATTTCTCCAGCGAATCCTGAAGGGTGTCGGTCTTCATCAACATATCGATCTTCCACTCGCGGTTGCGGATCTTTTTCTCGAACTTGTTGCGAAGATCGACAATCGCCTCCGGCTTGCCCTCCATGATGAGCTTGATCATGTTCTCGAGAAACACGCGCTGAAATTTTTCGAGTCCGCGCGACTTCAACGCCCCGCCTTTAATGATTACGTCGCCGTCTTTGGTCAGAAGCGCGTAGTTCTTGGCCTTGTAACTGAACATGGCGTCGAATTGCTCGTCGAATTCGATGTCGATTCCCTTTGGCAATTCTTTGGCCAAGCCCTCCTGTAATTTCTCGATATTGATCTTGTCGGGAGGTACGAAATAAATTCCATCGGTATCAACTTCAATCACTTTAGCGCCGTGCGCGTTCAGCCAATCGATCATTTTCTTGAGCAAGTCGCGACCAATCTGGGTCACGCGCGCCGCCGCGTCGAAATCAGCGAAATGTCCCTGGGCAAATCCCAAATAACCGTAGAAGCTGTTGATGAGAATCTTGAATGTGTTTTGAAACGCTTCGAGATGCCGTTGTTCAGCGGGACTCGTGGCC
>DASZJH010000054.1:0-7612 GCA_035948375.1 Chthoniobacterales bacterium
CGAACACGTAATCGGTGCTGAAATGAATCAGTTTTGCGGCTTTCGCGGCGCAAATTTCCGCCAGCACCCTTGGCGCCTCGGCATTTATCGAAAACGCCTGCTCCTTTTCTTTCTCGCAAAGATCGACATTGGTGAACGCACCGCAGTTGATCAGCAGATCGAAATCGAGCGACGAAAGGTTTTCTCGAATTTGCTGCGAATTTGCCAGATCGAGCTGCGCATGATTAAACCCAGCGACGTCGAGTTTCTCGCGGCAGGCGCGAATCAGTGCAGCGCCAAGACGTCCGCCCGCGCCCACAATTACGACTCGCATCGTTTAATACCTACCCGCCCGCTCGAGCAGCGGTTGCCACCAGGATTGATTGTCGATGTACCACTGAGTCGTGTCCTCGAGGCTGTCCTTGAAATCTTTGCGCGGTCTCCATTTCAATTCTTTCTCCGCAAAAGAAGAATCGATCGCGTAACGGCGATCGTGGCCGAGGCGATCCTTCACGAAGGAAATCAAACTCTCGGGCTTGCCCAGTTTCTGTAGAATCATTTTCACCAGCTCGAGATTCGGCATTTCGTTCCCGCCGCCGAAATTGTAAACCGTGCCCGGTTTTCCTTCGAAGAGCGAGGCGACGACGGCGGCGCAATGGTCTTGCACATGGATCCAATCGCGCACGTTCATACCGTCGCCGTAAACCGGCAGCGGCTCGCCGCGCAGCGCCTTGATGATCATGAGCGGAATCAATTTTTCCGGAAATTGATACGGCCCGTAATTGTTCGAGCAGCGGGTGACGATCACTTCCTGCCCGTAAGTTCTGTGATGCGCGAGCGCGAGAAGATCGGCGCCGGCTTTGCTCGACGAATAGGGCGAGCTTGGATCGAGCGGCGATTGCTCGGTGAATTTTCCCGTCTTCCCCAGCGATCCATAAACCTCATCGGTGGAGACTTGAACGAAACGCTGGACGCCATGTTTACGCGCGGCATTCAACAGCACGCTCGTGCCGATCACGTTGGTATGAATGAAATTTTCAGGCGAATTGATGCTTCGATCCACATGCGATTCGGCGGCGAAATTCACGATCGCGAAAAATTGATGATCGACCATGAGCGCGTCTATGGCGTCGGCGTTGGCAATGTCGGCTTTGAAAAACTCGTAGCGTTCGCCATGTTCCTCGACCACGCCGTCGAGATTGGCGAGGTTGCCGGCGTAGGTCAGCGCATCCACGTTTGTGATCGAGGCCGGCTTGTAATGTTGCAAGATATAGCGAATAAAATTGCTTCCGATGAAGCCGCAGCCGCCGGTTACGAGAATTCGCACAGCAAGAGCTAGCAGCGCCCAAGCAGGCGCGCTAGCAGATTTTCCGATTCTCGGGCCGACGTTCGAGACCTGGAAGAACGCGTTCGTCGAAAGCGAATGGACGCCGTGGATCATCATCGGTCTCGCCACGTTCCTGCGATTTTTTCTGCTCGGAATCAAACCACCGCACTTCGACGAAGGCATCAACGGCTGGTTTGTCGATCAAATGGTCAAGACCGGCTTCTACAAATACGATCCGACCAACTACCACGGGCCGCTCCATTTTTATGTGCTGTTTCTTTCACAAACGTTGTTCGGCCGCAACCTCTTGGCCCTTCGGTTGCCGGTTGTTCTGGTCGGCATTGGCTGCGTCTGGCTGACGTTGAAATTCGAACCGTTCGTCGGCCGCACCGTCAGCCGAATGGCCGCGCTGGCGATGGCCGTCTCGCCCGGCTTCGTTTTTTACGGGCGCTACTCCATCCACGAAGTCTGGATTTTGTTTTTCACAATGCTGTTTTTCTTCGGACTGTTCGGCTTGTGGAAATCCGGAACCGTACATTATCTCTGGTACGCCGGAATGGGACTGACCGGCATGATCCTGTCGAAGGAGACTTACATTCTTCACGTCGCGTGCGCGATGATCGCCGTCCCAGTCTGTGCGGTCTCTGATTATTTCAGCAAGCTCGATGACACGCGTCCGGCAAAACAAACCTGGGATTACGTCGATCTTGCAGTCGTCGCGGGCACCGGCATCGCGCTGATCGTTGCCTTCTATTCAGGCTTTTTCTTTCACTGGAGCGGAGTGAGAGGTCTGTTTGCGGCCTATCTCCCGTGGTTTAAGACCGGCAGCGAAGGCCACGGGCACGAAAAGGCCTGGTATTACTGGCTCGCGCTGATTGCGCGTTATGAGCTCCCCGTCTTAGGGGGTCTGCTTGCTTCCATTTTTGCACTGCGATTCAAGACAGTGACCCTGCGTTATCTCACCATCTACGGTGTCGGAACTCTCATCGCTTACAGCATCGTCAAATACAAAACGCCCTGGTGCATCATTAGTTTTATCTGGCCGTTTCTGTTTACCTTCGGCGCAATGGTCGCAATCGCACCGCTGCGATTTGCCGGAGTGACCTATCGCTGGTTCGCGCTCGGCCTCTTCGGATTGGCTGGTTACACAGTTTTCTATGTCGTGATGAATGATTGGTCGGCGACTTGGGATCACGTGTGGCCGTACTGGATGATCGCAGGTACCGGATTGTTGTTGGTTGTCTTAGCGATACGCGAGATGACCGAAATCGTCGCTGCGATTCTCATCGTTTGGTCGCTCGGGCATTGTATTTGGTTGAATTACTTCCGGTGCAGCACCGATACCGAGCCGTACGTTTACGTCCAAACTTATAACGACATCTACAAATTCACCGATCCTATCATCCGATTGGCCCATTCCGATCCGCGCGCTTACCAATTGGTTGGCCACATCATTCGCCCAAGTCCGTATCCGTTGCCGTGGATCCTCGGCGGTTTCGGCCAGGTCGGTTATTACGAAAAGGACAATATGCCGGACAAACTCGATGCCGATTTTCTCCTGGTGATGGAGGACAAAATCAAAACCGTGGAACCGAAGCTTCACGATTCCTACTACACGGCGCCGGTTACGATTCGGCCGTATCAGGATCCATCGAAGGCGTACTTTAGCGCCAAGATCTTCAAGAGCTTTTTTCCCGGCAAGTGGCCCGATTTCACAGGAGCGCCGGGACCAACCCCAAGCCCAAACCCGACTCCAAGTCCAAATCAATGAAGTGGCTGGCCGGTTGGTTAACGTTCGTAAACTTGGTCACCGTTTGCGGATTATTCCTCGGGATGTTCGGCGGACTGGGCCCGGTAAGTGCCATACTCGCTCTTATCTTCGGTCTCGCGTTTGCGGTCGCGGCTTATCTTAAGACAGCGGACCCACGGCCGTCGGAACCCACCGGCGAATCAAGTCCGTGGCGATATCGCAACATCGTTACCTGGATACTGGCCGCCATCTTTACGATTTTCGCGGTGCGCTCGTTTTGCTGGCTGTTCTATGTCGATGGAAGCGAACTGAAGATTCAATCCCCAGTAAATCTCGGGGACCTCGGTCTGCATCTCACGCACATCAACTTTTTCGCCAACGGCGTGCACCTTTGGCCGTCGAACCCAATCTATGTCAACAGCCAGCATCTACGCTATCCGGCCGGCATTGATTTGTTCAACGCGCTCCTGCTCAAGAGCGGCATCAGCCTGATTCCCGGTTTGGTTTGGGTCGGACTGTTCGCATCGGCGGCAACGTTCTACGCCTTCTATCGCTGGGGCGGCGCTTTCGCCGTCGCTGGTTTTCTTTTCAATGGCGGTATCGCCGGTTTTCAATACCTGCGCACTTTCAAATTCGACGACTATCAAAACGTCAATTACGTCGCTTGGAAAAGTATTCCGCTCACGATGCTGGTGACTCAACGCGGGCTACTCCATGCCATTCCCGCGGGGTTAATTTTGCTTTGGCACTGGCGCGAAAAATTTTTCCGAAGTGAGAGACAAGATCGACAATCTGGCCCGCTCCCGTTCTGGCTCGAGCTCTCGCTCTACGCCTCGATGCCGCTTTTTCACATCCACACTTTCATGGCGCTCAGTATCTTGCTCGTTTGTTTTTTTATCGCGGGTGACGTGCCAGTTCGAACCCACGTTCTGAAGCTGGTTCTCATCGCGCTAATTCCAGCAAGCTTTTTTGTTTGGACCGTCAGTGATCATTTCCATGCGGGATCCGTTCTCACGTTTCATCCAGGCTGGGTCCAACGCGGTCCAGGCAATGATGAATTCAAAATGCCGTTCTTTCGGTTTTGGTTCTTCAATTTTGGCATTCTGGTGCCGTTGCTCCTGACGCTCGTTGGTCTTCTTGGTTACCAGGTTTGGAAAGAAGGATTTCGCTGGGGGCGGAAACAGCCGGAAGAGATTTCGTTTGTTTTCGGCGCCGCGGCCATTTTTCTTTTCACCTTCTTCGTTCAGACCGCGCCGTGGGGCTGGGACAATCTTAAGATCATGGTCTGGGCTTATTTCATCGTGCTCCCGTTCTTGTGGCGGGACTTGATCGTGCACTGGGAGCGGCCGATCCGCTGGGCGGTTTGTTTTGCCCTATTCGCGTCCGGATTTGTCAGCCTGTTCGGCGGACTCGCGGCGGGTAAGGGCGGCTTCGGTTTCGCTAATCGCGGCGAAGTAGACGCCATCGCCGAGGCCGTACGCAAAATGCCAATCGAAGCGCGCTTCGCCGCGTGGCCGACTTACAATCATCCTCTGCTGCTCAACGGCCGGAAAGTTGTGATGGGATATCCGGGACACCTTTGGACCCAAGGTTTCGACGATTATGGTAAAACCAACGAAGTACTCACCAAATTCATGCAAGGCGCCCCGAACTGGCGCGATCTCGCCCGCACTCTCAACGTCCGCTACGTCTTTTGGGGACGCGAAGAAAAGGCAAATTACTCATCAAGTTCACGGCCGTGGGAAAAAACGACCGCGCTTGCAGCGTCCGGAACCTGGGGTGCGATTTACGATTTGGAAAAGGCTGCGCTTCCTGGTCAGACTGCGGCGCCGACGACGACTCAGTGAGTTTTGCCAAGCGCGTTCAACACCAGTTGCCCCGACGCGACTGGTTTGTTGTCAATCAAAGCTTCCACATCGAATTGCAATAATTCGCCGACCGCGGCAACTCGACGCGCCCGAAGAGTGATTTTCTCCTCCGGGCGCACCGCGCGAAAAAACTTCATTTGCCGAATGGCCGAAAGCAGGAACCGCTGGTTCTCCTGATGCGCGGCGATCCCCGCGGTTTGGGCGAGAGCTTCCGTCAAGATCACCCCCGGAACCAATGGATCGCCGGGAAAATGACCGGCAAAAATCGCATCGTTCCTTGAAAATTCAGTTTCGCACTCGGCCGAAACACCCGGTTCGCACGCCACCAACTTTCGCACGAACACAAATGGCGGCCGGTGCGGCAGCCCGAGGAAGCGATCACCCATTTACAAAGTAGGCAAACTTCCAGCTGCCTTTCACCCGCGTGATCCCAGCGCGATACCCATCGTAATTCAAAGATGAATCGGCAAACTGCGGCGGTGCCACTAAGAAGTTCCCTTTCTTCACGAATTTCTCAGCCAAGATACCGTCTAGTTCCGGCCAAAGATTCTCCTGCTCCCAATATTGAAAAACGCCGGGGCCAGCCATCGGCGGCTCGAGTTTGTAGCCAAAATCATCGGTCATCATTGATTTCAGCGTTGCCAGGTCGCGGGTTGCTACCGCTTTGCGAAGTCGTCCGACGAACGCCTGGAAATCGACGTCCTCACTTTCCCGCAGCTTCGCCTTCGCTTTCTTGAGCGCCTCTTTCTTGGCTTTTTCTTTTTTCTGCTCCGGCGTTTGGCAGGCTGTGAAAACGAACGCGGTCAGCAGCAGAGCAGTCAGCAGTTTTCTCATCGCCTAAACGTCTGTCACGTTTGCGATGTGGATTCAAGAGCGGACGCGCGAAAACGCTGGCGGCGAATCCGGACAGGGTGAGTGAAAAAGAAGAAGTAAATCATGCTGACGAGATCGACAATCGACGCTGGCGGACTGATTACGCGGCGGGGCCCGTTCCTCAACGCGGCGAATACATTCTCGATCGTGAGCTCCCTCGGACGCGGAACGCTAGTGTAATGCCGACCGAAAGCGTGAAGCTGATGAGCATCTGACGTCGCGATCAGCGGTTTGTTAAACTCTGCGGCCACTTTCATCGCGCGCCGGTTCAAATCGAATACGCCTTTGTGAAAATGACAAAGCTCAATCCCGTCAAAGCAATCAATCTCTTTGATAAGCCGATCCCCGATGGAGCCGCCGAGCACGTAAAATGGATGGGGCGCAATCGTGAACATCGACAATCCGCGGCGAGCACGTAGCCGGCGCACGTCATCGAAGGTTTGTAGCTGAGAAATTTCCTCAGCGCTTACGTTAAGCAGAATAATGTCCGCGCCTTCCAGACGCATTTCCGCTGCAGAAATCAGCAAAATTCCCATCGCACTAGCGTCTGCGAACACTTCCGCACGATCGAACACGGCGTCGTGCAACGTGATAGCGAGTACGCCGAAGCCGAGTTTCTTGGCGCGTTCGAGCAACTGATGCGCCGAATAATCGATCACGTCCTTCGGATCATCGAGGGTGTGAATATGGAGATCGAGTTTGATCCAATCGCCATTGTTGAGCTCGCTCATCGTCTTCCTCGTCCGCTTAATCCTAATCTTCGGATGAACCAAAGCACTTGCCAGACCTAAGGTTCGGCGGCAAATTCGCGCGCTCAAAGGGCACCTGCTCGGGTGGTGGAATGGCAGACACGTACGTTTGAGGGGCGTATGCCGAAAGGCATGCGGGTTCAAGTCCCGCCCCGAGCACCCAGCTACCTGGGAAGTTCCCCCAGTAAGAACCGCAAAAAACCGCAATTTCCGCGGGTTTTAGGGGTCAAATCTTTCCACTTTCTTTCCACTCTTTTACTGGGACCCCTTGTTTTACCGCGCAGTGAAAGTGGCAATTTTCAGTGAAACTGTTCCGCGTCGCTAGGTTATTGCCTTCACGTTTTCAGCGATGTCGTCTAGGTCAGCGATCATCAGGGGAAGCAACGTCGTCACTGCGCTGGTGAGAGCATCTTTGCCTGGCTGGAACGAAGGACCCCTTCGAAGATAAACGTCAGCCGCAGCCGGGAAGCAGAATATCCAGGTAGCCCTCGACCTCTGGATTTGTGTCATGTAGGGCCAAAGTTCCTGATAATTGCGCCAGATCGTCGTCGCCTCAAGATCAGCGATCGGCACTTTCTGTAACGCCAGATCGGCCAGTTTCTTTAGGTCTTCTGTGCCTTGGACCTTGAAGGCCAGCAGGTCTTCTCGTATGGCCGACACTTTCTCAATAAGTTCTTTATTCATTAACGTGTCCCAGCACTTTTAATTCTGGGGCCGCAGCGTAGCCTTCCGCCCAATCTTGCACCAGTTGTAAGTGAACCTTGGGCGCAAACGGAGCAAAGCTATCAGACCCGTTTCCTTCTCAGCGACGAGTTTGGAGATGGCTGTAATTCCAATCTCGAAATGGCAGCCGCGATACGCGGGTCATATTGCTCGGCCTTTGCGTAAATCGCTTGCCTCAAAAGCTGGGTGTAACTGCTTTTTTCTATTTTCGCGCGTTTGACATAAGTGTCGTAGACAGCCCTCCAAATATGAAAAGAGCACTTTGTTTTGCGTGGATCTGCTTGATTGGGCATAATAATTAAGTTTTTGTTGATTGATTTATTGTGCTACATAAATTGTAACG
>DASZJH010000055.1:0-6671 GCA_035948375.1 Chthoniobacterales bacterium
CGACCCAAACGTGGTTGAAACGTCTGCCGCGTTCGCGCGTCGCCGGTGTTTTGCTTCTGACTGTTGTTCTGGTTTGGTCGTTCTGGTTGCTCGCAACCATGGAAATGGGCGAATTCTCCAGCTTTCGCCGCCCGCTTCTGATCGTCCTGCCAATTGGTTACGTGTTAGTTATCCGATTCGTCGATGAATTTCTGGCCGTTCGCGCCCTCGGAATTCTTTGCCTGCTTGCGGCCGAGCCAGTGTTGGAAGCAGCGTTTTTTCGTTACGAAACCAGCCGGCTGTTCCTGACCGTGTTCGCCTATTTGCTCGTCTTGGCCGGCCTCTTCTGGGTAACAATGCCATACCTGTTGCGCGATCAGATCAACTGGAGCACGCAAAGCAATGCGCGCTGGCGCATCGTTCACGGGTTCGCCGCACTTTATGGTGTGACCATTCTTGCCTGCGCGTTCACCCAATACTGAGTTCGCAGATTGAATCGCATCCTGGTGATTCGTGGCGGCGCGATCGGCGATTTCGTCCTCACCCTTCCGGCGATCAAAGCGTTGCGCGGCGCGTATCCGAACGCGCACATCGAGATTCTCGGCTACCAACACATTGCTGCCGTCGCCAAGAATCGATTTTATGCTCAAGGCGTTCGCTCGATCGAATCGGCGCAGTTATCGAGATTCTTTGCTAAAGACCTCGATCTGTCAGATGAGCTCGCGAATTACTTCGCCGGGTTCGATCTCATCGTCAGCTATCTCTACGATCCGGATTCGATTTTCGAAGACAATTTGTGGAGGAGCGGCGCCAAGAAAATCATCCGCGGCCCGGCGAAGATCGATAATGGCTCGCATGCGACTCGACAACTCGCCCAGCCGATCGAAGAACTCGGCATCGCAATCTCAGATTTTGCGCCGAAAGTTTTCCCGTCGGAACAAGATCGACATCATGTCCGGGAATTCGTCGCCGGATCGGACACACCAATCATTGCCTTTCATCCGGGAAGCGGAAGCGACAAGAAAAACTGGCCGCTGCAGAATTGGATCGAAATCGGAAATCATTTTCTCCGAAACCACTCTGGCTCGCTTCTGATTGTTTCCGGTGAAGCTGACCAGATGCAGACCCAGAGGCTCGAATGCACCTGGCAAAATCCGCGCGTGCGGTTCGCCAGGTTTTTGCCGCTACCAAAACTGGCCGCGGTCCTAGAGAACACGATTTTCGTTGGTCATGACAGCGGCATTTCGCACTTGGCAGCAGCCGCAGGCGCGAAGTCGATTTTGTTGTTCGGTCCGACAGATCCAGCGGTGTGGGCGCCGTTAAATGAAAACGCGCGGGTGATTGGCGCACCGGACAAAGACTTGCAACGACTCGATGTCGATCTCGTTCGCGAGGCGCTCGATCAGGAACTAATGCGCATCGGCATCAGCACGTAGAGAAACGGCGTCTGAATTTTCAAAACGCCGGGACTCATCTCATCGATGAGATCGAGAAAGACTTCGTCCTCGGTCAGATTGCGCAATGGCGCCATCATGAATTCCGGATTGAAGGCGATCGAGAAGTCGCGGCCCTTGTATTGCACCGCGAGCGATTCCTTGGCTTCACCGACCTCCGGCGTGTTGGCGGTGATGTCGATGTTGTTCTTGCCGAAACTGAGTTTAATCGAATTCGATTTCTCGCTCGCTAAGAGAGAAACGCGCCGGAGCGAGTTCAGGAATGTCTCCCGTTCGAGGGTCACACGTTCCTTGGCTTCTCCCGGAATTACCTGTTTGTAGTTCGGATAATTTCCCTCGATCAACTTCGACACGAGCAGCGTCTTGTTTAAATCAAAGGCGATCTGACCGTTGGCCACGCTCACCTTGACGTCGCCGTCGTCAGTCAGCAGCCGTTGCAACTCCGTGACAGCTTTGGTCGGAACGATAATGTCCGTTTCCTGGCTTCGCGGGATTTCCAATTCAATATCGACCATCGCCAGGCGACGGCCGTCCGTGGCCACCAGAGTGAGCTTGTTCTCCTTGAAGCTGAAAAGCAGCCCGTTCAGCACGTAGCGAGTCTCATCAGTGGAAATGGCGTAGGAAGTTTTTTTCAAACCGTCGCGCAAGTCTTTCTGACGGATCGTAACCACTTTGGCGTCTTCGAATTTCGGCAGAGGCGGAAATTCTTCCTCCGGCAATCCGAGGATTTTGAAAAAGCTCTGGCCGCTGCGAATAGAGGCGGCATTCTTTCCATCGACATCTATCTGAATCTCGCTCGCAGGCAATTCCCGGACGATGTTGAACAGCCGGCGCGCCGGAAGTGTGGTGGCACCTTCCTTTTCCACGTCTGCCTCGAAACTTCCGCGGACGCCAACGTCGAGATCCGTGGTGGTCAGATGGACCGCGCCATCGCTCGCCTGGAGCAACACGTTCGAAAGAATCGGCAATGTCGTGCGAGTGCTGACGACGTTTTGGACCTGTTGCAAACCTTCCAACAGCTTTTCTTTGGTGGCGCTAAACTTCATGAGAACAAATCTGGGTAAGATGTTAGGCGGGCGCTCCTATTCGGCAACCGCAAAGTCTTGTGCGCTCGAGCCGACAGGTACACTCAGCGTTGCAGTGAGCTGTCAATGAATGAAATCGTCTGCCTGATGTTGTCCTGTTCCGTCATCCGCATTTTCACCAGTTTGCACGCGTGCAGCACCGTTCCGTGATCACGCCCGCCGAAGGCGTCGCCAATTTCATTGAGCGAAGATTTGGTTAATTCGCGCGCCAGATACATTGCCACCTGTCGTGGAAAGGCGATGGAGGCCGGACGCCGTTTACTCGTCATGTCGGCCAAACGCACATCAAAATGCTCGGCAACCTTGCGCTGGATTTGTTCGATCGTGATCGAGGTTCGCGCTTCTTCCTGAAGAATGTCCTTGAGCAAGTGCTCGATCACTTCCCGGGTAAGTTCTTTACCGCTCAATGACGCGAACGACGCCACTCGCATGAGAGCGCCCTCCAAGCGGCGAACGTTGCTCCGGATGCGATTGGCCAGAAATTCAAAGATCTCATCGGGCAGCTTGATCTGCATCCCCCGCGCTTTTTTTCGCAAGATGGCTAGTCGGGTTTCGATGGCAGGCGGCTGCAGCTCAGCGGTCAGGCCCCATTCGAACCGCGACACGAGACGATGTTCGAGGTTGGCGATTTCCGACGCCGGCCGATCGCAGGAGAGAACGATCTGTTTGTGGCCATCGAAGAGCGTGTTGAACGTATGAAAAAATTCCTCCTGCGAGCGTTCCTTGCCGGCGAGGAACTGGATGTCGTCGATGCAGAGCAGATCAGCCTGTCGATAGCGTTTGCGAAACTTGACCAGATTGTTGTGCTGAATCGCGTCGATGAATTCGTTGATGAAAAGCTCGCTCGAAAGATAAATCACCTTGGTGTTTTTCTTTTTCGCGATCACGTATTGGCCGATCGCCTGCATCAGGTGGGTCTTGCCGAGGCCGACGCCGCCGTAAATGAAAAGCGGATTGTAGGTCCGGGCGGGTGCCTGTGCGACGGCGAGACTGGCCGCGTGCGCGATCTCGTTATTCGGCCCGATTACAAACGATTCAAAGGTATTGCGCGGATTGAGACCGAATGAACTGCTCGGCTTGGCGTCTCGGCTTGATTCACTTTCCTTCACCGCCGAAATGGCCGCGTTGGTTTCAACGGGAGTTTCGGACGAGATAAATTTGATTTCTCGCGGCTCGCCGAGTGCAGTCAGGACCGCACCCTCCAGCGCCGCCATGTGGTTACTCTCGATCCAATACTGGTAGATGTTGTTTGGTACGCGAAAACTCAGCGTCTTGGCTGTGACTCCGGCCAACTCGACTGCGGAAAACCAACGTTTAAATGTATCCGCGCTGACGTGCGGTTTAAGCGCCGCCGAGAGCTTCTGCCAAAGCTGAGTACATTTCTCGTCCATGGGAGTTGTTAACAGTGTTACACAATCGCCATAAAGGCGGTTATGACAGGGAAGGAATGCTCCTGACGAAGACGACGCTTGGTCAGGCGCGCCTGCATCCGAAGCATCAAAAGCCGGCTAAAATTGCCAAAATTGCCAAAATACGAGGGAAAATGTCCACTGAGCCTGTCATCAAATAACTGTTGCGAAGCGGGATCGATCTGTCCTTTGAGTTTTCGATTTCGTGTGGTTAAGGCGTTGCTCATTCTAGGAAATCAATCTTTCTCATACATGTTCACATCTTATTCACACGCGCCTCTCTTTCGTCCCCTGCCGCGGGCTTGAGATTAGAAATCGCGTCCAATATCGACAAGAAAAAATCTGAACTTTATTTTTCTTTTTCGGTCAAAAAATTCTTGACGAAAAAACCAAAACGAGCGTGTCCCCAAGCAGCGAAAATTGCACCCCGCGCGCAATCATGAATCGAAGGCGCGCGAAGCGGTATTTTCTTTGCTTCGGCGCGCTGATAATGTCTCCGAGAGGATTTTGATCCGACATGTCGCGTGTTCTAATTACGCTTGTTTCTCTGCTTTTCGTCGCTTCATCGATGCGAGGCGCCGAAGAATTACTGCCACCGTTTGGGTTTCGCTGGAACGATCCGATGTCGCGCGTAGAAGCCGTGCTCAAGGGCGCGAAGGCCACTATCGTTTCCCGCGAGAAGAGAGAAAACCGTGAAGTCTGGACGGTGGAAGGTCTCGTCCATCCCGGGTTGAAGCGAACCCTGTTTACTTTTAAAGGCGGCGCTCTCTTCGGCGTCGAATTGCAGTACGAATATCCTGACTGGTCGATCGAACGTTACAACGAGCGAATGGGCGAAATTCGCCGTTATTTCGACGCCAAATATGGAACCGGCAAATTAGTCTCGCGAACGCGTGATACCGACTCCGACGTCATTCAAACGTTGGTCGGTTATCAGTGGACCATCGGCGCGACGATGCTCGAGCTTTTTTATTTTTCGGCCCAACACGATCAGCTCGTGTTCCGCACAATCTCCGTCGATTACAAAGCGCTCTGATTAGAGCGTCGTCTCCGCAACCGCCCGTTGTCGATGTTTGATTCCACGCTGCGTCTCCTTCTGCAGCCGTTTTAGTTTACTCGACAAACTCGTCTTCGCCGCCGAGCTCATTCGATCAATAAAAAGAATTCCGTTCAGGTGATCGACTTCGTGCTGAATGGCGCAGGCCAGGAACCCGCTGGTTTCGATTTCAATTGCCTCGCCGTCTAGATTTCGCGCGCGGACCTTGATTGATTTCGCCCGCTCGATCTCGCCCGATATCTCGGGAAAACTGAGACAACCTTCCGTTCCGATTTCAGTTTCTGTACCCAATTCGATTTGGGGATTAATTAACACCAGCGGCATCAACGTCTTTGGCTCGACATTTTTGCCATTCAACTTCATCTGCGTCGGCCGATCCTCGACCTGCGAAACATCGAGCACGGTAAGCTGAATCGGTTCGCCGATTTGTTGCGCCGCCAAACCGACCCCATTAGCCGCGTGCATCGTTTCAATCATGTTCTTCGCCAGCTCGCGAATCCGGTCGTTGATTTCTTCGATCCGGTTTCCCTTCGCCCGCAAAACCGGGTTGCCGTACTGCACGATCGACAACTTCATTTTTCCCCGCGCGTGAAGGCCGGCAAATTTTTCACGCCCGCCAGCTTCAGCGCGTCCATCACTTTGACGATGATTCCGAATGACGCCTTTTTGTCGGCTTGCAACGCGAGCGAGGTGCGTCGCGTCTCAGACAGATTCCGGACCGCGCTCTCCAAATCTTCCACAGCAATAGTTTGCCCATCGAGTTTGATCTCGTCGTTCTCGCTCACGGTCAGGATCGCGTGTTCGAGCTCGGCCGGCGCAGTCGTCGCAGTTTTCGATTCCGGCAAACTAATCTGCACTTGCGGCTGATCTCTTTTAAACGTAGTCGAGACCACGAAAAATATCAGGAGGATTGTCAGAATGTCGACCAGCGAAACGATGATGATGGACGGCGCGCGGCGTTTGCGGACTGCGAATTTCACGGATGTCGATCAAACCTCAGACCATCGGCGCGATCTCGGGAGTGGCGGGTTCGGCCGGCGTGATCGGCTGCGCTGGAATTTGCCCCTGCGCCTTTCGCGCGCTAACGACGCGGCCGTAATAACATTTTGAAAGCAAATCGGTCACCAGCGATTCCATTTCGACCGAAAGAACCTCGACCTTCTTCGAAAAATAGACGAACGCGATTAGGCTCGGCACCGCAATTCCCAAACCGAACACGGTACAATTGAGCGCTTCCGAAATGCCGCGCGCAATCATCTTAGGATCCGCCGAGCCGGCGCTGACACCCAGGCTGGCGAAGACGTGTACCAAGCCGGACACAGTGCCGATCAATCCAATCAAGGGCGCAATACCGATGATCACCTCCAACACGACTATTCCGCGCTCCAGGCGCACCATTTCATAGCGAGCGCGCGTTTGCACGGTTTCGATGTTCTCCGAGCGCGGCCAGCGCAATTGCGCCAGTGCCACGCGCACAATCCGCGCGAGAGAAGAGCCATCGTGCTGCACGATACGAAAGAGTCGTTCCGGGTTTCCGCCGGGAGCGAGCCGTTCCATTTCGCTCTCGATAGTCAGCGGCAGCACATTCTTTTCCCGCAGCGCCAGCGTCCGCAAAATGATCACCGTCAGCGAAACGATCGAACAGATCAGAAGCGGCCACATGAACACGCCGCCCTTGGCAAAAAAT
>DASZJH010000056.1:0-12111 GCA_035948375.1 Chthoniobacterales bacterium
GCAACCGCAGCGAGTGAGCACCCGCGCGACCGGCATTGTCGGTATCGCGGTGCTTTGCTCGCGCATTTTGGGTTTAGTCCGCGAGCAGGTTTTCGCCGGACTCTTCGGCGCCACTCGGAATCTGGACATTTTTCTGATCGCCTTTCGCGTTCCCAATTTGTTGCGCGATCTCTTTGCCGAGGGCGCGCTTTCGACCGCGTTCATCACAACGTTCTCAAAGAAAATCGCAACCGAAGGTGATCGATCGGCGTGGGAGCTGGCGAACAAAGTTGCCACCTTGACCGCGATTTTCATGAGCGCAGTCACGATCGTGGGGATAATTTTTTCGCATCAAATCATCGGAGTGATCGGGCGTGGTTTTAACGCCGATGATCAAGCGATGACCACGCTGCTCACGCAGATCATGTGGCCGTTTATCCTCCTCGTTTCGCTCGCCGCGCTGGCGATGGGAATGTTGAACGCGAAGCATGTCTTCGGGATGCCGGCCATGGCATCGACTTTTTTCAATGTCGGTTCGATTATTGCCGGTGTTGCGGTTGGATGGTGGCTCGATCCGCAATTTGGACAACGCGCTCTGCTTGGATTGGCTATCGGGACGCTCGTTGGCGGCGCGCTTCAGTTCCTAGTGCAGGTGCCGGCGTTGTGGCGTGTTGGTTATCGATTCCGCCCCAACTTTATCTGGCGCGATCCGGGAGTGCGAACAATTCTGGTACTGATGGGCCCGGCGGTGATCGCGGCCAGCGCCGTGCAGGTCAACGTTTTGGTCAACAGTACTTTCGCGTCTTATCTCGCGAAAGGAGCAGTTGCATGGCTCTCGATTGCCTTTCGGTTGATGCAGTTGCCGCTCGGTATCTTCGGTGTGGCTGTAGCCACTGTCGCGCTGCCATTGGTTTCAAAGAGCGCCGCGGTTGGCGACATCGCCGGCTTTCGCTCCGCTCTTGCGCACGGAATTCGCGTCGTCTTCTTGTTAACAATCCCGTCGGCGGTCGGCTTGTTTTGTCTGGCCGACCCAATCATTGCTGTCATCTATCAGCACGGACGTTTTACTCCGGAAGCGACGCGACAAACGGCCGCCGCATTACAATTTTACGCGATTGGATTGGCCGCGTACTCGGGGGTGAAAGTCATTGCCCCGGCGTTTTACGCGCTCGATCGACGTTACCTTCCGATGGCGGTGAGCATCTTTTCTATTATTACGAATTTGATATTGAACTGGTTTTTCACCTTCCATCTTGGCTTCGGCCATCGTGGACTAGCGCTATCGGTCAGCGTGGTCGCGATCATCAATTTTCTTCTTCTATATATGATGATGCTGCGCTACGCGGGGCCGCTCGAAACCGGCGCGCTATTCGGCTTGCTTGCGAAGCTTTTGATTCCGCTGGCACTTCTCGCGGGCGTTTGCTGGCTCGCGCTCGCAACGATGTTCTATCCGGGTGCGCACTTGCCCGAGTGGCAAAAAGTTTTCGGCGTCCTGCTGACAATCAGCGTCGCTGCCGTTGTGTTTTTTGGCAGCGCGTTCTTGTTCCGCGTCAATGAAGTCCGCGATGTTGTGGATCTTGTTCGACGAAAATTTGGCCGCAGGAATCAGCCGAGTGCTTGATCGAGGTCCTCAATCAAATCGTCGGCGTTCTCGAGCCCAATCGACAAGCGCAAAAGACCTTCGGGTGACTGCGTGCCCGGACCTTCAATTGAGGCGCGGTGTTCGATTAAGCTTTCCACTCCACCCAAACTGGTCGCGCGTGTAAATATTTTCGTGCTGTTGGCAACTTTCATTGCCGCGTCGCGACCGCCTCTGACTTCGAGCGAAAGCATTCCGCCAAACATCGACATCTGTTTTTTCGCAATGTCGTGTCCGGGATGACCGGCTAGTCCGGGATAATGCACGCGTTCGACTTTGCGATGTTTTGACAAAAATTGCGCGACCTTGGCAGCGTTTTCGGAATGCGCGCGCATTCGCCAGGGCAAGGTGCGCAATCCTCGCAGGATCAGCCAGCAATCGAACGGTGAGGGGACTGCGCCGCCTTCATATTGAATACCACGGATGCCCTGGAAAAGATCGTTATCCTGTTTCGCGACGAGGATTCCGCCCAAAACGTCGCAATGGCCACCGAAATACTTTGTGGTCGAATGCATGATGAAATCGGCGCCCAGATCGAACGGCCGCTGAAGAACCGGCGCCCAGGTATTGTCACACACGGAAAGCGCGCCGGCGTCGTGAACAATTTTCGAAATCGCTGCAAGATCGACAATCTTCAGCAAAGGATTGGAGGGCGTCTCCATCCAGGCGAGTTTTGTATTCGGACGGAGCGCTTTCTTAACCGCAGCGAGATCGCTCATGTCGACAAAATCGGCTTGAAGTCCCCAGCGCAGGAAAATTTCGCGAAGCAGGCGAGTGGTTCCATAATAGGCATCGACGTGGGCGAGAACGTGATCACCCGGCGTCAGCGCTTGAAGGATCGACATCGTCGCGCCGCTGCCCGAAGCAAACGCCGCCGCGGCGGCACCGCCCTCGACCGCAGCGATTCCTTCCTCGAGCGCCTGCCGATTCGGATTGTTGTTGCGCGTATACATGAATCCGCGTGAGTAGGTCCCTTCGAGATCGCGTTCGAAGGTGGTGGAAAGGTGAATCGGTGGTGAAACGGCGCCAGTTGCAGTATCAATCCGCTGCCCGGCGTGCACCGCGAGGGTTTCGATTTTCATTTCGGCGAAGACGTTACGGATTCCCGGGGCCTTGTCGATGTTGCGCCTGATTGGATTTGACGCGAGGATTTTTCGAGGCAAATAGCATCTGCGTTTTTTTCGCGGATATTCTAGATTCCGCTTTCGCTTAATGACGATTTACGACGACGAAGTTTTCAAAATGGCGTGCGACCAGTTTCAGGTCATCGCCGACTACCTGAGCATCGACAAGAACGACCGGGACCGGTTGATGTACCCCAAGCGCGCGATCGCTGTGACGCTGCCGGTGCACATGGACGATGGCAGCACCCGGACGTTTCAAGGTTATCGGGTTCAGCATCATCTCACTCTTGGGCCGACCAAAGGTGGAACGCGTTTCGCACCCTCGCTCTCAATGGGCGAGACGGCCGCGTTGGCGATGTGGATGAGCTGGAAATGCGCACTGGCAAATTTGCCTTACGGCGGAGCGAAGGGCGGCGTGGCATGCGATGTGACGAAATTGTCGCGCACCGAGCTCGAAGCGGTGTCCCGGCGTTACATGCAGGAAATGATTCCATTCGTCGGCCCACAGACCGATGTGATGGGCCCGGACATGGGAACCAACGAGCAGGTAATGGCCTGGTTCATGGACACTTACTCGGTTTATCACGGGTATTCCGTGAACGAGATCGTGACTGGCAAGCCGGTTTCGATCGGTGGGACTGAAGGCCGCCGTGAATCCACTGGACGGGGCGTCGTTTATTTAATCGAACGCGCCATGAACATCCTCAAAATGGATGCCGAGAAGTGCACCGCCATTGTGCAGGGATTCGGAAACGTCGGCTCGGTGGCTGCGCTTTCCCTTGCCTACAAAAGCGGTGTGAAGGTAATCGGGATTAGTGACGCTTACGCTGCCATCTACAATCCAAATGGCATTGACGTTGAGGCGGCCGAGCAACACGTTTTGAAGAAAGGAAACCTGCGCGCGTTTCGCGAAGCAGATCATGTCGATCCCAGGGAACTGCTAACGATGCCGTGCGACATCCTTGCCCCCTGCGCGGTTGATCGCGTGATCAATGGCCAGAACGCGGGCAAATTGAAGTGCCGGATCCTCGCCGAAGGTGCCAACGGTCCGACCACGCCGGAAGCCGATTTGATTTTGGAAAAGCGCTGGGACGAAGTCTTCGTGATTCCGGATATTCTATGCAACGCCGGCGGGGTGATCGTTTCCTATTTTGAATGGGTCCAGGGCAAGCAGGCCTTCATGTGGTCGGAGACCGAAGTGACGGACAAGCTGTTTCGAATTCTCGAGTATTCCTTTGCCCAGGTGATCAAGCGCGCTAAAGCGCACAGGATTGCCCATCGCACCGCGGCCATGGCCATCGGCGTTGAACGAGTGATGAGGGCGAAGAAAATTCGCGGCCTGTTTCCATAGGAGCGCCAGTTCGCGTACATAAGAAGCCGCACTGAGGGATCGAACCACAGCGCGGCCCCGTTTTCTTTCGATACCTAACCTTAGTTGCCTGCTTTACCGCCGCCGGTCATGAAGGAGCCGGTCTGGGCCGAACCCTGCTTCAGCGAGCCACTTTGGGCTGCACCCAAGACTGCATGGCCGCCACCGCCTTTGGCATCTTTCTTCGGTTTGAGGTCACGAACTTTGAGGTTTTTCTTTTTTGTTGATTTCGACATATCAGCTTTCTTGTTTTGGGTTGTTGGTTGTTTTTGTTGTTTGGATTGCGTCAGTGACGCCGAACAAAAATTGACGTCCGCCGGAGACGTTCTGTTTTGGAATCAGATCATCGAGGCGAATCAATTTTTCTTTTCTGCGCTTAGAGCTGGGACGCTTTAGGTCCCCGCCCGCCGCTGTTTTTTTGTTTTTCGGTGCACTCACTTCGAGCGCCTATTACCAGCATTTATGCCAACTTGATTTCCGCCCCGACAGCATCTGGAGCATTTTGACTGACGTTGAACGACTTACGCACTACAGATTTGGCAATCGCGTAAAATCGTTCCACAGCCCAACGGCCTCAGTATGAGGCCAGGCCTGCCTAATGATGAGTCCGGTGGGTGTTTCGATTTTGCGCCGCATTCCGGAGATGGCGGGCGAGGGTGGCTCTTGAAATCCCAAGCAGCTTGGCCGTGCGGCGCTGATTGCGATTTGCTTGTTCGAAAACAAAGTGCACGTGACGACGCACAGCGCCGGCAAGGGTAAGGTCGATATCGCCGTGAACGTCGTTACCGCTGTCTGGGACCGGCCCCGCGGCCAAATGATGCTCTGATTCGCGATTCGTCGGCTGGAGATCGGGCGGAAAAATAACATGCTGAGGAAGAATGACAGGCCCGTCGCAAAACAGAGTCATGGTTCGCACGGTATGATTGAGTTCGCGCAGATTGCCGCGCCATTCATGATGAACAAGTTTCTCCATGGCTTCCGGATGGATCGCAGTAATCGTCTTACCCTCTTTGTCAGCTGCGATCTTCAGCTCGGCGGCAATCAACGCTGCCAGCTCCTCAAGCCGATCGCGGAGAGGGGGAATGAGCAGGGTTAAACCGTTGAGCCGTTGATACAGGTCTTCCCGGAATTTGCCCTGCCGGACACGCTCCCGCAGTGAGCAGTTCGACGCGCACAGAATTCTCGCATTCGACTTGAGCATTTGTTCCGAGCCGAGCCGCTCAAACTCGCCGTATTCAAGCACCCGTAGAATTTTTACCTGGGCCAGCGGGCTCATCTCCGAGATTTCATCCAGAAAAATCGTGCCGCTATTGGCGAGCTCGAATTTCCCCTTCACGCTTTGCTGCGCGCCGGTGAAAGCACCTTTTTCATGGCCGAAAAGTTGGCTCTCCAGAAGCGTGTCGCTCATGGCCGAGGCATTGAACGAGATGAAGGGCCCGTTGGCGCGACCGGAAGAATTGTGAATAGCGTGCGCGAGGAGCGTTTTTCCCGTGCCGGTTTCGCCCAAAAGAACCACCGGCACGTCGGACTTCGCGGCCAGGAGCGCCAGGCGCAAACAGCGCCCCATCGCAGCATTGCTTGTTGTCAGGTCTTGAATTTTCAGCCGTGAAAGCGTTTCGTGCATTTGATTCACGTCATTGCTTCATGTTCTCGCTGAATTGCCGAACTGGCTCGAAGGCATATTCGATCATCGTCCGTCCGCCGACGATGATGTGGGCTTCACCTTTCATCCCGACTCGCAACGGCAAAGATTGGCCGTGCCCCCCCGGCAGGGCCGCTTTCTCGAGGGAACCCGTTCCAATAAAACGCGGACCATCGCTTGAACTCACCACCGAAGGGCTGATCCAATCCAGCTTTCCGGTCACTGCCCCGTACCGCTGATAAGGAAACGCTTCGAAGAAATAACGAACCTTTTGCGCTACAGCGAGCTTGGGAAAGCCGGCCTCAGTTAGAAGCAGGCGGGCTCGCAGTTGGGCGTTCCGCTGTGCCAGTTGGCAGAGCATCTGCCCCTGTTGGATCACGCTCCCAACGGTTCGCTGGTCGAGCGAAATGACCACACCGTCATACGGACTGCGCACGGTAAGCAGGTTTTGTTGCGTGTTTTCCAAGTCGGCCTTCAGAGCCGCCACGCGGACTTTCAGGTTCCCGATTTCAGAAGTTTGCTCGCTCCGCGACTTGGCATGTTCGCTTTCCATTCGCTCGCGATCGAGCTGTGTTTGCTGGAGCGTTCGTTGAGAAATACTGAAATCTTTTTCCGATCCGGCGAGATCAAGTCGCGTTTTGATCAGATCGACTTCCGACATGCCGCCTTCCTTTGCTAATTTCTCCATGCGCGCGACCAAATCGCGACTGGTCTCGGTGTGATTCTCTCGAAAATTTACCTCACTTTTGGCCTGTTCGATCTCAGCCAGCTTTATATTGAGCTGAGCTTTGTAGGCGGTCTCGCTTCGCTCGAGTCCTTCCTCTTTTGTTCGCAAATCTTCGCTTAAGGTAAGAAATTGCGTGTCCAAGGCGTGAATTTCGTCCGAGCGAAGTACAAACAGCTCGGAGCCTTTACTCACGGTCTGACCTTCCGTCACCGAAACTCGAGTGATGATGCCCTGATGCGGCGCCTGAATTGGATCGGCCCCAGTCGCCGGCACCAAGATGAACGGACAATGCACCGTCTCCGGCAGTCGTATTACCAGGGCGAGCAGAAGCGCCGTGAAAAATGCTCCGATCAAAAGCCAGGCCGTTCTCCGAACGATCCACGGCGGCGGATCCTGCGGCAGCATCTCGGATTCAAGCTCGATTGAGCCGCGTTGTGGAGTGAATACGCTCATGATCGACTTTGCATCAAACGCCCAGTTGTTGACTGGACAGGTAATAGTAGAGCCCGCGCTGATTCATTAGTTCGTCGTGGTTCCCGAGCTCGGCTACGCTTCCTTTCTCCAAAACGACTATTGTGTCGGCTTCGCGAATGGTGCTGAGCCGATGCGCAATCACAATGGTGGTTCGGCCCGCCGTCAGTCGACCAAGATTGTCCTGGATTGCGCGCTCCGATTCGGTGTCGAGCGAACTGGTTGCTTCATCAAAAATCAGGATCGGCGGGTTATTGTAAATCGCGCGGGCGATTGCGACACGCTGTTTCTGACCGCCGGAAAGGGCCAGCCCGGACTCGCCGATCTTCGTTTCGTAACCGAGCGGCAGCCGCATGATGAAATCGTGCGCCGCCGCCGCCTGCGCTGCCGTCAGTACTTGATCAAGATCGGGCTCGACATCGCCGAAGGCAATATTGCGCGCGATTGTGTCGTTGAAGATGTGATTTTCTTGCAGCACCATTCCGATGTGCCGCCGCACGTCGCGGTAATTCAGAGTCCGAAGATCGACATTGTCGAAGTAGATCGCGCCCTCGGTCGGTTCCAGCAAGCCGGCGACCAATTTGATCAGCGTTGTTTTTCCCGAACCACTGCGGCCGGCAAACGCCACCATTTTTCCGGGACTTATGTCGAGATTGATATCGTTCAAAATGTTCGGTGCTTCCGGACCGCCGTACGTGAAACAAACTCCGCGCAGCTGGATTCGCCCTTCCAGACTGTGAACTGGCACCAACCGTGACCGGTCGTGCCCTTGTTCGGGTTCTTGCTCGAAAATGTCGTTTAGTCGATTCAGCAAGACCGACGCGAATTGCATGTTGTCCCACACGCCGAGGGTTCGAAGAATTCCCGAATAAGCCATCGCGGTCAGCGAGCTAAAGGCAACGAAGCCGCCCACGCTCAGATGCCCGTTAATCACCTGCGTTGCGCCGACCCAAAGAAAAATCGCGGTCGAAAGCAAACCGATGCTTTGCAATACGCTGTCGTAAGACATCACGATGAAGCTGGCCCGGAACATCTGTTTCGAAACCGAAAGGAACTCATTCAGCATCGCGTCACGGAACCCACTCTCGGCTGAGGCGGCTTTGACGGCTTCAATTCCTTTGATCGCATCGATCTGGTGCGAGCTGTATTTGCCCTGACTCTCTTCCACTCCGGCGAATAAGGGCCGCAATACTTTCACCGAAAAAATCATGAGCCCGGCATAGAGCGGAGTAGTAGCCAGGAATGCGATAGTGAGAAGCGGGCTGTAGATAGCCATCAAAAAGATCGCGCCGACAAGATAAATCACCGCGAGCAGCGCGCCGATGCCTTGTTGCACCGCGAACTGCCTGACCTGGCGGGCGCCGTCAAGGCGCCGCTGAATGTCGCCGGTGCGCCTGCTGGTAAAATAAGTCATTGGCAACGACAGAAGTTTTCGACTGAGGAAATCGAGAATCGCGGCATCCAGACGCACGGCCGCAAACGCGAGCAGGTACTCTTGGGCCAGCGTCGATAGTTGGACAAATACGACGGCCGCCAGCATTCCAATCAGAATTGTCCGCAACAAGCCGAGGTCGTTTTCGACGATAACTTTGTCGACGACCATTTGGGTGAATACAGGGAACACCAACTGTAAAACACTGACGGCCATAGCTAAGCCGAGCACCTGCAACAGCAACGTCTTGAACCGGGCCAGAAAAGGAACCATCCAGGTCAGCGCGGGTTTGGCCTCCGGCGCTTGGTCGAACGCCGTCGTGTAATCGAAAAGGGCCGCGTAGCCAGTCCATTTTGCTTCAAACTCGCTCCGTGGAAGTTTGCGCAGCCCGAGACCGGGGTCGGCCACTCGCACAAATTCTGGATCGACATCGTAGAGTACAATCCAGTGATTACCCTCCCAATGGACGATCGCCGGCAATGGCATCATCGGTAAGTTCCGGAGCGAAACTTTGAGCGCCCGCGCAGCCAATCCAAGTTCAGTGGCCGCACGGACGAGAGCTTTCAAGCTCGTGCCGTCTGTCGCCGTGTGGCAAAGCTGGCGGATCCGCGCCAGGCTCACTTTTCGTCCAAAATGCCGGCAAATCATTCCCAGACTTGCCGCGCCACAATCCATTTCGTCGATCTGCTGAATGTGTTCGATCTTCGGGATCCGCTTTTGTTTTTTCCGGAAGTACCCGTGCTCATCTAGAAACGGTTCCTCTTTGTTTTCCGGCTCAACTGCGGCGGCCTCGCCCTCCAGTTCGGTCTTGTCGGTCCGACGGGTTTCGGCGGGTAAAAGCTCTTCTGCGAAGTCGAGCGGAATGCGCGCTTCCGTTTTCGCTTCGTAAATCGCAAGCCGCTCACTCAACAACTTGTCGAATTCCGGGAACCGACTTCGCAGGTCGAGGACAGCTTGCGGTTCGAGCGCAAGCAACTGGCAATCGGTGAACGCTTCAACCGATGCCGCGCGGGGGGCACTGTTCAAGATCGACAATTCGCCGAAGAAATCGCCCTCGCGATAGAATGCCAAGTTACGGCGCTGTCCGTTTCCATCGCCTGCGAACGCTCGCGCGCGTCCCTTCTCAATCACATACATCGGTCCTGCCGCATCACCCTGCCGAATGATAAGGCTACCCTTGGAGAAGCCGATAGGGACAAGCTTGTCGATCATACCGCGCAAGGCGGGCCCGGGCAGACGGCCGAAATTACTGAACTGGTAAAGGAAACTCTGGACCGCACGATTGCGGCCGATGATTTGGATGTAATGCCTGAGCTCGGGAGCCTGCGCGACTAGGGATAGAAAATCATTGCGATCGATCCGCAGGACGTCGACCGAAGTGCTGCAGCGGACTGTCGCCGCGCGCCGGCCGCCTTCCGCCAATGCTGCTTCGCCGAAACTATCGCCCGGTTTCAACACCCCCAGGGGAATCTCGTCTCCATCGGGTTTTGTCTTGATCGCGCGCGCGCGACCGTTGGTCAGAATGTAAAAGGCATCGGCCGGATCGTCTTGCTTAACGATAGTATCGCCGAAATCGTAATGTTCTTCCTGCAAGAGAGCCTCGATCGCGGCGAAATGCTCGTCTGAAAGGAATCGGAACGCCGAGGAACGCCGAACAACATCTATGTCATGTCCCTTCACTGTGTTTGCGCTGCTGTTTCCAATCGGACCTGCACATGATCGCGCACCAATTCGGCGAAGTGTTGTTCGAGCAAACGTTCGTCAATTCGTTCCTGCACCGTGGCATCGCTGAGGTCGGGTTCGCTTTTGTGCGTGATGCGATAAAGCTCGAAGCTGTCACCACGCGGCAACGGTTCCAGAAGGTCGCCAGCGGTCACACTCCAGAATTTCTGCTGCAATTCCGCCGGGACGTCTTCGTGTCGGAACGAAATCCGACGATGAGGATAACGCGCCTCGCTAGCCACTTCTTCCATAGACATTCCGTCTTCACGAATGCAGAACAGCGCCTCTTTTGCGGCATCAAGCGATTCAACTTCGATGACTTCTGCCTCAAACCGCGTCAGCGGCATGCGCAGGATGGCCAATTGCTTTTTCCGCGCTTGCGAATTCAGGACACTCTCGCAGCTGTGCCGGTAGAGCACTTCCATTACTGCTGTCTCCTCCAGCCAATCTTCGTTCCGCTCGATTTGATCAAGCCAGCCACCCAGTTTCGAAGTCTGGATTTTGTTTCGGTCAAGAAATTGCCGGCGTTCAGTCGCGATCTCTTTCGCGTCGATCCCGTCCACTCCGGTTGCCGCGTGTACCGCCAATCGACGCATTAGCTGCTTGGTCAGAACCTCGAGTTGATCGTCAAACATTAATTCAGCAGTAAAAAGATCACGCAGCTCGCCTGGTGCTGACACAAAATCGGGACCGTTCGGCGCAATATGTTCCTCAAGGGCGACGCGCCAGTGGCGTCGCGCAAAATAGTCGCTGAAATCTTCAAGTGTTACTCCATGTTGCTCGAGCCAGCGCTCGGTCTCTTCGGCGGTGATCAAATCACGCTCGTAACGAAAACGTTCCGCCATTTCGCCTACCGCATCATCATCGAGCTCCAACTCCAATTCGTTTGCCCGCTGCTCGGCCTGAACACTGCAAAGGAACTCTTTCCAGAGCGGTTCCAAATCGCCTCGATAGAACGCAGCGGCTATCGCATCGCGCACCTTGTATTCTTTACCGCGGCAGGCACACAGAACGAGGCAATCGCGTGATAAGGATGGAGTCTGGGCCATGAAGGCTGAAGTTCCGTTATAGAATTCTCGGCTAAAAAGTCGAGTCAATCGTGGCCTCAATTTTAGGCCAGTGTGGAAGCGCCCCAGTAATCCATTTCGCGCGTGCGCTTTATGGAAACTGAGTTGACTACAGGTCATCCCTCACTGTTCAGTCTAAACCATGTCTGCCGCTTCGCTCCGCGCTCTGCTGGGCCGCTCCATTGATTACGCGGGAATGTTTCCGCCGTGCAGTCTCGAGTTGGAGCCAGCGATAAAGAATCAAGCCGAGTATGCGCGCTCGGCGGATTCGTGGATGCTGTCCGCGTTCGTTTTGCCGGTGCCGAAATTTGGTGACGCAGATCCATTAACGTTTCAATTCGACAAACAGCATCCGTTGCGGATTTCGGCGTTGGGACCGAAGACGGAAAGTGCGAAAGATTTTCTTGGCGAGTTGCAAAACATCGCCGCGGCGATCGGCTCCTTTCAAAAGCAACACGTCGATCGGGTCTCGGTGGCGCAGATCGAAATGGTTCTTCCTGCGGATGTCGATCTTCAAGGATTGAGTCGGGCGGCGGTTTTGCTGGTCGAATTGAAGGTACAGGCTTTTTGGGAGACGCCGGCCGAATCGGCTGAGCAAACAATCACGCTTCTGGCGCGGGCGAAGCAGCCGATGTTTGGTTATAAGCTTCGCACGGGCGGTGTCACCGCCGATGCTTTTCCAAGCTCGGTCCAGATCGCGCGGGGCATTCTTGCTTCAACGAAGCATCACGTTCCAATAAAATTCACCGCCGGATTGCATCATCCGATCCGGCAATTTCGCGATGAGGTGAAAACCGAAATGCATGGATTCCTGAACGTGCTCGGCGCCGGCGTGCTGTCTGCGGAGCATCATTGGGATGAGGCCCAGACGGTTGACATGCTGGAAGATCAAGCCCCGAACTCATTCGAGTTTCACGACACCGTCTTCGCCTGGCGCGA
>DASZJH010000057.1:0-20479 GCA_035948375.1 Chthoniobacterales bacterium
ACATGGAAGTGGTGACCGACATCACTCCGCACATTGACGAAATTTATCCGCTCTATCTTCAAGTCCACGAGCGTTCGCCGATGAAATTCGAAGTGCTAACTAAAGAGTTTTTCTCCGCGATCGGCCGCACCATGCCCGAACGCGCGCGCTTTTTTATCTGGCGAAGCTCGGGAAAAATCATCGCGTTCAGCCTTTGCCTGGTCTCGGGCGACACAATCCACGACGAATGTCTTGGCCTGGACTACGGCGTCGCGTTCGAGCTGTATCTTTATTTCTACACGCTTCGCGACGTAATCAGTTGGTCGATGGCCCAGGGACTTCGTTGTTATTCAAGCGGCCCGCTCAACTACGATCCGAAATTACACCTCGGTCACGAGCTGGCGCCGCTGGATCTTTATGTGATGCACACGAAACCCTTGTTGAATCCGATTTTCCAGTTTGCCGTGAAATATCTCGAACCAACCCGGCATGATCCGATCTTGAAGAAATTTCCAAACGCAGATCAGCTTTGAGGTTGGAGTCAAACTGGCATATTCGAACCGGACTCGCAGAATCGGATCGACATCATCATGACGAACAATCGGTCTAAAGGCTTTGCGAATCCGTGGTTGGTCCTCGGATTTGAAGTGATTTGCGTGCTCGTTTACGAGCTGCTCCAGAAACGAGGCGCCAGCGCGACCGCCCACCTCTCGCAAGCCTGGTCCTGGATAGGCATCACCGCTTTGGCCTCGCCGCTAACCTGGTTGGCAATGGGGCTGATGATCGTCAGCCTGCTCAGCTGGCTCTACGTGTTGAGATACATTCCGCTTTCGATCGCCTTCCCGCTCTCGCGGGTAGTCGATATCCTTGTCCCTCTGAGTTGCTGGATGATTCTCGGCGAAGATATCTCCACGCGTCGCTGGTGCGGCATCGCGCTCGTGATCGTCGGTTTGATCCTGATGGCGAAGCCGGCCGCGCAATTGGAAGAAAAGTTATGAGCTGGCAGGTATTCGTCTTAATTCCGGTAGCACTGATCGCATTCGTGACCGGCCAGCTTTGTCTTAAACGCGGCATGGAATCTTCAGCGGCGAAGGGCGTTCGCGACAAGAAGGTTCTGGCTTTCCTCGGCTGTGGGATTTTTTCGATGACGATCAACTTTCTAATCACTCTCGGTCTGCTTGCCCATCTCGATCTCAGCTTCGTTTATCCGTTTCAGGGATTGAGCGTCATCATCATCAGCCTGGCCGCCGCGGTTGTGTTGCGCGAGAAACTGAATCTTCGCCTAACCCTCGGCGCGTTGGGGATCAGCGTCGGGATCGTGCTGGTTTCATTGAGTTAACGCCGGCCAAAGTCGCTCCAGAGTCGCGAAGTTAATCTTTCGAATCTGTTCGGCGTCCGGAAGGTCGACCGTCGGATGATCCCAGTTTGATGCGAAACGCTGTTTCCATCGCGCGTACTGGGGCTCTGAAAACGCTCCGCAGATGTCGCCCGCGACGATTTGCGTATGCTGGCGCAATTTTCCAAGCGCCCATTCAAGATCGGCGACACTGAACCTCCCGTTCTCCCAGTTTGTGAGAGCGTCATCCGCTCGGAGACAATCAAGATCGATCGTGACATAAACATTCGAGCCGCCGATTTTTTTCGCGAACTTCTCGAATTGTTCAAGCCAGCTTTCGCGCAGGATCGCGCCGGGGCGTTGTCGATCCTTCGTCGGACGATCATTCACCCAGGGATGAACTTCCAGTTTACCGTCGCGCTGAGCGCCGCGGTTGGCGAAAATGTTGTGGGGCCACCAACACTCAAAACTTCCGCAGCCCCAAATCGCAATGTGTTGCAACCGCCCGAGCTCGAGCGCGCGATTGATCCAGCCGCCGCAGGCCCATGTAGGCGGACGAATGTCCCAGTCCGGATGATTATCGAAAGAAACCAGGACGAATGGTTGCGCGACTCGGCGAAGCCAGAGCGCGCTCAAGTAATGGAAGTCGCCCGAGCCATACAGGAGGAATGGCGAGACGCGCTCCGAAAATTGCTGGTAAAACTCTTCGACCAACCGCGGCGGCGCGGAAAAGCGCAGGCGCGGACCCCACTCGCGCGCATCAATTACCGGCAGGTGGAGCGGCTCATCTCGCCACGCGTTGTCGAGATTCAGATGAAGTGCGCGATTCAGAACAACTAAGGCCGCCCGCGCGCTTGAAATCGGTTATCGCTTTGTCTTGCGACGCGAAGATTCTCCGCCGCCTCGGTCAGGTTCGGATCGATCCGTAATGCTTCTTCATACTGGATGATCGCCTGTGAGGTGCGGCCTTCGCGCAACAGCAGACTGCCCAGATTGCTGTGAACATCGGCCCGTTTGGGATCGAGTCGCGCAGCTTCGAGATAATGAAATTCCGCTTTTTGGGAATCGCCCTTCAGCAACAACGCGGTCGCGATCTCGGAATGCGCATCAGCGAGGTTAGGATCGACATCCAGAGCGCGTTGATATTGGGCGATTGCCGCATCGACTTCGCCTCGCTTATCGAGAAACACGCCGTAAGCATAAAAGAGTCGTGCGAACTTCGGACTGAAACGAATCGCCTGTTGGTATTGAGCGCGCGCTTCATCGGGCTGTCCGAGTCGTTCCAAGACATAAGCGTAACCGGAATGAATCTCGCCTGTACCGGGCTCCAACTGGATCGCTCTCTCGTAATTTGTTTTCGCGTCATCGAATTTTTCCTTCGAAACAAAGAGCTGGCCCAAATTTATGTAAACCTTCACGTAATTCGGATCGAAGCGCAGTGCGGTGTTGTATTCCTTTTCCGCTTCGTCGAGTCGGCCGTTTTGCTGCAACGCTACACCGTAATTAAAATGTGCTCGCGCGCTGGCCGGCAAATCGGCCGCCACATGACCTGTGCGATCCGCTGCTGGAGCTGCACGGTAGACCTTCCCAAACCACATCGCTGCAAGCGGAACGACAAACGCGACCGCCCATTTGGTTCCGTGCAGCGCCCAACTTGGCAAAAATCCGCCGAGGCTCACGTCCGCGGTACCGCCGGCAAGGCCGAGCGATTGGCGCGTCGATTTTTCGCGCACCTTCCAGATAAAACCGTCGTAATAAAAATGGAGAAGCCCTGACGCCGCCACTACGCCGGTGAGCACGCGCGTCACCGTTTCCATTCCGATGGTCGAATTCAGGTAACCGATCGAGCCGTAGGCAAAAACCAACCCGACATAAAGTCCGATCAACGATCCGCTGCGGCGAAAGATGAACCGCATGAATCCGCTGATGGAGCTGTCTTTCTCCACCCGGTTGCGGTTGTAGATCCAGACCAGCGACAGGTATTGCACATCGTGGAAGACCTCGAACAAGGCGATGCCAGCAAGAATGTTGGTCACGCCGTTATTGCAATACCACCAAAACGCGATGCTGGTAATGAAGAGCGCCAGCTTCACCGGATTTTGCCGTGTGCCGGCGATCCACATTCGGACGTAATTGGCCAGCCACAGGATCGAAATGGCCACGGCCCCAAACAGGAACGTTTGTTGAAGAGCGTGAATCCCACCCGCCGCAATGAACGGGAAACCGCATCCGTAAAATCCCTCGAGTGTATCAGTCATCCTGGCTGGCGAAAGAATCACGCCCGCGGCGAACCAGATCCCGCAGGTAGCGAAATCGAGCCGTCGGGTCAGGGCGGCAAACGAACCCATCTTCGCATCGTAGATGCGGCCGAACCCGTAGGTCTGCATCATGCCGTGCCAGACACCCCACAGGAACACAATCATGATCACCGGGTTGGTCTTGATGTCCCAGAAATAAAAACCGACGCAGACCGCGAGCAGAAAAATTGGAGCGAGGATAAACCGCCAACGAAATCGTTCAAACAATGCGCGATCGCCGTAGGCGCGAATCATTCCCGGCAGGTGATGACCCATCGCGCCAAACGCGGCGACAAAGAGATAAATCTCCTGCGCGCTCCAGCGCGCCTGCGCCACCGTGAAAAGCGGAATGATCAGCAGCGGCGTTCCAACGTAGAGAATCAGGTCGCGCCAGCTGTCGAGAATCCAGACATTGCGTTTCGGCACAATCGCCGACACGGGAGGCACGGTTTCTGGACGCGAGAATGCGGTGACGTGCTGCATGGGGCTGCGGGGGATCTATTTTCCTCAGATCGGCGGGAAAATCAATCCCGGCCTGTCTCGGGCATGGTCGTAGATCCACATTTTCCGTGCGCGCGATTTCCAGCTTCGACGCGAAGATAAAGTGAAGCTTATGAATCACACGCAAACCCAGGAATTAAAAAAGCACGAAGAGGAACGCGATTTCTTCTGCGTCGTGAGTGACGTTTTCCGTGTCTTCGCTCGCCGCTCTTCCGTAATTCTTGGGAGTCCCTGGGCGTTTGCCGCCGCAATTTTGATAATCGCTGTGTGGGCGACGACCGGTCCGGTTTTTCATTTCTCCGACACTTGGCAGCTGATCATCAATACGGGGACAACGATCGTCACGTTCCTGATGGTGTTTTTGATCCAAAACACTCAGAACCGCGACGCCAAGGCAATGCATCTGAAACTGGATGAGGTCATTCGCGCGCTGAAGAAAGCGCGAAACGAGATGGTGGATCTGGAGGATCTTTCCGACGAAGAGCTGGATAAATTGGAACAGCAGTTCAAACGCGTGCGCACCAGAGCCGAAACTCACGGCCGGAATTTGCGCCACGTCGAACCTTCAGAAGATCTCGAGCCGGAGCGTTAAGTCTGACTTAACCCGCAGCTAATTCTTCCGATAAACATCGACATTGATTACGACGCCGTGCGGCCCCTTCCTGCCGCCCGCAGGTCCGTTGGCTCCCGGGCGTCAGGCTTAAACCTACCGGAACCAATAAACGTATAGCCCAGTGGCGCGCTCGATGTTTCGGCAAGCGCTGAACATCCTCGACGATTTGCCGGGCGGCGGCAGTCTGGGTGCGAACGAGCAGTGGGCGCGGGAGATCGCCGGTGAGCTGCCCAAGTGCGAAACGGCTCTGGACAAAGCCAACTGAGTTAATTCTTCGCCAATCCTTTCCGCAAAAAAATTTTACCGCTTGGGCAGAGCTTGAACACTTCGCAGTTCGCGCAATCCGGTTTGCGCGCAAAGCAGCGACGCCGTCCGTGCCAGATCAACCAGTGACTCCATTCGGTCCAATGTTCTTTCGGCACGAGCTTAATCAGGTCCTGCTCAATTCTTTCTGGGTCCTTCTGCTTCGTTAGGCCAAGCCGCTGCGACAGACGGATCACGTGGGTGTCGACTACAATTCCGTCGTTGATCCCGAACGCGTTTCCCAAAACCACATTCGCCGTTTTGCGCCCAACTCCGGGCAGCTCGCGCAGTTCCGCCATCGTCTTCGGAACTTTGCCGCCAAACTTTGCTGCGATCGTCGCCGTCGCGCCGCGAATGCTCTTCGCCTTGCTGTTGAAAAACCCTGTCGATTTTATCGCGTTCTCCAATTCACCCGCCGGCGCGCTCGCGTAATCTTTCGCGGTCCGATATTTTTTAAACAGCCGCGGCGTGACCAGATTGACACGCTTGTCGGTGCATTGCGCGGAAAGAATCGTCGCGATCAACAGTTCGAGCGGCGTTTTGAAATTTAGCTCGGTGTGCGCGTCCGGATAAACATTCGGCCAAACTTTCAGTAGTTTCGCTACACGCTCGCGGGCAGTCATAATTCGCGGTCCGACCGCGGTGTTGCGGTAAATTTTTCTTTCGCTTTGTTCATCACTTTTTTGCCCCGATGCAAGAGATAGCGAGCCCAAGCGAATTCACTGGCAAGGACAACGAGGCCGATCGGTATGACGATCGACCCCGGCCCAGGCAGGAAAATCAGGGCAATGCCGAACAAAACGATGGTGCCTCCAATTAAACCAACAATGAGGCGCCTCAGAAATTTCGGCAGGCGATTGAGGCCAATTCTTTCCCGAATCTTTCTCGCCCACTGCACATTTCGCTCTACCGCACCGGGGCGATGTTGCAACTACTGCGCGAAATTCGCCAACTTCTGACTGAGTTCGGGCGGAATATGCGCGACAATCAGCGCGTCGCTGCCCTCGTATTTCAATTCAAGGACGTGACCAACGCGATGGATCTCAGCAATCATTGCCGATTCACTCGCTGGAATTTTGAATCGCGAGCACAGCCGCCATGCGCTCAGCGCATCCTGCAACGCCTGCACGAGTTTGTTTACGTTCTCGCCAGTCCGCGCCGACATCGCGACGCTCCCCGGAAATCTTCGCAAGTAGGTTTCGATCAGTTCCGGATTTTGCAGATTGTCGATCTTGTTGAACACGATCAGCGTTTGTTTTCCAAACGCGTCGAGTTCCTTGATGACGCGCTCGACCGCTTCGATCTGATCGTCGACCCGTGCGTGTGAAAGATCGACAATGTGGATCAGGAGGTCGGCCTCGCTTACTTCTTCGAGGGTAGCTTTAAACGATTCGATAAGAGTGTGTGGAAGTTTTCGCAGAAACCCGACCGTGTCGGTGAGCAGCACGCGTTGTCTATTCGGCAAAACGAAACTGCGCGTTGTTGGATCGAGCGTGGCGAACAGTTTGTTTTCGGCGACCACGTCCGCGCCGGTTAGCAAATTCAGCAAAGTTGATTTGCCGGCGTTCGTGTAACCGACGACCGCCGCGACCGGCCACTGATGGCGTTTGCGGCCCTGGCGCTGCACCGCGCGCGTTTTGCGAACCGACTCCAATTCGCGCTCCAAACGTGAGATTCGATCCTGCACGCGGCGACGGTCCACTTCCAGCTGCGTTTCACCCGGACCGCGCGTTCCAATTCCGCCAGTTTGTCGCGACAAGTGGTGCCACATCCGAGTCAATCGCGGCAGCAGATATTGCAACTGCGCGAGCTCGATCTGTAATCGGCCTTCACGGCTCCGCGCGCGTTGCGCGAAAATGTCGAGAATCAGTTGGGTGCGATCAAGAACTTTGCGTGACAGCAGATTTTCCAAATTGCGTCCTTGCGCCGGCGAAAGTTCATCGTCGAAAATCACCGACGTGACTTGTCGATCCTCCAACCCCGGCTTGAGCGATTCGGCTTTGCCTTTGCCAATGTAGTAAGGCGCGGTCGGCTTCTCCAATTTTTGCGTCACGGTATCGACAACTTCAGCGCCGGCCGAGTTCGCCAGCTCGGCCAATTCGTCCAGCGAATCCCGCAAGTCCCACTTCGAGACGCCTTGCTTTTCGAGACCGATTAAGAGAGCGCGCTCGTGCGTTTTTTTCGGACGTGTTTCAATCATTCCCTGCCAGAACTCCCGACATTTTCGCGAGGAGCGAAATCCTTGCTTCGTTGTGAGTGAGAAGCGACAAATTCAGCGGCTGAAAACTAGTTTGGCGTCGAAACCAGGTCAACTGCCGTTTGGCGTAACGGCATGTCGCCTGTTGAATAGCGGCCGCGCATTGCAACATCGACATCTTCCCTTTGAGCAAATCACAAATCTCGCGCAATCCGATCATCTTCGAAGCGGTCTCGCTCGTCGCGCCGGTCGCACGCACTTCTTCGATCACGCCGGCCTCGAACATTGCTTCAACTCGCCGATTGATTCGCTGATAAAGATCTTCGCGGTCTCGAAAAACGAAAACTCCTATGGCGGCAGGCGTCCCGCCTGTACTCCATTCGGTTCGTTGTTGCGATGCCGGTTTACCGGTCAGTAGACAAATTTCCAGAGCGCGCTGAACTCGGCGCCGGTTTTTCATGTCGATTTTGCGCGCGGTTTCTGGATCGAGCTTTGCGAGTCGTAAACCCAACTGACCGAGACTCAGCTTGCTTAGCTTCGCCCTCGTCGTCGGATCCGATCCGGGCGTTGCCGACAACCCATGCGTCAACGCTTTAATGTAAAGCCCGCTTCCGCCAACAACGATCGCCAACTTGCCGCGCGAGTGGACTTCGCTGATAGCTTGTAAAGCGAGCTTCCTAAATTTCTCGGCGTTCATTTCATCGAGGATCGACATCGTCTTGATGAGGTGATGCGGCGCTTTTGCAAGCGTCACCGCGCCCGGTTTCGCGGTTAACAAATCAAGTCCGCGGTAAATTTGAAACGCGTCCGCGCTGATAATCTCGGCGCCGCGCTCGCGCGCGACGTCGGCCGCCAGCTCCGATTTACCGACGGCCGTCGGTCCGACGATGAAGAAAGCGCCGCGCATAAAAATCGGGAGACGCGCGCCTTAATCAGCGCTTCGTCTCCCGACTAAAATCACAAGCTGCGATTAATCGTGCGAATGTTCGCTCGACTTCGCGCCGCTGACCACGAGTTTGCGCCCAAGGAATTCCTTGTCGTGCAATTCCTCCACTGCGCGCTTCGCTTCGTCGATCGTCTGCATCGAAACAAACGCGAAACCTTTCGAGCGCTGGTTGTGGCGATAGCTTACGACCTCGGCGTTTTGCACATGGCCGACGCCGTTAAAGAGCTCGAAGAGATCGCTCTCGGTCGCGTCGAACGACAAATTGCCGACGTAAAGACGCGGCGAAGTGACTTCGACCGACTCGGGTTTACGCTGCGGCCGCGGCTCGCGCTCGCGCTGCTGTTGTTGTTGCGGTCGTTCCTGGCCGTTACGCGATTGTGGCGCTGGCTTTCGTTGGCCGCCGCCGTCTCCCCCAAAGAATGCGACGATGCGTTGCCAAAATGTTTTCTGCTTCGGAGCCTGCGGGCGCTGCTCTTGGAAACGTCCGCGCCCGCTCCGACGTCGAGGCCGACCGCGCCCATGGCGCTGGCGTCCCCCGTATGAATGCGAGTTCATGTTGATCCTTAATTTTTAAGTTGTTCAATTGGCGAAGCGCATCCAGTGATGCACGGTCCGCGACTCGCGAATCCCGAAAGGTCCATAAACTGCAACCAGTCTGCGACGCCGCTGGAAACTCCACCTCGTCACGCCGGAAATAGAATCGTCTCAGGATGCAGCCCGTTTTGCTCAGCCAATCAGATCGCGAAGATGACAAACCTCGCTTCATACTTTTAGCCTCAATGAAACGGATGCGAGATCGAACTAGATTCCCGACATCTGGCCTAATTATCCGCGAAGGGTGGCGGCTTGGCAAGGGGACAAATAAAGGGAAGGCCGAATGGCGAAAAAGATCTTGTCTCCGCGGGCTTGAATCATTAATTCGTCATTCGTGCTTCGTCATTGAGTCGCGTAGCGAATAAATTCGGGATTTCAGATATTCGCGAGCGCGTTCTTCGCGAACCGGCTTCAAGAAGTAACCCGCTCTGCGCGACTTGAGTCGCGGCTCGTATCCGAACTCCGGCATCAGGTCGCGGCAATGCCATTCCACCCAGCCGATCTCCTCCTCGGATAACTCCTTCTGCCACCGCGCTGCCGGTTCGGCGCTCACTTGGGAGAATGCAATCCTAGCGGCGGAGTTACCGCCCCACGGTTCGCCAATTTTCGTGGGCGTCAGCACAACCTCGGGATCGAATTGAATCTCGAGATAGTCGCAAACGTCTTTCATCACCCTTGCCGGCTCGCTGACCAGTTGTTCGAACTGGACGAACAAACCGGGAAGATCTCCCGCGCGAACACGTCGCGCCAATTTCGCGGCCACGCGCCAGTGTGCGATCACGTAATAAACCGAAAAGCGCTTCGTTTTGCGCGTTTTCTCCAGGGCGATCTGCGTGGCCAGAATCGCCCGCGGATCACGTAGCGTGACGAGCAGCTTCGAATCTGAAAAGCGCGCGAAGATTTCATCGGCATGATTGCGATTGGCCGGCGTTTTCTCGATCCAGCGTTTGATCTGATCGAGCGGCGTGCCGATGGTCGCGGCGTAGGCCTCGGCCATCAGCGCGAGTAAATCGCGTTGGGCATTGGCCGGATCGAACGCGATCCGCTCGAACGTCTCGAGAAATTTTCGCTGCGGAAAATCCTTGTACTCGTGCTCGCGCCACTTCGGTTCGCCGCCGAACAGCACCCGCGAAAAGGATTCGTTGGTTAGGTAATCGAACTGCGCGCGGCGACCAGCGCTGCCGTACTTTTTCAGAAGGGTCGGAAAGTAGGCAGTTTCCTGCGGCAGAGCCAAAAGCTCCGGATGATTGTCCAGTAGTGCAGCGACGAGCGTCGTTCCCGATTTGGCCTGACCGGCGATGAAACACGCGCGCTGATCGAAAGAAATCATTATTTAGCGGCACGCGATTTCAGAAACCAATCGACGAATCGCGGCAGCCCGTCTTCGAATTTCGTTTTCGGGTTGTAGCCGAGACGTTTTCTCGCTTTGGAAATGTCCGCGCACGTCAGCGGCATATCGCCCGGTTGCTCCGGCAAACGATTGATCTTCGCTTTCTTGCCGAGCGCTTTTTCGATCGCCGCTACCAAATCCTTCAACTGAATCGTGTCGCTTTCGCCCAAATTGAAAACGTCGAACATCGGTCCGTCATACTTCAGCGCGGCCAACGTTCCTTGAAGAATGTCATCGATATAGGTGTAATCGCGGCGCGTCGTGCCGTCGCCGAACTGGTCAATCGGTTCGCCGGCGTGAATTTTTCGAGTGAACTGATGAATCGCCAAATCCGGTCGCTGCCGTGCGCCGTAAACGGTGAAGTAACGCAATGCGACAATTCGTATTTTATAGAGATGCGAGTAGGTCGAACAGAGAAACTCGCCAGCAATTTTCGTCGCCGCGTACGGACTTAGTGTTTGAGTCAGATGTTCATCTTCGGAGAACGGGAGCTTTTTTGCCGCGCCGTAAACTGACGAGCTCGAAACGAAAACAAATCGCTCGACTCCACTGGCTCGCGCCCCTTCAAGCAAATGCAAGGTGCCGGCAACGTTTGTGTCATAATAAAGTTGCGGCTGTTGAATCGACGGCCGAACGCCCGCGCGCGCGGCCAAATGAAAAATTGCGCCGAACTTTTCTTTTTGAAACAACTTCGCGACCTTGTCGGCGTCGCGAAGATCGACGTCGTGCACTGTGATCTCTTTTGCGACGTCCGAAATGTTCGCGCGTTTGATCTTCGGATCGTAAAAATCGTTAAGATCGTCGAGGATCGCGACGTTATGGCCATCGGAAAGCAACCTTTCGACTAAGTGAGAGCCAATAAACCCCGCGCCGCCGGTGACCAAAATCCTCATTAACCACGAATTAACACTAATGGACACTAAGAACAGCAAGTTGTTTGTGCTCCGGGTCGATTCGTGTCCATTCGTGGTTTATTGATGAAGAGAGTTATCGGCGCGAGTGCGCTCGCATTCGTCCTGGCGTTCATTGGGACGCTGGCATGGAAACTTTGGCCGGAGCTGACCCGATCGAAGTATGTCGATCCCGCGTTTCGAGTCCCCTCGCCGCTCGAGCTCGAGTCAATTCCGACCGCGTCGCATTTTGATTTTCCGCTCGGCAACGAGAATGGCGCGATGGCTTACAACGCCCAGCATTTCACCGAGAACAGACATCTCGGCGACGATTTGAACGGCATCGGGGGCGAGAACAGCGATCTGGGCGATCCGATCTACGCGATCGCCGACGGCCGCGTGCTGCTTACGCGCGATGGTGGCGCTGGGTGGGGCAACATTGTCATCTTGCTTCACGCCTATCTCGAAAACGGCAAACGCAAATATGTGCAGTCCTACTATGGTCACGTTCAAGACATGCTGGTTCATCCGGGTGAAATGGTGAAGCGCGGGCAACAGATTGCGACCGTCGGCACTGCGAATGGCCGCTACTTCGCGCATCTACATTTCGAAATGCGCGAATTTCTCACGCCGTTCATCGGGCCCGGTTATCGTCAGGACACGCGCGGGTGGATCAATCCGACGAAGTTTATCGAAACTCATCGATGAGCCGAAACCGGGGAACAATCCTGTTGATCGTTGCAATCGCGATCGGCTTCGGAATCGAACTCATAGCAAACAGCGCCGGAAACGACGCCGCGCTGTTGAAGCTTGGCGCGCTTCCCGATGACGGCCGATTGCACGGTGAAGTTTGGCGAGTCGCCACCTATTCGTTTCTCCATTTCAACTGGCTGCATCTGCTTTTGAATGTCGGATTACTTTTTTGGATCGGCCGAATCGTTGAGAAGCAAATCGGCGCCGGCCAGGCAGCGCTCATCTACTTTGCCAGTGTCGTTTCGTCAGCAATCGTAATTCTGCTCGTCCATTATTTTCATCCCAAGTTCGGCGCGACCGTCGGCGCGTCGGGCGGAGTGTTCGGCTTGTTAGGCGCGTCGCTGGTCATAGCGTATCGGAGGAACGACGACCCTCGCTTCCGGATGTGGCTTTGGATTGTACTGCTGACCGGATTCGCAATTTCATTTCTTCCGGACATCAGCATGGCCGGTCACATCGGTGGAGTACTCGGCGGCGTTCCGCTGGCATTGCTGTTAAAACCCAGACCGAATGAAAATTAATGGTTGTAATGCTTTGATCACTGGCGCGTCGGCCGGAATCGGTCGCGAGTTTGCGCGGCAACTTGCAACGCGCGCGCGAACGCTCGTGCTCGTCGCGCGGCGTGAGCAACGATTGAACGAATTGCGAGAGGAGTTTCGAAATCGGAACGCGCAACTGGACGTTCAAACGCGCGTTGTCGATCTTTGCGACAAATCGCAAATCGATGAGCTGGTTCGCTGGCTCGCGCACAACAAGATCGACATCGACTTCCTGATCAACAACGCCGGGCTCGGCGATTACGGTTCGGTCGCAACGAGCGATATCGAACGCGATAACGGGATCATTCAAGTTAACATCACCGCGCTCACTTCCCTGACGCGTCACCTGCTTCCGCAAATGATCGCAAGAAAGTGCGGCGCAATTTTGAATGTCAGTTCGTCCGCGGGTTTCCTGCCAATTCCGGGGATGGCTGTTTACGCGGCAAGCAAAGCGTTCGTCAACAATTTTACCGAAGCGCTTCGCGCCGAATTGCGCGGGAGTGGCGTCGTGGTGACGGCGCTCTGTCCCGGACCGGTCCACACGGAATTTGGCGACGTCGCCAAACGGGCGGGACGCGAACCCGAAACCGGACCGGAATTCACTTATGTCTCGGTCGAGCAAACAGTCAGCGACGCGCTTGCCGCCATCGCATCCGACAAACCACTCATCATCCCCGGCGTCGTAATGAAAATCGTAATGTTTTTCGTTCGCATGACGCCGATGTCGATCTTGCGTTTCGCGTTGCGATTCAGAGCAAAGCGCTAACACAAAAGCGGCGGTCGATGAGGACCGCCGCTTTGAAATTAGTTGCGAGCGAAGCGCCCGCCTCCACAAAATTTAGGACGATTTGTACTTAACCGAGCAGCCGTACGGTTTGGTCTGCGAGTTGGAAACCGGTTTCCCAGCGAGTGATTCGTCGAGCGCGGCTTTGACGTAATTGGTCGAGCTCGGGATATCGGCGGGGTTGGGCGACGCTTTGCTGTCGATCGCGCCTTCGTAAACGATTTTTCCTTCCGGATTGATGACGATCATGTCGGGCGTGTTTTTCGCGCCGTAGGCTTTGCCGGCGCTGCCGTCAGGATCAAGCAAGAGCGCGGTCTGGTGCGTTTTCCACTGGGTCATGATTTTTTCGGCCTGGTCAGGAGTAACGTAACCTTCCTTGCCTTCGGCCGAGGAGTCGATCGTGAACCAGACAACGCCTTTGTCGGTAAATTCCTTCTGAAGCTTTTGCATGTTATCGCTGCCGTAATGCTTCTTCACGAACGGGCATTCGGGATTGAACCATTCGAGCACCACGGTTTTGCCTTTGTATTGGGTCACGGAATGAGTCTGACCCTTGGTGTCCTTAAGCGAGAAGTCGGGCGCCGCGCTACCAACCGGTGGAATGTCGGAGGCGTAAAGGGCGCCGGCTGCGAGTGTCGTGATTGCGATGAGGAGTAGTTTTGTTTTCATAAATTATCGTGAAGCAACAGTGATGGTTTCGAGCTTGTTCAGCAAAATATTTTTGGTCAGCAATTCCGGAAAGACAATCGGCTCCTGCGATTTCCCCGGATAAAGCACGTATAATGGGACACCTGGCCGGCCAAATTGTTGAAGTAATTTCGTGATGGCCGGGTCGCCGTTGGTCCAATCGGCTTTGATCTTTACTATGCCGCGGCGCTGGAACGCGTCGCGGACTTCGGAATTCTCGAGCACGGTTTTCTCGTTGAATTTGCAGGTCAAACACCAGGCCGCTGTAAAATCGACAAACACGGCGTGACCGGCATCGCGCTCGGATTGCAAACGCTCGGGCGTGAAAGGCTGCCAGTCACCAGTGGTTTGTGCGATGTCGATCTTCGATGACTGAAATTTGTCGCCAATGAAATAAACGCCGCCTGACAGTAGGAGCGCAAGGATAAGCAAGAGAACGATGGTTCTTCTTGCCGCCGGCGCCGTCGGAACAACGAATGCGCCTTTCATCCAGCAGGCAATCGCGACGACGAGCAGAAAGCAGCTCGCCCAAATCGCGCCGTCGAGGCCGCGTTGCGCACCGAGGACATAGATTAGAAAGACAAGTGTCGCCAACAGGAGAAATCCCATGAACTGCTTTACATGCATCATCCACGGCCCGGGCTTTGGCAGAAAGCGGAGCCAGGCCGGTTGCGCGCTGAGCAGAAAATACGGCGCGCTCATCCCGGCCGCGACCGCGGCGAACATTAATAAGATGATCGAAGACGATTGGGTAAATGCGAAACCGATCGCGGTGCCCAGAAACGGCGCGGTGCACGGTGTGGCCAATGCAGTTGCGAAAACGCCCTGAAAAAACGAGCCCGCGTTGCCTTGGTTCGGCGCGGACTCGATTCCGCGAGATACAAATTGCGGCAACGTGATCTCGAATACTCCGAAAAGATTCAGCGCGAAGGCGAGGACAACGACGCTGAGAAACAAAACAAAATAGGGATTTGTGAATTGCGACGCCCATGTGACGTCGTGACCGGCGGCCTTGATTGCGATGAGAACGAGCGCGAGTCCGACGAACCACGTGAAGATTCCCGCGACGAATGCGAGACCGCTTCGGAAAATCCTACGTCGATCCTGCCCCGCTTGTTGAATGAAGCCGAAAATTTTGAGCGAGATCACTGGCAACACGCACGGCATCAGGTTCAAAATGAATCCGCCGATGAATCCAAAGAATAGAAACGTGGCGAGACCGCGCGAAGGTTGCGGGATTTTGGCGGCTGGAACCGTTTGCGCCGGACTAATTTCCCAGCCCTGCCGATCGTTGCCGTTCTCGTGCTGCGCAAAAACAATGAGACCGGGCATCGACGACAAACTCTTGTCCGGCGATTCGACGGGGATCTTAAATGTGGCCTCGTTCGGTTTGCGCGATTCGACGCTCGGGTGGCCGACAATGATGTCGTTGCTTTGCGATACCGGAAAAAAGTCGATGGCCTGGTAATTCGCGATCTGGTCGCCGGTAACTTTGAGGTGAAGATTGTTACCAGTGCGGCTCCAAGTTACGCTCGCCGTGTTCGCATCCGGAAACTTTTGTGGCAGCAGACGGCGATAGCGGGCGAATAGGTCAGTGTTTTTCGGCTCGGCTGATGTCTTTGTTGGCAGTTCCAGAGTCAGGGTTGCGCCGCCAGGAATACAAATCCTCTCACAAACGAGCCAATCAACCTGCGCCGAAAGTTTCACTGGTGAGTTGTCGATCGTTGACGGCGGCGTGATTTCCTGAATCAGCATCACCTCGTCCTGATAACCGTAGGTTTGGATGTCGCCGGGATCATTCGTCTTGAGCGGGATTGGCCATTGGATCTCGCCGACTTTCCAACCCGGGGCGAGATTCCATTTGATTTCGGTCGGCAAACCAGCGTCGCCGGGAAACTTCCAGTAAGTGTGCCAGTCGGGCGCCATTCGCAGAAGAACTCCCACGGCAAACGGTTTTCCAGGCACAATCGCCGAGGTATCCGCGAGAATCGTGGCGCGGACCAATTCCTTGCCCTGATAGTTTTGGGCGACAGCTGAATGAGTCAGGGCGACCGCGCACAGCCCAAACCAAAATCGCCGCCAAAAGGTCATCCTGACATTTACCATCGGCCGATCATGGCGGCAAAGGAAGCTGGCTCGCATCGTGCTGGGAAATCTGACATGCGCGGCCTTGTCACGTTCATACTAGTCGCCGGGATCGGCGGCGGTCTGTTCCTTTGGCAAAAGCAGCACGGGCAAAAAGCTGCGCCGGAGGAAATTCCAGCAGCGACTCAGCAGCAAACTATCGCATCGAAACCGGCTCTGACGCCCGCTCCACGCGGCCAGACGTCTGAACACAATTGGATGAAGCGAGCGCTGGATCGCGCAGCCGATGTACGAGATCAGGCTCGGGCGCAGACTAAAGAGGCGCAAGACCCCTAAAATTTCAGGCGACGCGATAACCCTCAACGAAGATCGACAATCGCAGGCGACGCCAATTATTGCGTAGGTTGATCGGCTTGAGGTGCCTTAAGTTGGATCTTAACAGCAGCCTTGAGTTGCTCCGGCGACATCGCTGCCGCCCCGGTGGCGGATTGCTCTTCACGGCCGAGCTTGGTCAGATCTCTAACTGGCTCTCCTTCGCCGTTCACGACAATGTCGCGGCCGGTCGCGTCATCATGCTGGATATGGAAGCGACCGTGATCGATTCCCACAAGCGGAACGAACTGGTCGTAATTGTGTTCGACGAAAAGAATGTCGCGGTCGCCCACTTTGAATTTCGGCGCGTCGCTTACTTCCATGGTCTGATCGCCGACTGTGCCGCCAAGCATCCGGATCGTGTAGGAATTGCCGGCGTCGCCTTTCACATTGTCGTCCACTTTGAAGGTAACATAGGTCTCAATGTGGCGTTGACCGCCCTCGCCTTCCCAGACTGAGCGGGCATCGGTCACGGTTCCCTGGAAAATGAGTTCGGCCTGCTTAACGAGTTGATCAAAGGTCGGTGGAATCACGGTCGTAGCCGTGATGCCGGCAAAAGCCAAACCGATCAACGTGAGTGGGAGAAGATAGTTGATTTTCATGTAAGTAGGAAATGGGTGGGTTTATCTCTTCATGAACACTGAAGCGCTTGAAGGAGACGAAACTGTGTAGCCCGAGCCGGACGCCAGGATCATTGTCGCGGTCTTGCCTCCGTCGCCAATGCTTAGCACGCTCAACGTTACGGTAGCCGAGCTCGCGCCGCCGGGAATCGTTACTTGACCGGGTGTCCCACTGAGCGAGTAGTTTTTGTCCAAAGTGGCGTTCCCGCCCATCGTATAGGTGACGGTGATTGGCCCCGCAGCTGGAGCTGAAGCAGAAATCGTGAACGTCGAGGTCTGTCGGCTTCGGATGCTTGTGGGCGCCGCTAAAACTGTTACGGCCGGCGAAGTAGAAGGCGTTGATGTAGGCGTCACGCTTGGCGTTGGCGTCGCACTTGGCGCTGGCGTGGGCGTCGGCGTAGGCACAGGTGTAGGTGTAGGCGTAGGTGTTCCTGACGCAAAGAGGGCGCGGTAGGTGTATTGCTTTGCCACCCAGGAATTATTCACCCTTGAGTAAAGCGATACGTAGACCGTCCGGCCATCCGTAGGCATCGTGTTCACAGTGGCCGACTGCGCGCTGATGATGCCGGAATAGTAAATATCACTTCCGTTAACAGAGCTGCCTACGATAAGCGCATACTGCGTAGCACCTCCAGCGGTCCAAGAAAACGTAACTCTGGAGGAGTTAAATGTTGAGCCAGGAGCCGGACTAGTCATTACCCCACCAGCGCCTGGGGTTGGGGTCGGCGTCGGACTTACTGTTGCGCTCGGAGTCGGCGTAGGGGTAGCGCTCGCTGATGGCGTTGGCGTAGGCGGCGGTGTAGGAGTTGGGCTGCCGGTTGGTGCTCCGTACAAACTTTGAATGCCGGCAATATCATCGGCTGTTAGCTGGTAAGAATTGTTGATGTAGGCGTACATGATCGCGCTGCTCAAGCTGGAATGAGCCATGCCTAGGAGATGGCCAACTTCATGAAGCGCGACACGCTGAATGTCGGGATTCGACCTCAAAGCGCCGCGATAGGAATCCCATGTCCATGCGGTATTAAACACAATATCGCCCTCGGTCATTCTCGAACCGGAATAACTGTAGTAGGTCACAGCCAGCGTGCTCCCTCCAAAACTGTGTCCGAAAAAGCTGCTGCCAAACGAGAGGGAATTACGGCCGTCACCCGAAGCAATCGGCGCGGTGGAGTCCATCACCCGTCCGAGTTGAATGCTCCCCATTACTTGGTTCCACATGTCGATCGCTGGCGAGATTGCGGAATTCCAAGAAGTATTGCCGTCGCTTAAAGTTCGGCCAGCCGATCCGAGTTCCAATTGCACTACAGGATTGGAACCGTTCGGCCACTTGGGGCCTTCCAACACGTAGGCTTGTGCGAGCTGGAGTAAAACCATCGCAAAGACAGCACTGCCAAAAACGGCCAGACTAAGCTTGGAGGCACGAGTCGATCTCGTAGTAAGCGAAGGGGTCATATTTTTTATGGAATCTAGAAAAGCAATATCCATGCACAGGCGCGCTGAAAAAATGCGGATTAATTCTGGTTAGGGGTTTTTGCGAACAGGAAGCATTAGTCGACCGCAGGGGCAAACTATTCACGCCACTAGATAATTTTTTTCGACGACGCCAGCGGCGGTTGGCGGATTATGGAACGACGAAGATCTTTTGTGACTCGGGATCTTTCACTTTGCTCCCCGGCGCATAACCGCTCACATCGATGTATCCTCCATTCGCTTTGAATGGATTGAAAACCAGACCGGGTTTCCCAGGGACCGCTTTAGCCACTGGAAATTGTGCTGCTGTAGTCGCTGATGAAGCCGGCTTGCTCTCCGCTGATCGCGGTGTCGCGCTGGCGGACGGATTAGCTGTTTTGCGCGAAGCCACCTTTCGTGGCGTCGGCGACGGAGCTGGCAGCGGTTGCCCCGGATTTGTGACATCGGATGCATTCGGGACCGGTGTCGGTTCCGGACCGCTGAAGACGTAGCGCACCGGCGCGGTGATGGCTCGGCCGATTACGCAACCAGTCAAACCGAGCGCAATCACGGCAATCGCCCACAAGCCGAACTTCATTGCCGTGTTTATACAGACTCTTTTAGTCAGTGCAACACGTCGGTGATCAATCGATCGATCTCGGCATCTGCTGTCGCCCACGAACACATCAACCGATAGACATCGGGCTCAATGAACTTGTAAAAATGCCAACCGCGCGTCTGCAGATTGCGTACGATTACCTCAGGCAACCGAACAAACACAGCGTTCGCTTCAACTGGAAGAACGATGTCGATCTTGGCATCCCGCTGCAGACGCTCGGCAAGCTTCCGCGCCTTCGCGTTGGCATGTTGAGCATTCCGCAACCAAACGCCATTCCCCAGAAGTCCAATCCACGGCGCCGCCAGAAAGCGCATCTTCGACGCCAGCTGCCCCGCTTGTTTCACACGATAATCAAATTCACGCGACAGCTCTCTCTTGAAAAAAATCACGAGCTCGCCCGCGGCCAAGCCGTTCTTGGTTCCGCCAAAACAGAGAACATCGACGCCGCGTTGCCACGTAATTTCCTTAGGGGCGCAGTTCAAGGTTGCAATCGCATTGGCGAATCGCGCGCCGTCCATGTGCAAAAATATTTCCCGGTTTCGCGCAACATCAGCGATCGCATCGATCTCATCGCGTCGGTAAATGGTTCCGAATTCGGTTGCCTGCGTAATGCTGACGACGCGCGGCTTGTGCGCGTGCGGCTCTGGCTGTCTGTCGATCATCGCTTTCACTTCATCGACGTCCATCTTTCCGCCGATGCCACCGACCAGCAGTAGTTTGGAGCCCCCAGTGAAAAATTCGGGAGCGCCGCATTCGTCAGTCTGAATGTGCGCCTGCTGGTAGCAAACAACGCTGTGAAACGGCTGACACAGCTGGGCGAGAGCCAGCGCATTCGCCGCAGTGCCGTTGAAAATAAGGTGGGCGTCGCAATCGGTCTCGAAAAGATCGCAGACCGATTGGCGGAGACGTCGTGTCCATTTGTCATCGCCGTATGATTCGGTCGCGCCGCAATTGGCCTCCTTCAACACGGCCAGTGCTTCGGGACAAATTCCGAGCGTATTGTCGCTCGCGAATTCTTGGTGCTCCGCGGGCTGCTTCATGTCGATTCCTTGCTAGTCGACTTCGCCGCGCGCAGCAACCGCAACTCCCTGAAAAAGGGAAATTGCCTGACGAACCCGAGCCCCAGGGCCTGCGGGGCCCGCCAGGCAAATCACTCTAACTGCTCCCTGAATCTGAGCCGCCTACTGCAAGACGGCTATTTAATCCCAACAATCGGAACTCGGCTGCAAGGTGACCGTATCGTTAGACAACTTTTTTCTTACTCTCGAATTCCCGGCGCTTTACCTCCGATTGTCGCGCGATTAGTTTTCGTCCATGGGCGGATTCCAAGCCGAAGTCGAACGACACGGCGAACGCATTTTTGAGCTGATCGACGAACATCCGGAACCGCTCTTCAGCAAGGCCGGTTTTTATCAACGGATGATGGCGCTCTCGATGCGCGATGAGCATTTCAAAGTGCAGCTCTTCCGTTTTGTCGATGTGCTGGCGTCGCTTCGTCGCGGCACCGACATCGTCCAGCACTTGG
>DASZJH010000058.1:0-5053 GCA_035948375.1 Chthoniobacterales bacterium
CGTCGGCGATTCGTTAGGCCTGAGTTATCAGGCGGCCAAGACCGATGCCGACGTGATTCTTTTCTGCGGCGTCCATTTCATGGCCGAAACGGCGAAGATCATCAATCCGACGAAGCGAGTGATTTTACCGGATCTCGAAGCCGGTTGTTCGCTTTCGGAGTCGTGTCCGCCGGATAAACTGGCCGAGTTTTTGGAAAAACACGCCGACAAAAATTATTATATCGTCGCCTACATCAATTGCAGCGCGGGCGTCAAAGCGCAGTCGGACATTATTTGCACCAGCGGCAACGCAGACAGGATTGTGAAATCGGCGCCGACGGACCGAAACATTCTGTTTGTGCCCGATCAAAACCTGGGCGCCTGGGTGATGGAACGCACCGGCCGCCAAATGGATTTGTGGCAGGGCACCTGTTATGTACACGTCGAGTTTACTGCGCGCAGCATCAATCGAATTCGCGAGGAATATCCGGACGCGCCGGTGGTTGCGCATCCCGAGTGCACTTACGCCGTGCGCATGCTGGCGGACGAAGTTTGTTCAACCGAGAAGATGGTCGCGTTTTGTAAAAATTCGCCGGCAAGAGAGATCATTGTGGTGACCGAAGCAGGAATGTTGCATCGACTGAAAAAGGAAATTCCCGACAAAACGTTCATTCCCGGGCCGACCGAAAATTGTTTCTGTGGCGAATGCCGCTACATGAAAAAGAACACGCTCGAGAAAGCCTACGATGCGCTCCTGAACATGGAGCCCGAGATCACGTTGCCGGAATCAATGCGCAAAAGCGCCGAATTGCCGATCTTGCGAATGCTCGAGCTAAGTAAGTAAGCCAGAATTAGGTTTGTTTTTGGCGCGGCCAATTCCTAATTTCGGCCTTCCATGGAACGCCCGTCGATCTGGGTCATTATTGTGGTTTTGCTCCTGGGCGTTTTGTTTTTGCGCGAACCGCGATTCCAGCGTTCCGAGGAGATTTTTTTGCGGTGGCTTCTTCGGCACTCGCAGCCGGTGGCTAAACCCGTGCCACTGACGATTGTTGAAGTTGGAAAGGAAAATCCGCCCCCGCCGCTGGAAGCCGCTTTGCTCTTGCAAGGACTTCTCGAATTCAAACCGACGGTCATCGCCTTCGAACCGGTTTTGCAATGGGGCGAGCGCGCGAAAGATCAGGAGCAAATCTTCATGGATCAGGCGATGCGCGTTCCAAAGCTCGTTCTCGGCGCGGAGCTCACCGACGCGCCAGACCCGGATGCGCCGGTCGCCGAGATTCCTGGGTTCATTCACGTGATTGGTCGCCGTGGCGATCTTCCGACCTTTTCGGGCATCGACCATCAGCCCAGCGAAGATGTGCGCCTTCTTTCCACGCTCGGGTTTATTAATTTTCCTGAGGAAACGGCCGACGATGTCCATGTTCCATTGCTTTTTCAATATCGCGGCGAAGTGATTCCAGCTTTTGCGCTTCAAGCCTTAATGTTCTGGCTGCGCGTCAACCCAGACGAAGTGAAGATCGACATCGGCTCGTCAATCGAGCTCCCGAGCGGAAAAATTCCCATTCAGTTCGACGGCACACTTGTGGTCAATCCACGCATGGCCAATCTGGCGCGTCGCATCACGATCGACGAGCTGTTGCTCGCGGCGCAGCAACATGAAAGCGGCGCGGCCAGCGGTATCCGGCTCGAAGATATTCGGACGCAGCTCGTTCTCGCTCGGCCGTCCACCAGATCATCCGATCTTTTTGCCGCGGCGATTGCAACGATTCAGGCGAGAACGTTCGTTCGACGCGTGAGTTGGATTTTCGATTGCGTGATGGTTGTCCTCGCGGCAGCGATTAGCGGCACGCTTCGAAGATATTCGCGCGTCGATCTCATCATTGGCGCGATCGCCTTCTCAGCGGCCTATTTCTTGATTGCGCTCGGGATTGTCTCGCGCTGGTCGATTTGGCTCCCGGCCTGGCTTCCGCTTGGCGCCTCGTTGGTTTCGGTTTTGTTCGCGATCGTTGTTCCGAAACCAAAAGATTCCGCGCGTACGGTCACAGTTGCCGCGCCGCCGCCAGCACCGTGATGAAATCCAATGAGTCGATCGAGGCGCGTGTCGAACGCCTCCACGCCGGCGGCATCATCGACATGCATTTCGATTTGCCGATGGATCTCTACGAGAAGCGCCACCGCTCAAATGTTCTGGCGGCGGAATTTTTACCGGAGTTCGAAGCGGGCAAAATTGGCGTCATCGGCGCGGCGATCTACATCGAAGATCGCTATCTTCCCGATCGCAGGCTTCAAGTCGCACTCGATCAGATCTCGCGACTTTACGCCGAAGCGGAGAAATCGAAGCGATGCGTTGTCTGTCGCACGCATCAGGAAGTTTCGACGGCGCTTGCTTCTGGGAAAATCGGATTCCTTATCACGATGGAAGGCGTCGAGCCGCTTGGTGACGATTTGGATCTATTGCGCGCGTTTTACGAACTGGGTATCCGCGCGATTGGATTGACTCACGCACGGACGAACGCGGCGGGTCACGGCGGTATTTTCGCCGCCAGCGGCTCGTCTGCTGAAGGGTTAACGCCGTTTGGCCGCGATTTGGTCCGGGAATGCGAGCAGCTCGGTGTCATTGTCGACCTTGCTCACATCAATCCGGCCGGCTTCAAAGAGATTGTCGATCTAACAACAAAGCCGCTGATCGTCTCGCACGCCAACGCCCGGAAATTCTACGACGTCGAACGCAACATCAGCGACGAACAGATCAAGATGATCGGCCAACGCCACGGTGTGATCGGCATCAACTCGATTCTGGTCAGTCCCGCGAAGAAGGAGACCACGCTCGATCGCTACGTCGATCATATCGAGCACGTCGTGGCTCTGATTGGAATCGATTGCGTCGGAATCGGCTTCGATTTCTTCGAGTTTATTTACCGGCAGTGGCCGGATGAGAAAAAGAAATGGATGGCGGAAAAATTAACCACGCCGCATTTCATTCCCGACCTGACCAATCATTCGCAGGCGAAAAACCTGACACATAAACTGATCGAACGCGGTTTCGGCGACGCCAACATCGAGAAGATTCTGCGCGGAAACTGGCTGCGGATTTTCGAAGAAATCCTCTAAACAATCGCCAGGCCCGCGAATTTTCGGCCAAGCACGATCTGACTCGGCGCTTTCAACCATCGATCGAGCACCGTTCCGTAGACGCTCCGGAAATCGGTGTTGAATTTGAGGTCGCCACGGTCGAGATCGGTGAGGCTCGGATGTTTGCCGAACAAGCCGGCCTTCACCGCGCCACCGAGCACAAACATTGGGGCGGCCGCCCCGTGATCGGTCCCGCCATTTGCATTTTCCTGAACGCGCCGTCCGAATTCGCTGAAGGTCATTAACAACACGCGGTCGAAATTTCCCTGTTGTTTCAGATCGGCCACGAACGCGCTGGCGGCTTCATTGAACTCGCCTATCAATCGTTCGTGGGTGTTGATTTGGCCGGCGTGTGTATCAAAGCCGCCCTGGCTCGCGTAGTAAACGCGCGTCGCCAATCCCCCGGCGATCATTCGCGCGATAATATTCAGACTCGCTGCCAGCTCGCCCTGGGGATACGGCACCGTGGACTTGTATTTGCGCGCGATGGCCAGGATTTTGTCCGAGCTGAGCTGGGCGTCGAGCGCGGTGCGTTGTAAAAAGTCGAGCGTGCTCAAATCATTTTTCGTCTTCCCTGGAATCGCGCCGATGGATCCGCCGGCGTTCGATGCCGACGTCCCGCTTTCATCTCCGGCCGCGCCTTCGTTGAGCTCGCGGAAAAACATTTCCTCCGCACTCATTTGTCCGTTACCGCGTGCGGAAGGCTGAAACCGGAACTGTTCCGGCCGCGAAAAAGTCACGCCGGTTGGATTCTTGGCGGCAAATGCCTGTGGCGTTTCGCCTCCAATCGCGACGCCAACAGTTGGATCGGCGCCGGAGCAACAATTGTCGAAGTAACGGCCGAGCCAGCCGTCGTTCGATGTGTGATCAGCGTCGGAGGCGGTTTGCCAGATTTCAGTGGAACGAAAATGCGAGCGGTTCGGGTTTGGATAGCCGACGCCTTGCACGATCGCGAGATGTCCTTCGTCGTAGAAAGACTTTAACCCGCTGAGCTTCGGATTGAGCCCAATGTGATTGTCGATCTTGAGAACTTGATCGGCGGCAAGTCGGAGTCGCGGGCGCGCAACATGATAGGCATCGTCGGCGTACGGAATCACCGTGTTGAGTCCATCGTTGCCGCCGGCCATCTGCAAAACGACGAGAATAGTTCCGTCTTTCCCCGTGACGATCTGAGTTGCCGCGTCGGCGGCCAGCGCATCGAGCGCGAAGAAAGTCTTCTCCAGAAAAACCGGAAGGGTCCAGGTTGCAGCGGCGCCCAGCATCGAGGTGCGAAGAAATTTTCGGCGAGTTTGTAGTGTGGCTTTCGTGTTCATGTTCATGCCAATTGAAATTGCGGCGTGCTCATCATCAGGTGGATCAGTTCTCGTAAAGTTGCGTCCGTTCCATCGGATCCCCGGGTCTCGAGATATTTTACAAACGCGTCGATCTCTTTGTCGCTCGGACGCGTCGGAAATAATCTTTTCGCCAAAAGATCGACAACTTCTCTGGGTTTTGCGCGAATTTCGGACGGGACAAGCTTTCCGACTTCGATCGGGTCGCGTTTGATTTGTTCAGCAATATTCCCCATTCGAAAACCCGGACCTGCGCCGCGCCCGCGCGCCATCGCTTCGCCGGGAAGCATGGCGCTGCCGTTGACCAGGTAGTTGGCGAAGTTGTAGCGAAACAACAAGGTCGAGGTGCTGATCCATTCCTTGCCGCCGTCCCAGCCTTTCACATTTGGTGGCGCGAAAAGAATCTGGCCCATTTGTCGCATCGCGTTCTGGGCCGCGATCGGTGCCGGTGGTGGCGTGCCCAATAGCTTCGATGTTTGAACGATGTATTGGACCGGGCTCTTGATTTGATTGCCCATCACCCGGTCCGAATAAAATTCCGCCGACGTGAAAATTTCGCGCAGAGCGGGACGCATTTCGAAGTTGTGACTGCGAATAGTGGCCGCGACCGA
>DASZJH010000059.1:0-6262 GCA_035948375.1 Chthoniobacterales bacterium
GTTGCCGGGATACTCGACGAACTTTGCGCCCGGAATTCGCGCGGCCATGTCGCGCGCCGCTGCCACACGAGCGCACGGATCGCCGGTGCGATTCATCACCAGGGTCCGCGCCTGGATGGAGGGAAGAATGGGCCGCGTATCAATCTGGCCGTTCATCACTTCATAGGCATAAACGGCCGATGGACTCGCCGCCGCGCGCATGTAACGCGCGACCGCCTCGACCGCCGCGGCCGGTGCATCTTTGCCCATCCCCGCACCGGGTCCGACGATGTAATCAATCGAGGGCCAATCGTCCTCCACCATCGCCAACATTTCCGCATGCTCCGCTGGCGTCTGCCCCCAGGGATGATCCTCGCACGCGATCCAACGCGCCTGTGCGCCCCAGATGAGGAGCGACTCGACCCGCTCCGGATAAGTGGCCGCGAAAAGACAAGCCATCGAGCCGCCCTCGGAGACGCCAAAAACATTCGCGCTTTTGATTCCGACATCGTCCATCACCGCGCGAATATCATCGGTGCGCTCCTCGAGGGTCGCCATGTGCACCGGGCGATCGGAAAGACCGGTGCCGCGTTTATCGAACCGGATGAGCCGGCAGAACTTGCTGAAGCGTTCGAAGAAAAGCGCGCGCTGCGGCAATTCCCAATCCAGATCGAGATGCGACATCGTGCCCGGCGCCCAGACCACATCGAACGGACCCTCGCCCGTTATCTGATAAGCGATCCGCACCTCGCCACTGCGCGCGTACTTCGTTTTCGGTAACATGGAGAGGCAGCAAATAGCTCAGCCTGCAATTTAGCAAATCTGAACTGACGGATCGACGTAGCGCTCAGTGTCTTTTAGTCGAACAATTCGGCCAGGCTGCTCATTTCTGGTGGCGGTTTTGTTTCGGAGAGGAATTTTTGAAATTCCGGCGAATAACCATTCTTGCGCGCCGGCCACCATGACTGCTGCACTCCATCGGAGTGATAATATTTTCGCAGCATCGTTTCCCAACCAACCCATTGGGCCTGATCAAGAATGCCCGCGTTCTTTTGATACCACGCGTTCTCCAATAGTTTGAAAAAACAGAACAAAAAGAAGTGCGCGATCATCCGCTCCTCGCGACTGGCCGACTTCCAATCGGCCATCACTTTGGCGAGCGCAGCTCCAAGAGCGGGCGACTCCATTCCGGGAAGGTTGATTGCGGTAATGGCGGCCGCGAGCGATTCAACCGCGAGAGCTTTTTGCGATCGCGTGTTCTGCCGGACCGATACGATCACAGCAATCAGCGTCAAGGTAACCGCAAACGCGCTGATGATCTCTGCTAGGGAAACCCAAGTCTGTAAGTTCATACGGAGTTGCTAGCAAAACGGACTCAACGACTCAATCACGCCGCGGTGCGGCAGTTCATATTCAGGGGACATTCTGGATGAACTAGCGGGAGCGTAATCACGCCGCTTTCCGCTCTCAACTCTCAACTGCTCAGCGCCTCAACGGCTTCGGATCTTGAATGTCTAGATAGGACCCCGTTTACCCGTTTCTGATCTACACCGGCGGCTTCTGCAAACCTTCGCACTTTGTCTGGTAGGTTTCGATGAAAGCCGCGATCTTCGAATGAAAAGCCTCCTGCGCTGAATAGATGGCGCCGATCGGCTCGGCAAACTCCCGTTGTTTGAGTTCTTCTTCGATCGTTAAACTTAATTGGGCGAGTGCCTCGATATTCGCTCGGGAATGAAATTCGAGATCCTTTAGTTTAGCTAGAACGGCGAGACACTTTTCCAATTCGCCAGGCTGCGATTTTTCTTTCGTATCGGCTGGAGCTGATGGCGTGGAAGTGGTTGCAGCCGTCCGATTCGCGCCGCCCTCCCGTGACTTTGTTGCTTTCCGGGATTTCCGCGCGGCCTGCGAATCAGCCTTCGCTTCGTGATGATGTTTTTCCTGACTAACCTTCTTCTTGTGAGCAACGTTTCGGGGGTCTGACATTCTTAATAATACACTTACGGTTCGCAGGTGCGAATGGAGCGATTGGGAATCGCGACATGGCCGGCTGAGCCGTGAGGTAACGGTCGAGTGTCGCGGGCAGCGACCGAGATACAACTTTACGACGGGAACGGTTTTCGCTTTTCGTCTCGTCACCCGTCACTGGTCCCTTCTTCAGCGCGCAGTAAATCCGCCGTCAACGATCAGACTGTGTCCGGTGACGAACGAAGATTTCTTGGAGCACAACCACAACACAGCCTCGGCAATTTCTTCTACCCGCCCGAGTCGCCCGATCGGATGCAACGGGACTAGGTCGTCCTCTTTTTTCAAACTCAAACCTTTCGCCAGCCGATCGACCATCTCCGTGTCGATTACGGCGGGGTTAACTGCGTTGACGCGGATGCCCTGCGCGGAAAATTCCAAGGCCGCGACTTTTGTCAGTCCGATCACCGCATGTTTTGACGCCATGTAGATCGCCATGTTCGGAAATCCGATCAATCCCGCGACCGACGAGCAGTTCACAATCGCGCCGCCGCCGCGCTCCAGTATGCGCGGAATTTCATACTTCATCGAAAGCCACACGCCTTTAACGTTCACGTCCATCACGGCGTCATAATCAGCTTCGGTTTGTTCAGTGAGCGGCGCGACCGCGCCCTCAACGCCGGCGTTATTGAAAGCCAGATCGAGTCCGCCGTATTCGCTGACGGCGTGATTCACCAGCGCTTCAATATCTTTTGTGACCAACACATCGGTCCGTTTGAAACTCGCTGTTCCGCCGGCCTTTTGAATCATCGCGACCGTTTCTTCGCCGCGCTGAACATTGCGATTGCCGATCACGACCTGCGCGCCTTCGCGAGCAAATGCGAGCGCCGTGGCGCGACCAATTCCCGAACCTCCACCCGTTACCAGCGCTACTTTTCCTTCAAATTCTTTCATTGCGATGTCGATCTTGTCGATTGCGACCGACGCTGGCAATCGAGGAGTTGGCCTCAACTCCTCAACGTCTCAATTACGCCGCGATGCGGCAATCCAGATCAAGGGAACAAAATGGATGAACTAGCGGGAGCGTAAATCTTTGGATACGACCCCGATTTCGTCCCACGATCGGGACGATCTCATCCCACAAATGAAGCGATTTATGTGTAGCATTGTTGAGACCGCCAATCGAGAGCCGCTCATGGACAACATGTTACGACTGCGATCAGAGAAGCGGCACGCGTATTGCAATAGGTGCTCGCAACCGCAAAGACGATTTTTGAATCTGATCACCGTGCGAACGTATTTTATGACAAGAATCCAACCGAAATTTGCTTCGCTAGCCCTCTTCCTCACTCTTCTCGCTTCTTCGGCCCCGTTGCATGCTTCACCGGACGACCGCGGCACCGTCGGACTGGTAGTTCGCCAGCTCTTCTCCGAGAAGGAACCAAACCACCGTGGCGTTCTGGCGGTCATGCATGTAGTTGAAGATTCGCCCGCCGCCAAAGCCGGCATCCATTGCAGTGACTTCATCACCGCAATCAACGGAGTGCCCGTGCCGGGACGCGAATTCTCCGACATCCTGAACAAGGACTTCAAAGGACCTGTTGACGGCACGATCCGTCTGACCATTGCAAGGTTCGACGGCAGTACATCGGAGATCGCTCTGGTCCGAACGCCGTTCCCGGCGCATGTGAACCCCGCGTCCGATCCATTCGGGTACGTCGTTCCCGGAACTTGGAGTGCCGATCCGCGTACTTCGTTTCCCCTGCCTTGGGCGTCGACACTCCCCTATCACGGGTTCGTGGACCTTTTCTTCTCACCAAACTTCGACCAGACCGATTCTCCCGAATATCACTCTTATGTGATCTTTATGTCGCTAGAAGGTAAACACGAGCTGAGCGCGGAACAGTTGCAGACCGACATGTTAACGTGGTTTCGCGGGTTGGCCGTAGAGCGGGGCGGAGCCAATAAATTCACGCCCGACCTTTCCAAAGTATCGGTAACCTATAAGGAAGACTCAGCGTCCTCGCCGAAGCCTGGAGGCGCGGCAACTCGGGCGTTCCGCGGAACCGAAACCATCTACGATACCCACGGCAAGCTGATCACGTTGAACTCCGAGGTTCGCATGATCTCGGGTTGCGGAGCGTCAAACAACACAGTCTTCTTCTTCGGTATGTCTCCAGAGCCGGGCGATGGAGATATTTGGAAGCAACTGGACGCGATTCGCGATACGTTCCGGTGCCGATAGAGCTCGCCTGACCGCTGTTTCTGTCAACTCTCAACTATCAACCATCAACTCTCCGAATCTATGAAATCAACCACGATCTCACTCGCAATCATCGCCGTCCTGTGCGTCGGCGTTGCACCGCTATCCCGCGCCGCCGATCAACCTTTCATCGGCAAATGGAAGCTCAACCTCGCCAAGAGCAAACTCGCCGACCAAATGACGATCGCGCCCGCAGGCGCAAACCGCTACACCCTCACCTTTGCCGGTATCGGCGACACCGAGAGCCTGGTGGCCGATGGGACCGATCAGCCCGGAGTGTCGGGTACCACCATTTCCATCACGATTGAGGCGCCTAACAACTGGAAAATCGTGCGCAAACAAGGCGACCGCACCGTGGTCGACGCGAATTGGAAACTTTCCGACGACGGCAAAACGCTGACCGACACCTTCCTTGGTAATCAGCCGGATGGCTCGACGTCGCGCGTCGACCTGGTTTACAAACGCGCGGAAGGCAGCGCGAGCAACTCCGGCATCCCGGGCACTTGGGAAACCACGGAAGAAAAGATGGATACAGCGTATGAGATTGAAATCCGTCCTTACGAGAACGACGGCCTTACCTTTCAAGTTTCCGGCGGCGTGCCGCCGAGCAACGTGAAGTTCGATGGAAAAGAATATTCGGCGGCCGGCGGCAGTCCCGCTGCAGGCAGCGTCACCACATCCGCGCGCCGCCTTGGCGATCACTCCATCGAATTAACCAAAAAACTCAAGGGGAAGATTGTGGAAACTCGCGAGATAACCATCTCGCCCGACCTCAAGACCCTGACCATGACACGGCACCTCGTGGATCAACGCGTGCCAAATGTCCTTATCTTCGATCGCGCATAAAACTTGAGCTTAGTTTCGTCAGAACTTTTTAATTACGCTCCCGCTAGTTCGGCGGAAATGTTCCCACATTTTCTAGATTGCCGCAGAGCGGCGGCCTTCTTAATTTTTCCTTCTTACTTTCCGTAGTGATACGGCCCCATTCTTGATGTTACCGAACTCCGGAAATTCGTCGGGATGCAGGATCCCTGCGAGAACTTCCACGCTATCGACAATTCGCGGACCAGGGCGCGCGAAATAAGCGCTCGCGTTAACCAAGTGGATGCGGCCGTTCTGCGCAGCCGGCAGCGAATCGAATCCCGGAAGCCTTCTGAGTAACTCATAGTCGCGTTCGGCACGAGCGATATCGTACCCGCAAAGGGCAAGCACAATCACCTCCGGCCGTGCCTCGAGGACCTGTTGCCATTCGATCTGCACCGACGGCTGATGCTTGCGGCCCAACGAATCGAAACCGCCCGCAATCTCAACCAACTCCGGTCCCCAATGACCCGAACAAAACGGCGGATCGATCCATTCCATGAGAAAGCATCTCGGCCGATGCGAGATCTGCGCCGCGCGTTGACGGACATTTTCAACCCGCCGCGACAATTGCCCGATCAATTTTTCTGCGCGGTCCTTGACCCCACAGGCATCGGCAACGTGGCGAATATCGTCGAAGATATCGGCCAGACTCGTCGGCTCCAGATTTACAACTGCGGGCGGACCCGGCAACGTCCCGGCTAATCGCGCCACCGTCCCATATCCCACCGCGCAGACGTCGCAAAGTTTCTGGGTGAGAACGATGTCCGGTCGCAACTTGCGCATCAGCGGTTCGTCGATCGTGTAAATCGTGCCGTTCTCGCGCAGTGAGCGCTTCACCCATTGATCAATCTCCGCGCTCGTTAGGCCACGGCCGTGGACCGGACAATGCGTGACCCGCGGTCGCTTGTTTGCTTCCGCCGGAAAATCGCATTCATGCGAGACGCCGACTACCTGCTCCATCAAACCCAGTGCATCCGCTATTTCCGTCGCCGCCGGCAATAATGAAACAATCCGAGGCATCCGGCACCCTATCGCATTGCTCGACCCGAATCGACATCTGCGCGCTGCTTATTTCAGATTTTCAGCTGTCAGCGCTTCTTTTCGATTAACTGATAACAAATAACGCGCGCAGCACGTGCTCGTCACATGTCACTGACTCATCGCGCCGGAATCCGTGGAGGCGGATCCGCGTTC
>DASZJH010000060.1:0-12397 GCA_035948375.1 Chthoniobacterales bacterium
CAGCAGTCTTCAAGCGGTGGTCAGCAGAAAACTAGCACGACGACGACCAAGACCACTTATCCGCAAGGCGTGAAAGGTTATCTCGACCAACAGCTGACGATGTCGAAAGACAAGAAGTTTCACGTTTCATTAAACGGCAAAGATGTCGCGCTGACACCGGTGAAGTTTCACGACGAGAAGAAGCTCAGCGGCGGAAAAGGATCCACTGCGGTGGACATGAAAGGCGCTGACGGAAAAATCTACGAAATCGATTTCGTCACAACCGGCGGGCAGGTTTCTGGGGCTTCGGTCGCCAAGGTAAACGGCAAATCGCCGGAGTAATCGCCGGCGCGACGCGTGGACGCCGTCAGAATCGCGGTTGCGAAGTGATCGCGCGTCCGTCAGTTTCCACGCGTGCCGAAGACTTTCTACATCACCACGGCGATCGATTACACGAACTCGCCGCCGCACATCGGCCACACTTACGAAAAAGTGCTCGCCGACGTCATCGCGCGGTATCATCGGCTGAAAGGTGAGAAAGTTTTTTTCCTGACCGGTGCCGATCAACATGGCCAGAAAGTACAGCAATCGGCGGCTAAAGCCGGCGTCCCGCCGGCCGAATTTGTTAAGGGCATCACTCAACAATATGTCGATCTTTGGAAGAAGCTCGACGTCAAGTACGACGGCTACGCGGAAACGACAGCGCCGATTCACAAGAAAGTCGTCCAGGGAATCCTGCAGCGCCTTTTCGACGAAGGCGAGATCTATAAGGACAAACAATCCGGTTACTACTCGATTCGTCAGGAACAATTTCTGACCGACAAAGAGCGTGGGCCGGATGGCGAGTTTGGACCGGAATGGGGGCAGGTCGAGTTTCGCGAGGAAGAGAATTATTACTACAAGCTGAGCCGTTACAAAGAATGGCTGCTTCGTTACATCGACGGTCGCAAGGACGCGGTCATTCCTGATTTTCGCCAGACCGAATTGCGCAACGCAGTCGAAAAGATTTCCGGCGATCTCTGCATCTCGCGTCCGAAATCGCGGCTGGATTGGGGAATCGAGCTGCCCTTCGACAAAGATTTTGTTAACTACGTCTGGTTCGACGCGCTCAGCAATTACATCAGCTTCGCCGGTTACGATCCAAAGATCACGAAGTACGAATCGCAGCCGAAAGAATTTTTGGAAAAATGGCCGGCGCTTCAGATCATCGGCAAAGATATTCTGGTGCCGGCCCACGGAATCTATTGGCTGATCATGCTCCACGCGCTCGGCTTTCCGGACCAAGCAATGCCGCAACTGCTGGTCCACGGTTGGTGGAACATGTCCGGAGCGAAGATGAGCAAATCGCTCGGCAACATTGTCGATCCAAACCCGCTGGCCGATAAATACAGTGCCGAAGCTGTCCGTTATTATTTGATGAGCGACATCGCCACCGGTAAAGACGCCGACTTCTCTGAAGAGCGTTTGATCGAGCGCTACAATACCGATCTGGCTAACACATTAGGGAATCTGCTCAATCGAACTCTTACTATGTTGCACAGGTATCGCGCCGGCCGCGTGCCAGCAGTTATCGAAGCGTTCAAGAATAAGGACAAGTTTGCGCAATGGACGAAACGGACATCCGAAGCAGTCGACAGTACTTTTAAGCAATGTCGGGCCTCTTTTGAATCATTTAGAATCGATGATGTCATCGAAACGGTGATGCGTCTGACGAGATTCAGTAATGCGATCCTCGACGACTATGCACCTTGGAAGTTGGCTAAGTCACAGACTGAAGAAGATCAGGCGTTACTAGATTACGTTCATTATGGTCTTGTCGAATCGCTTCGATCAAAAGCGATTTTGATTTCGCCGGTGTTGCCGAAAGCGGCGCACGGGATATTCGATCAACTGAATTGGAAGATGGAGTTGAGCGGGAAGGAAGAACGCTTTTCGCTCAAGGACGCAGAGTGGGGCGGGTTGCCGGATGGACATGTCGTCGGCAAACCGGTTCCATTGTTCCCGCGGATTGAGTCGGCGAGCACGTCGTAAATCTCAATGAAGATCGGCATTGGCAGGTTGATGACAGCATCGGCTATCGTGTTTTGCTTGGCCCTTGTTGGTTGCCGAGAGGAAACTGCCGCCCGGACGGATATGGAAATGAACACGCTCATCGTTGGCACGTGGGTTTTGGATGATGGCCCGCTGTCTCTTTACTACATGGAAAAAACCTACGCACCGGATGGCACCTCGACGGGCTTTCTTTTGAATCGTCAAACTGGCAAGCGGATGGAGTTCACCAGCCGTTGGCAAATCAACAATGGTCGTTTCACTGGCCAGATTCTTACCAGTAGCGATCCAGCTCTCCCGCCGGGCGCCGCTTATTCAGACCAGATCGTGAAGATGACAAAGAACCGGTTCGTAATGATCGAAGAAGGCACCGGGCGCGTGACTTACAAACATCGCAAGCATCGCTTCGCTTTGTTCTGATGAAGATCGACATCCTGACGTTGTTTCCGGAAATCTGTCGCGCGCCGCTGAGCGAGAGCATGATGAAGCGGGCGCAGGAGAATAAGATTGTTGATCTTCGCGCTCATAACCTTCGTGATTGGACGACCGACAAACATCACATCGTCGACGACGCGCCGTTCGGAGGAGGGCAGGGGATGGTGATGAAGCCAGAACCAATTTTCAAGGCAGTAGAAGCCTTGAAAACAAATCCCAAATCCCAAGCCCTAAATCCCAAGATCATTCTGATGTCGCCAGCAGGTCGGCGACTTGATCAAAAACTGGCGAACGATCTTTCGAAAGAATCGCACCTCATCATCGTCTGCGGACATTACGAAGGCGTTGATCACCGCGTGATCGAGCACCTTGTCGATCTTGAGATTTCAATCGGCGATTACGTTTTGACGAACGGCGCGATTGCCGCCGTCGTTCTGGTCGACGCCGTTGTTCGATTGCTGCCAGGTGTGCTCGGCCACGAACAATCCGCGGCCGATGATTCATTCAGTGTCGGCTCACTAGAAGCGCCGCAGTACACGCGGCCCGCTGAGTTTCGCGGGTGGAAAATTCCGGACATTCTGCTTTCCGGAAATCACGCCGACATCGCCAAATGGCGAAAAGAACAAGCGAAGAGACGGACCGAACAGAATCGGCCTGATCTGCTCGATTAGTCGCGAACGCGACCGAGCACGATCGACGCGTTAATCCCGCCGAAACCGAAGGAGTTGCTCATAACATAATTGAGCTTCGCCTCGCGGCCGCGATTGGGCACGACGTCGAGGTCGCACGCGGGATCAGGATTTTGATAATTGATCGTCGGCGGCACCCATTGCCGATCTAACGCCAGCGCGCAGACGGCGGCTTCGAACGCGCCGGTCGCGCCGAGCGGGTGCGCGTGATAACCCTTCGTTCCGCTCACGGGAATTTGCTTGGCGCGTTCGCCCAAGACTTCTTTGATCGACATCGTCTCGGCGCTGTCGTTCAACTGAGTCGAGCTGGCGTGTGCGTTGACGTAATCGATCTGCTCCGGCTGAACGCGCGCATCTGCGAGTGCGTCGCGCATCGCGCGAATGCACGAAGCGCCGGTTGGCAGAGGTGTTGTCATGTGAAACGCGTCGTTATTTAAACTGTACCCAAGGACTTCGGCATAAATTTTCGCGCCGCGGGCCCGCGCGTGCTCGAGTTCTTCCAGAATCAGCGACGCCGCGCCTTCACCCATGACAAACCCGTCGCGCAACTTGTCGAATGGTCGCGACGCAGTTTGCGGATCTGCATTGCGACTCATCGTTTTAATGATGTCGAATGCGCCGATGGTGATTGTGGTCAACGGCGCTTCGGCGCCGCCGGCAACAACAACGTCGGCGAAATCGTCCCGGATATAACGCAGACCTTCGCCGACCGAAACCGTCCCGCTGGCGCAACTGTTCGAATTTGTCGTGCCAACTCCACGTAAACCGAAATCGATCGCGATGTTTGAATGCGCGGACCCGCCGAATACCTGCACGGCAAGAGTCGGTTGGACGCCGCGCGCGCCCTTTTTCAAAAACCGAATGTATTGCTCTTCCGCTTTGCAAACGCCGCCGAGCGCAGTTCCGAAGCTAACGCCGATCCGGTCCTGTGGCTTATCGTGCGAATATTCGAGACCGGCATCATCGAGCGCCAGCTTTGCCGACGCGACCGAAAATTGAGCGTAACGATCGAGCCGCTTCAGTCGGTGCGGCGGAAAGAATTCTTCCGGGTTCCAGTCATTGATTTGTCCTGCGACGCGAACACCGAATCCGCTGACGTCGAAACCGGAAATTGGACTGATGCCGGTTTTCTCGGTCAGAATTCCTTTCCAAAAATCTTCGACGCCTTTGCCGATGCAAGTAATCGGACCGAGACCGGTGATGACAACGCGACGGCGACTCATGCAGTTACCTTGTTAGCCCGAGCTTCTACGTATGCTTTCATACAACGCAACGTTTTATTGGCAACGTTGCCGATAAAAAAGTCACCGATAATCGGGTTCATAATTGGCGCGACTGCGGGAATGCGAAAATTAAGTTCGTGTGAAATCTCCACGCGCACGCCATCGGGCCTTTCGTCGAATGTCCACACGACGTGCATGCCTTTGGTGAACGCTTTCAGATGATTGAAACGAATTTCGACGCGCTCGCGGTCAATGATTTCTTCCGAAGTCCATTTGATCGGTATCCCCGAACGCCGCGCCGCCATCACCACGATGTTTCTATTCGGCCCACGCTCAAGATAATGGATGTAGCGATAATGCGGCAGAATTTTCGGCCACAGTTCCAAATTCGCCGCTGTTTCGAAGATCGACATCTTCGGCGCACGCATAATGATTGAATTTGTTTTGTGCATCTAAAATGAATGCCGGGACAAATTTAACCCGGATCAATCGTCGATGTCGCGTGTTGTGTAAAACAAATCCGCAGGGTGTTGGACCCTGCGGATTTCTGTGTGCTATGAGCTCGGGCTATTCAGTTGAGCGATTAATCCTCGCGCTCTGCCTCGTCCGCTTCTTCTGCCAAACGGTTTAGCAGGTTAAAGAATGCTGGCGACTGGCCGATGAAGAGTCCGTCGTCCTTCAAACCTTTAACCGCCCCCATCGCCGCACCTCTGGTTGCGGTTGGGCGAATAATTGAGCAGTTCGGGAACGTTCTGCTGAGGAATGGGCACGGCTCAGGCATGATCAAGTTTGCCTGCAACGTCTCCGGTTGACCGAAATGGAGGTCGAAAAAGGTGACCGTCGAGTTGTTTACCGGATCGAACACCGTAAACGGCGGATTGCCTGGAGGACCGTTCGGATTCGTGTTCGCGTTGCCGGCTTTATCCTGCCAGGTCTGGAAATGCATTGTCTCCGTTGGGCCAATGCTGAGCAGGATTCGCAGAACCTCTGGATCGTTCACCCTCTGAGCTAACGAAGGATAAAGGCTGGTGCCGCCTTGCTCGATAAAGGCAAAGTGGAACCCAGCCGTGTAAGCAATCGCCTGGATAAGGTCGCCGTTGCTAGCGTCGGCATCAGTTCTCGGAATTGCGGTATGCTTTCCGTTGTTCAAACTCGGGACGGCTTCGGCAAATTTTGCGGCGAAATCGAGATCCGGATTCTTGCTGTCGCTGCGGTACTTGCCCCAGTAACTGGTATCGATCGTGAGTTGGGTGAGGTTTGTGAGCCGTTTCTTGCCGGATGAACCGGTCGCCGAGCTGCCAGGAAGCGTTCGGAACGTTGTCCCTGCAAGTAAATCAATATCTGCCGTCGAGGCGCCTCTAGAGACTAAGTAAGATCTGATAAAGGCCTGGTGGCTGAACTCGTCGTCGGTGTTGTCAGCGATGTATTGAGGCATATCACCGTCGAGAACTTCGAGCGCGGCGATGTAGGCTGCGTTGCCCCCGTTGAAGACGGGCGCGGATTCTCCGCGAGGGGCGTCAACGTTTTCCCCAAAGGGTACGCCTCCGAGTTCCCAATATTGTTCCCACAGATCGCTCTCCAGAATCTCGGCAGCGGCGAGAAACCGCAGAATGGCTGCGTCGCCGCGAGTGAGGCGTCCGTCGCTGCTTTTGGCGGATGCTTTTCCAGCCGCGCCGATCATCGCCGCGCCCGGTGCCAACAACATCGCGCCGAGTCCTAGTCGTCGTAGAAAAGAACGGCGGGGAAGAGCGCTCGGCGCCAACACGCGCTTGGCGGGAAGTTCGCTGGAGACTGAAGGTTGATGGCCATTTGAATTTGAGCCACTGACTTTTGCTTTCGTTGGTCTGGTAATCGTTTTCATCCCGCAGAATCGCGGCCAGTTCGCCGTGCGCTAGCTCCGAAAGGTAACGCGTTTGTTACCTGATCGTCTCCTGTCAGGACACGATCGGCTCGCGAATGGTGTAGCCGACGTGGCGCACGGTGTGAATCAACTGCGGGTCGCCGATTTTTTTGCGCAAGCGCCCAATGAATACTTCCACAAGCTTGGTGTCGTATTCATGTTGGTGTTCCCACACGCGCTGACACAATTCCGTGCGAGTGAATGCGCGACCAGGTTCACGCATGAGTACCTTTAGCAGCATCAACTCGCGCGCCGATAATTCGATCTGCCGCGTGTCGCGGTGAACTTTGTGCTCTACCAGGTCAAGAGACAGATTCCCCACGCGCAAAGTTACGGCGGGCTCGTCGGGATAACGACGTCCCAGCGCGTTGATCCGAGCGACTAATTCCGGCATCGAAAAGGGCTTGGCCAGGTAATCGTCTGCTCCGAGTTGCAATCCCGTCACGCGATCTTTGATTTCGCCGCGCGCAGTTAGCATTAAGACCCGACTCTTGACATGAAGCGAGCGCAGACGGCGTAACAACTCGAATCCATCCATTCGTGGCAAGCCGATGTCGATCACAACCAAATCGAATGGAGTTTCAGCGGCGGCGTGCAAAGCCGCTTCACCGTCGTGGATCACAACCGGATCGTGTCCAGCCGGCAGCAGCGCGGCGTTGATTTGCCGCGTTAAGGCAACATCGTCTTCGACGACTAAAATGTGCATGGTGTCTAGAAACGAATGGTGAATTGCGCGGCGACGATGTGATTATCGTCTTCGCCGCCGGTAGTTTCCTGTTGAAAGCTATACTGCATCTTCAACTGCATGTGTGACGTGAAACGGTAACCTGCGGCGAGGTCGATCTTGGTCAGATTTTGGTTCCACCGGATGCTGCCGCCTTTTCCGTTGTCGATCTTGTTGAAGATTTGCTGGTTCCAACGAAGCGCACCGAATAAGTGCGGCGTGAATTTGTATTTCGCCTCCAAATAATACGCGAACGTGTCGGCATCGCCCACCCGCGGGACTTCAAAACGCGCCTCGTAAAATTCTGCCCAGAGCTGAAGATGATGCAGGGCAAAGCTGACGTCCTGTCCAATTACGAACTCGCGGTAATCATCGATATCGTGTCCGGATGGCAGCGTTGCTTCCGCTTCTGGGCGAAAATACGCGCCCTCGCCGGCCGATACCCCGAAGTTCCACGCCTCATTGGGGCGAAAGCCAACGCGCGCGTTAAATGAGGGATCATTGAAACCGTTTTCGGTAACGTTCCACGATTCGGGGCGCGAAGAGAGCGATGCGCTTTTTATTTCTGCAGCGTAATCAAACCAGCCGATACGACCCGAAACGGAGGCGCCGCTTGCATAGTTCGGTCCCCAAATGACCGGATTGAAGGCGTATTTCGCATTGTCGAATCTTTGCAGGAAATTCAAACGTGAAGCCGGCGCCGATTTATCACTGACGGCAGTCACGTTCTCATAAACCAGCGGCGCGTCGACGAACGGATTTTCCCATGACAAATGCCGTTGCACCCAATTGCCGACAACAGTAGCAAACTTTCCGATTTGCAAAGTGAAACGTCCATCGTCCCAGGGCGTGATTCGAAACGCGCATTCATCGAGCCGCACCTGCGCGCCGTGATTACTCGGATCAAATCCGCGATCGAGACGAGACTGTGCGAAAAAATAAATCTGCGATCCATACTGTACGTCGAGAAAAAGCGTTAGCCGCGGATTGAAGAGATCGTCGCTCTTGCTGTCGATAAGTGCGGGCGCGCGTTGCTCAAAATTGTAAGCTTCTAAATCAATTGTGCCGCTCACCCGGGCGCGAAGGCTATCGCGCAAGGCAGTAACCGTGAGTGCGTTGTCGAGCCGGTCGAAGAAATCGTCGATTTCAAATGCGCTCGCGCTGGAGATCCACAACAAGAGAACGAGCGCGGACAGCGCCTTCATGGCATTTCAGTCGAGCGGATTGGTTGCACTGCACGCAAGCGCAGCTCGAACTCTGTCCAATCATTTTCCGAACGCACCAACTTCAAGTCGCCGCCGTGTAAACGAGCGAGCTCGCGCGCCAGGTTTAACCCAAGTCCGTGCCCGGCAACGCTTCCGCCAACCGAACCGCGACGAAATCGCTCGAAAATGTGCGTTTGGGCATCCGACGCAATCGGCCGTCCGGTATTGCCAACGATCAAGCGGACTTCTCCATCGTGCGACGTCGCGCTAACTCGAATAGAGCCTTCTCTTCGATTGTACTTGCGGGCGTTCTCCAGCAAATTCTGAACAATTAGCGATGTGTAGCGTCTCTCTCCCGCCACATGCAAATCCGGCGGAATGTGTTTTTCGATTTTGACGTCCGGCGAATCAGGCAGTGCGCTCAGATCGTCGAGCCATTCCTCCACTAGCTGGCTTAGATTCACGGGCTCGGCATTGATTTGCAGATGACCAGCGTCCATGCGGGACAAGAGCAGCAAATCCTCAATCACGCCGCTCAACCGATGGGTGTGATGAAGAAGGGTTGCGAGCTCCTCGTAGGTTTCCCGATTGAAGTCTTCCCGTGCCAGGAGCGCCTCCAAGCCGGCCCGCAAGACCGTGAGCGGGCTCTTCAACTGATGGGATGCGTCAGCCGAGTACCTTGTCGATCTTTTCAATTTTTCGCTGGTGGAGATGAGCGCGGCTTCAGCGAGTCTTCGCTGTTGGCGATTCTCCTCTGAATCCAGTGCCAGTTCTTCAACCGGCTTTGCGAAACGAATCGCCACCAAATGACTGGCCACAAAACCGCCTAACAAAAGCAACCCGCCGGCGCCGACAACTTGCCAGCGCAACCGGTGGAGTTGGGCCATCCAGTTCGCTAGGGGATAAATGCAAATCTCGTAAGCCGGCGGAAACAGCGAGTCCGGATTCAACCGTTTGTAAAAGAGCAAATGCGGCACACCATTGACGGTGACCCTGAAGTTGTTTTCCCTTCGCTTGAACTTGGCGAGCGCGTTCGTTATCTCGCGCGCGAGAGAATCTTCGTCGGACTTTTCGAGTGACGACAAATGGAGCCGCCCATTTGTCCAGACACCGCTCTTCATTCCAGTCCCGCCGACCTGCGGAACGATCTCTAGCGGCTTAAATCCAAGCACCAGCGCCGAGATTATCTCACCGTTTTCGGTGGAGAAAATTGGGACTGCAGTAACTTCGTCAATCGTTTCATCGGAGGAATCGGAACTTGCGACGTATCCAATCTGCTGCTTCTCCGGCAATTTTTTTAATGGCAGCTGCTCTTCCGCTTTCGCCTGCAGCGGTCCGACATCTCGCGGATTCGGCGGCGGCAAGACCGCCCCGTGGTTGTTGAGAAAACGATAGAATTTTGCGTGCAGGGTGCTTTCGACCTGATCGGCAGACGGTTCCTTATTCTCCATCAGATCGCGCAATTCGTCTTTTGCGCTCGGGTACAACAGGTCGAGAGCGTTATCTTCCAACGCGGCGTGGATCCGCGGATTGGCCGCCAGCGCTCGACAACGTTCTGTGACCGCGGCCTGGCGCAGCTCCAGAAGTTTATCCAGAGCGGAGAGCTCCGTTTGAAAATTTTGCCTCAATGCGCGTTCGGCATTACGCGTCACATTGCGTTGGGCGAGGTAAAGTCCGAAAGCAGTTATCGCGGCGACCACGAGCATCATCGCCCCGGAAAGTTTCGTTCGGAAGGCAGCGATCGGATTCTTGTTTGGGCCGCTCTTCGCGCTCATGGAAAATCAACGTGCACCGTTTGACCGTTTTTCAATTCCACCGGGTGTTCCCGCGTTGTCCGACTGTCGATCCATGCTTTCAGGACGTAGCGGCCCGACGGCAGTCTACTTAACCGATATCGGCCTTGCGGATCGGAAACGACAAAGTGCGGAGTATCGAGGACAAGGATGAGTCCACGCATGTGCTCGTGAATGTCGCAGCGCAACGTGACCAGTCCCGGCTTGTCAAAAACCTCTGAGGGAATCGGTCGCTCCTCCGGACGATACCGCCCGAGATCGAATCGTTTGGCCGGCGAGTAGGAAAAAATGCTGTGATAAGTATCGTCGAAATTCGGAAATTCTATTTTCGTGCCCACGCGCACCGGCAGCAATGAAGGAACGAAGGCAAGATTTTTTTGACCGATTTGTCTTGTCGGAAGGGAGGTCGATTTTGAGAAAGAGCCTTCCAAATAAACCACCGCGACGGGCGGTTCGGTCGAAAGAACGCCGCCCTGAGTGACAATTTCGTAGCGCTTTGCCATCACGGGCGCCGAATGCGATTTCGGTAGTTCGACTCGGCCTTCCACCGACGCTTGTGCGAAAATTGAGATGCGCAGCAGAATAAAAACTGCGCTGAACCAAAAAAGGCCGCGCAAATTCACGATGTCACTTTACCAGCAGCGGTCGCATCCGACAGAAAGTTTCGCTGTCAGACGCCGTATGATATAACACTCGAACAGGGAGTATGGCGCTGGAAATGAAAAAAGAATGCGAGAAGTGCAGCCGCACTCTGCCGGACGAAGGTGAAGCCTACATTTGCATTTACGAATGCACATTTTGCCGCGATTGCGCGACGTCGATGAATTCGATTTGCCCGAACTGCGGCGGGGAGCTGGTTCGAAGACCGCGCGCCGGCAAAGCGAATCGCGCTAACGGCGCGACTTGATCCGGTAAGTCAGAAAACATTCGTCGCCAACTACGCGCATGGCTTTCATGACGCATTGCACGCTCGCCGGGAGAAATTCTTTGCTTAACCCGGTGAGTGTGGGAGCACCGGCGCCGCCGAACAAGTAAGGCGCAATCGTGAGATTTAATTCATCGACCAATCCGCGTTCAAGCATCGAGCGGAAAAGAGTCGGCCCACCTTCGAAAGCGACGCGACGAACTTTGTAATCACGCTTCAGCATGCGCAGCATTTCGCGAAGATCGACAGTTGCGGTGTCTTTCAAATGCAAAACGGCTTTTTGCTCGCGCAACGTTGCTCTCACTTCGCGTGGCATTCTTTTCGTCGAAAAGATCAGGACCGGCGACGTGCCCGAATGAAAAATCTTCAGCTGGCTGTCGATTTTGCCTTCGTTGGAAACGACGACGCGCAACGGCGCGGGTGATTGTCTGCGCTTGATTCGCTGTTGCCGTAGATCTTCCGAAATACCAAGCCGGACGTTGTCGCGTTTGAGCGTGGTATGACCGATGATTACCGCATCAGTTAGCGCGCGTTGCTGAAACAGAAATTGTTTGTCTTCGCGCGAAGTAAAATCGACCGGCGTGAAATCGCGCGTGGTGATTTTTCCATCGACAGTCATCGCGAATGTCGCGCTCACGAACGGGTACGCTGATTTTCGTGCCGCCGATGCCGATTTGCGGCGGCGACTATTGCGGCTCCGGGATTTCATGCTCGGCCGTTGCGACTTCGCGTTCCATTTCGCGGAGTTTCACCCGCTTCGCGACGCCGCTTGGTCTATATAAGAAGTAAACGATGCCGCCGGGGGCGGAGGAGACTAACATCACCAAGAAACTCATCGTTCCGATGAGCTTGGCGACGGCGACTTCGACGCCGCACAAATTGTTTAGCATCACTTGAAGAATCTGTTCCCGCAGGCCGACGCCAGCGAAACTAATTGGAATCGCGGTAATCGTGCGCTCGACCGGAAGAATGGTGAACAAATCGACGAGCTTCACACCGGCATGAAACGCGTAGGCCACGCATAGGAACGTGGCGAACGTCGCCAGGTGTGCGACCAGGGACGCGAGAAAGGCAAAGAATGTCGCAATCCAATGACGCGCGTAAAGATGATACGCGGCGGCGATCTCGATTAATTTTTCGCGGCCGGGAAATTTGTTCGGCAACAAATGAAATAAGTTGAAGCCGCTGATGATGAAGCTGCCGAACAGACTCGCCAGAGAAACACCGAGCAGAAAAATGAGCAGCCAAACCAAATGGCGCGTTTCGGGCGTTTGCGTGATCCAATGATAACGAAAACCGATGAACGCTACGGTGATTGTGACTAGCGCGACCAAACCAATCAGGCGATCGAACACCACGGCGAGCAGCGCGCCGGCCTTGCGGTCCGGTGTCTCCTTGAGCAGGAGATAGCTCTTAATAATATCGCCGCCGGTGCCGCCGGGGAGGAACTGATTGTAAAAGATGCCGATCAGGAA
>DASZJH010000061.1:0-6018 GCA_035948375.1 Chthoniobacterales bacterium
TTCGAATTTGATTCCGCGGCGCTTTAATTCCTCCTGAGCAGCCAGAAAATTCTTGCGGTTTGCACGCATGGCGAGATGAAGCATCCGGATGTCGGCCGGGCTGGATGACCCCGACCGCTCACGAGCCGGAAAAAGCGCGAGAGCGGTGGTGCCTTTGCCGATGAAGACCGGAACGCCGTCCCACATTCCTTCGTGTAGACGTTTGAAACCCAAGACGTCGATGTACCACTGCGCCGAGCGCTCGACATCGCGTACGCTCATCGCGACGTGGTCGATGCCTTCAACGTCAATCATGCTTCAGTTTCGCATTTATAGAATTGTCGCGCACGTTCATTTGGGCTAACGAATGACGCGTGAGTTCCCCACTCGGCGCGCTTTCCTCAAGACCATCGGACGCGCCGGTTTGTTTTGGACCACGCCGCAGATCATTCGTGGAGCCGGTGACACGGACCGTGACACGGTTCGGATCTCGATTCTGCACACGACCGATCTCCACGGACACATCTTCCCGACGAGTGATTACGCTGGAAACGCAGATCTCGGCGGTCTTGCCCGATGCGCGACCCAAATCCGGTGTTGGCGCCGGCAGAACCGGAATTCAATCCTGATTGACGCCGGCGATGTTTATCAAGGCACCGACGTCAGTCTGCGCACCAACGGCGCGCTCATGATTGATCTCTTCAATTACCTGAAATACGACGCATGGATCATCGGCAATCACGAATTCGATTGGGGTCTGGACACCTTCGCCAATGCACTCGCGAAGTCCGAAATGCCCGCACTGGCCGCCAACATGTCGATCGAAGGAAAACCAAGCGGCACAATCGGAGCGGAACCGTTCGCGAAAGTTCGGCCCTTAATCCTGAAAGAATTCGATGGAATCAAGATTGCGATTGTCGGAGTGACCACGCCGGGAATGCCATTCTGGTTTCGGCCCGAATTCATCCGCGGCTTCGATTTTGCGCATTCAGTCGAACCAGTTCGCCGCGCGATCGCCAGCGCAGAGAACGAAGGCGCAAACGCCATCGTGCTGGCCGGGCACATGGGACTTAAACCGCGCAGCGGCGGCGATGATTTTGCCAACAACGTCGTTGCGCTGACTTCGGAATTTCCTGAAGTCGCCGCGTTCATCGCCGGGCACACCCATCAAGCAATTGCGAGTCGCCTGACCAACAGTGTGCTACTCACCCAGGCCGATCACTTTGGAATTCACATTGGCCGCCTCGATCTCGCATTCGACCGCGCTTCGAAGAAACTGCAGCGCCGCGAAGCGCGTTGTGAGCTGATGAACAACCGCATTCCGCTCGATCAGGCGCTTCTGTCTCGCTCGAAAGTCCCGCTGGCCGAATCCGCGAATGCTCTGGCACAGCCGATCGGAATGCTGGCGGACACCCTGCATCCGCGAGGCCGGCCGGGCGAGCCCAGCCAAGTCGAAGAATTGATCGGCGCCGCGATTCTGGAAGAACTGCGAGAGCGCAATGTGTTGGTGGACGGCGCAATGCACGGGGTCTTTGACGAGAGGAACAATTTCGTCGCCGGTCCGAAAACGGTGAAAGATATCTGGGACTTGATTCCGTTTGAGAATTATCTGGTCACGGCCGCGCTGACGCCGGAAGAGATCAGAGCGGTGATGGAAGAGGTTTTTGCCAGCCGCGAGCCGCGGAATTTGCTCGGTTTCCACATTCAAACTGAGGGAACGGGTTCCGAAAGACGAATCAGCTCGATGCGACTGAACGATGGGCGTCCGCTCGAACGCGACAGACGCTATTACGTCGCCTTTAACAGCTTCGACTCGCGCAGCGCCGGGCATCGCTTTATGAAATTGCGGGCGCTGCTCGAGGCGCCGGCGACCAATTGCACGTTTCATTCAGTTCTGACCCGGGATGCGTTGATTAACTACTTCCGTCGCCACGGGGTGATCCACAAAAGCGCCAGCGAGCCCTCAGCGGAAGCAGCCTAACTTTACCGCATATTTGCGGTTGAAAATCTTCTGGGTTTCGGTTGCGTATCTGCCCATGCGCGTCCTCGCAATTCTAGCAGTTGTCTTGATTATCGATCCGGTGTGGTCGCAGGTCGACGTGCCGTCGTCGCAAACCGCGAAGTTGCCGATGTACCGGCCGATTTTGCTAGGCACAGGGCCTGAAGCTTTAATTAACCGCATCGATACAGCCGACCTCGTCCGAAGAGGACAAAAAGACGCGGCAGTCATGTTTTCCTGCTCGGTGAAGAGAGATGGGACCGTTATCTCGGTTTCCACCTATCGCGGAACGCCGGACTCAAAGCCGCTCGAGCAAGAAGTGCTCAAGAGGTTATCGCGGGCAGCAAACCCGAAATTTGTGCCCGCGGTTTACAACCATTTGCCGGTCGACGCGATTTATTACGGGGCGGTCGTGTTCAGACTAGTCGACGGCAAGCCTCGATTGCGAATCTTTTCGAACCAAGAACGTGACGAGCTGAAAAAGGAGAGCGACTTCGTTGGCCCGCAACCGTTTTGGGGAGCAGACTCGAAGTTCAATGGCTTCAGTTATCCAAGCAGTGGAGACGCCCCAGTCCAAGTAGACGGGTCGGCGGAATTGCAGGTAAAAGTAAACGCCGCGGGAGATCTGGTGGAGCTCACGCTCCTTAGTGAGGAGCCGCCGTTCCTCGGTTTCGGCGACACAGCCTTCGAGGACATGAGCAAGGCGAAATTCATTCCGGCGTTTCGCGACGGAAAACCGGTGGCCTGCAACGTGAAAATCCCGGTTTATTTCAACGCCACGGGCTTCTAACTCTCGTTGAGTTCGCCCTCAGCCCCGTGAGAAGCCGGATTATTCGGACAGCTTTCTTTCGTCGTAACCCCATCGTTTGCGCGCGGGGGCTCGTCGGGACCGAACTGATTTGGGGAAGCTGCGCCGGAAAAATCGTAGAGACGGAGGCGTATCTGGCGGAGAATGACGAAGCGTGCCACACTTTTTCACGCCCCACCGCTCGCGCGTTCGTCGAGCAAAACAAACCCGGCGCCGCCTACATTTATTTCAGTTACGGCGCGCATTGGATGTTGAATGTGCTGGTGAAAGGCGGGACCGATGGTTTTGTCTTGATCCGGGCCATCCAGCCCAATCACGGCATCGCGTTGATGAAAAAGCGCCGAGGTGTTGATGGCGAACACCAACTTTGCTCAGGTCCAGGAAAACTGACGCAGGCCTTCGCCATCACCAATCGGCAACACGAGATGGATCTGTGCGTTGATCCACACCATTGCTTCGCCGAAGCGACCGATAAAGATGTCGATGTTGTGGCGGACGCGCGGATCGGAATCACGCGCTCCGCTCATCATCCGTGGCGATTCACCTTGCGCGGAAGCAAATTCGTGAGCCGTCGCGTGAAATTATAAGGGAAGCTGCTAGTTTCGTGCTTCGGCATGAAGGCAAAAAGATCACGCGTGTTGCTTGGCATGAGCGGTGGAGTGGACTCCAGCGTCACCGGTTATTTGCTGCGAGAACAAGGCTATGACGTTATTGGCGTGACGATGAAAGTTTGGCCACAGGATTGCATTTCGCGCGCGGAGGACAAGTGCTGCGGCCCGCAGGCGGTCGCGGACGCGCGCGCCGTGGCCCATTCATTAGGCATTCCCCATTACGTGGTGGACGAAGCAGACCTATTTGAGCGTACGGTGATCGACTATTTCACAAGCGAATATCAGGCTGGTCGCACACCGAATCCGTGCGTGATGTGCAACGAAAAACTCAAGTTCGGCAATCTGTGGGGCAAAGCCGAAGCGCTGAGCTGCGATTACATCGCCACCGGACACTACGCGATCATCGAACATCATGAAGACCGCGCGGTCTTGCGCAAGGGCCTCGACCCGCGCAAAGATCAATCGTATTTCTTGTTTAGTCTGCGCCAGCCGCAGCTTCGACGTGCGCTGACTCCGCTCGGACCAATGGAGAAACTTGAAATCCGAAAAATCGCGCACTCGTTAGGCCTGAAGGTTGCCGACAAGGTGGACAGCCAGGAAATTTGTTTCGTCCCAGGCAACGATTACAAGGCGTTCTTGCGCTCGCATCTAGGCGAAAAGAAATTTCATCGCGGTGAGATTTACGATGTCGATGGAAATTTTGTCGCTGAACACGATGGCATCGAACTGTTCACAATTGGTCAGCGCAAAGGACTTCCTGGCGGTTCGGCCCGTCCACGATACGTCGTGGACCTCGACGCCGAGACGAATCGGGTCATCATTGGCGATGCAGAAGATCTGGTTTGTGACGAATTCGAGATCGATCGCACAAACTGGATCGCGCGCGACTTGCCGAACGAAGATGCGGATCTCGCGGTAAAGATTCGCTACAGCCATCCGGGAACCGCGGCAACCGTAACGCCGCTGGAAAATAATCGCGCCCGAATTCGTTTGCACGAACCGCAGCGCGCGGTCACGCCCGGCCAGGCCGCAGTGATTTACGATGGCGACGCCGTGATGGGCGGCGGTTGGATTTGCCGGGCCGAGCCGGCCAGGCGGTTTGAAGCTCTCGTTCCTGCCTGATGTCGGACAAGATTATCCTTGCGCTAAGCACGTTTCCGGATCGCGAAACTGCGCGCCAAATTTCGAATCAGGTTGTCACCGAAAAATACGCCGCCTGCGCGAACATAATGCCCGGCATCGAATCGATTTATCGCTGGAAGGAGAAAATCGAATCAGCAAACGAGACGCTCGTGTTTTTCAAGCTCAGCGAAGATCGACAATCAGCCTTCCAGGAAAAGTTGCGCTCGCTTCATCCCTACGAAGCCCCTGAGATAATTTTCATTCCGATCTCGAACGGCCTCCCGGAATACTTGCGCTGGGTGACTGAGAATTGCGCGCCCTAGGCTTGAATGCTTATAGCATTCAAGTTGCTGAGGCTGCGTTGCGACGTCGGTTACCGATCACGTAAATCGCCACGCCGATGGCATTGGCGGCCACGGTCACTGCCGCTACTTTGGCGCCGAAAATCAGCGGACTTGGTACGTCGATGATCGGATAGATCGTGAAAAAAATCGCCGATAACGAAACGAGGGAGCCGCAAACCGCCGCGATTCGCAGCCAGATCGGCGCGCCGGACCGAATCGTGGCTGCGCCGAAAATTGGGATTGCGAACATTGTGAAGTAAACAATCCCGTAGAAAACATTCGCGGCGTTGTCCACGAGCTGAAACGCTTCCTGAATTCCGGCGCCGATTTGGCTCGCGACCGCTATTACGAGCGTGAGCGTGCCGACAAAGATGATCGAATTGACCGGCGTCTTGTAACGAGGATGCAAGCGAGAAAACCAGGCAGGAAGCAATTGATCCCAACCCGCGACCATCGGTAAACGAGAACTACCGGTGACGTGCACGCTCGTCGAAGAAATCGTGCGCACCGTCATCAACAGAATTCCAGCCGACGCAATCGCACCGGCGATTGGAAACGAGTGCAGGCCGAGTCGCAACGTTTGCGGCACCGGACCGATGAGATCGATCGGGTTATTCCCGACGAACGTGAGAACCGAGCTCGTCCCCAGTATGAACATCAGCGCGATAACAGGCGACGCGATCAGGACTGACCGGCCGATATTTCGCGCGGGCGAGCGGGTTTCACCCGCGAGAATGGCGACGTATTCGAATCCGCTCAGCGCGCCGACCGCGAGTTTACTGAAAATATTGAAGCAATAGAAGATCGACATCGTCGGGAGTGCGAGCGGCAGCGGCTGATAATTTCTTACTTCGCCCCGAGCAAGACTAAGCAGCGGCAGGAAAATCAGCGCTGCATAAACCAGGAACATCGCGAAGGCGCCGACATTGTGAAGCCATTTGCCTAACGAGAGCCCGCGAAGGCAAGCCCAGCCCAGACCAATAACCAGCGCAGAGCTGATTAACGAGACGCACCATTTATTGTTTGGCATCCAGGCGGCGCCGAGCGCGTAGGAGATGTTTGTGGTGACGAACATTCCACCAAGCGCAATCACAGTTATAGACAGAAGCCACACGTTCCATGCGGTAATGAATCCGGCGAACTCGTTAAAGCCGA
>DASZJH010000062.1:0-15757 GCA_035948375.1 Chthoniobacterales bacterium
CGGCGGATTGGTGGTGGTCACGCCAGCATGCGGATTTGTCGATCCGACGGGCGCGATAATCATCGGCGTGATCGCCGGCATCATTCCATTCTTTGCCTGCACGAAATTGAAATCCTGGTTTCACTACGACGACGCGCTCGACACGTTTGGTGTTCACGCGGTCGGTGGAACTTTGGGTGCGTTTCTTACTGGATTGCTCGCGACTGCGAGCGTGAATTCAAATCTGACTGGAACGGCTGCGAGTCAAAATGGATTGGCAGGGATTTTGCACCGCTTGCTTTGGCTTGAGCAACTGAAAGCGATTGCGCTGACGATCTTGCTCGCTGTCGTTGCGACCGCCATCATCGGTGCACTGGTCAATTCGGTTATCGGTCTGCGCATCGCACCGGAGATCGAGCGACAGGGGCTCGACATCAACGAGCACGGAGAAGAAGGCTACATGGTTTCGGGGTAGGACTCTTTGGTACACAAAAAACGCGCGGCGTTCGCCGCGCGTTTTTTAAAAAGGTGCTCTTAAGGGCTTCCGCTGCCAGCGCTGTTTCCGCCAGTCTGAAACCTTCGTGCGGCCTCACCCGAAAGCCGCTTAACGTTATCGGTTCCAGTTGCCGAAGCCGGACCAGTTTGGTCGTCCACTTCGACCCAGCGTCCGCTTAGATTGCTTCCAGTCTCGGCCGGCACGTAAATCATGTGAGTGTGCTTTTTCTGTTGGTTCGTTGCGTATTGGCCGGTGAGCTTGAAATCCAGCTGTGTTGGTTTGTCACTGAGAACCTTCGCGTTGTTGATCGAGGCTTTGATTTGGCCGTTCACAAAAAGGACCACTTCGTAGTCGGTGACCGGGAGCTTGCTGACCCCGTAATTTCCACCGGAATCCGTGCGGACGATCTTTTCGAGACCGCTTCCGTCTTTCGCCGTGATGTGGACCTCGGCGCCTGGGATGACCTGTCCCTTAGAATCTTTCACAATGCCCTGAAGCCTGGCAGGGCCGGTCGGAGAAGCCCATCCAGCAACGGCAGAAACTAGCAACGTGGCAGTACAGATGTGGAGCGATTTGGTAGTCATAAAGTTGATAAAATAGCGTAAACGGAATCCGTCGCCTTGTAAAGCCAGCCGGACGAAATCAGACGTTTTGCGCCGAATGATTTAGTGCTGAAAGCCTCCTTGATCTCCCTTGTTCTGGATGTTTCTCACCATCAGGTTCCCCTGGTTATTCAGGCGTTCGGCCATCCCAACTGACATCCCTTTACCATCGCCCTCGACTTCAGCCCAAGTGCCGAGATGGCTGCCGGTTGTTGACGGGATCCAAACATAATGTTTGCCCGGAGCGAAAGGTGTGGCGCGGGGGCCCTTGAGGATCTCGAAATTCAGAATCTGAGTCTCGCCAGCTTTGGTCCTGACGTTGCCGATGGACGCTTTGGTCACGCCATCTACAACCAGACTTACGCTGTAGGTACCGGCCTCCAGCTCCGGGTAGTTGTAACGACCGTTGGCCGTTGTGTGGATTTTTCCAATTCTATTTGCATCGCTTCCTTGGATGCGGATTTCAGCACCTTGAACCAGCTGACCTTTGGAATCTTTCACGATCCCGCTTAGTCCGGCCTCTCCGGCTTGAACTCTCAGCAACAAGCAGAGCGAAGCAAACACGACGACAACACGAAGTAATGCTTTCATGCCACCAGAATACGACTCCGCGCGGTTTTTGTAAAATGCCGTCTGGCAGACTTATTTCCGACATCTTGGGACTTTTTGAGGAAAGCCCGGCGACGTGAAAGATCGCGCTGCGCCGGGTCATTAAACTCCTGCCGGCGGAGGGACTTGAACCCACACGATCTTGCGATCACTGGATTTTGAGTCCAGCGCGTCTGCCATTCCGCCACGCCGGCGTGTTCGAAACGGAGCGGAAGAATACGAGCTTCCCGCCGAAGCTCAAACGGTTCCGACCAGATCGAGCGGTTGCAAACTGCGCGGCGGTCCGAAGATTTCGCGCAAGATAATCGCGTCTCGCAAACCGGACGTAGATCTTAGTAGCGTGGCGAGCTCGACTTTGGACTTGGACGCTTGGGCCACAGTTGCGGTCGCCATCGCGTACGCTTCCGCGGGCGCCTTGACTAGTGGTGCCGATTCCAACGGCGGAGTTCCTTGCTGCCCAGGCAATCTTATCTCGCGTGGCAAGTCGGGCGGTCGCGTCGTTAGGGGCGGCAGCGGTGATTTCATTGGTGGTGAAACGTGTGGGACAACGATCGGTTTCTGATAAGTCGGCCGCGGTTTAACTGGCGGCGGCGGCGGGGATGATGTCGGCTGTCCCAACGCTTCCAAAAATTTCCGGATGCGATCCTCTTCCGTCTCTTCATGCCTTAGCGGTGGCGGCGATGTCGATCTTCGCTGTTGATTACCGCCTGATGGGCGGCCACTCTTGGTCGCGGCCCGAGTCAACAACTGAAACAGGATCGCAACAGCGACGAAGAGGAAAAAAAGAATATTATCGAGATGAATCGCTAACATCTTCTGTAATTTCTACTTTCGATATCTTCAGCTTGCTTCGCCTCGGGGTTTGTCCGTGCCAGCAATCGATTCACGCATGGAAGTGTCGGCCTGCACGTTTTTCATCCGGTAATAATCCATGATCCCGAGATGGCCGGCGCGAAACGCTTCCGCCATCGCCAACGGCACCTGGGCCTCGGCTTCCACAACCTTGGCGCGCATCTCCTGCGTTTTGGCTTTCATTTCTTGCTCGACCGCGACCGCAGCCGCGCGACGCACTTCCGCCTTCGCCTGCGCGATGCGCTTGTCCGCGTCAGCTTGTTCGCTTTGCAATTTCGCGCCGATGTTGTCGCCCACATCGACATCGGCGATGTCGATGGAAAGAATCTCGAACGCCGTGTTACTGTCGAGACCTTTGGCCAACACCGCCTTTGAAATACGATCCGGATTTTCGAGCACGTCTTTATAAGAATCAGCCGAACCGATCGCGCTCACGATGCCTTCTCCAACACGCGCGATGATTGTCTCCTCGGTAGCGCCGCCGACAAATCGATCGAGATGCGAGCGCACGGTCACTCGCGCTTTCACTTTCGCGCCAATGCCATCCTTGGCCACGCCGTCGATCGTGGTCCGGCCCATCGAAGGATTGGGCACGTCGATGACTTTTGGATTGATGCTCGTCCGCACAGCTTCGAGCACCGTCTTGCCAGTTCCTTTCGTGGCCAAGTCGATTGCGCAGGCGCGATTGAAATCGAGCGAGATACCCGCTTTGTCCGCTGCGATTAAGGCGAGAATAACTTGAGTCACATCGCCGCCGGCGAGGTAATGTGCTTCCAGCGGATCGCTGGCGACTTCGATGCCCGCTTTCACCGCGGTGATTCGGTTATCGACAATCAATCCAACCGGAACGCGCCGCAGTCGCATCCCGATCATTTTTCCCATGCCAACAGGCGCGTTGGCGATACGCGCCCGCAACCAGATTCCAAAAAAGTTGAAGAGGATGATTGCGAAAACGAAACCGAAAATCGCAAGGACGACGATGCCGATTAGAACAAAGGGAGACTCCATACCGGAACCTTAGTCGCTTGGCCTTGCGAAGCGCAACGCTGAGTTTGTCACGTAGGTTTTCGTTGCAATCGGCGCGAGACGGAATACGCATTGCGCGTTGTGGCAACGACAAGAATAACCGTGGCCGTCGTCGGCGCTTCTGGATACACCGGCGAAGAACTTGTTCGCCTTCTCTTGGGTCATCCGCACGTCGATCTTGTGGCGGCGACTTCCAGAAGTTTAGCCGGCAAGTCGCTGGCGGAGACATTCCCGCGCTTTGCAAACGACAAGAAAGCGAGCGCGCTGAAGTTTTCGGCTGCCGAGCCGAAACAAATTGCGCGCGATGCGAGCGTAGTTTTTTTGGCGTTACCCCATGGTCTCGCAACGGAGTTTGCCGAGCCACTTCTCGCCGCCGGCGCGCGGGTTCTCGATCTCAGCGCTGATTTCCGACTCAAAGACGCCGATGTTTACCGTGAATTTTACGAACACGAACATCCCGCGCCGGATTTGTTAGGTCGATCGGTTTATGGATTGCCAGAACTTTACCGGGACGAGCTCCGAGGTGCGAAATTCATCGCTTGTCCGGGTTGTTATCCAACGAGCATTCTTATTCCGCTGCGGCCACTCATTCGTCGGAAAGCGATCGATCGCCGACGAATCTTGGTCGCGAGCATGAGCGGCGTAACTGGCGCCGGCCGCAAAGTCGAAGCCGATTATCTTTTTTCGGAATGCAACGAGAGCGTTCGGCCATACGGCGTTCCGAAACATCGACATCTCTCCGAGATCGAACAGGAGTTGTCGAACCTGGCCGGTGAACGCATCACCATTCAATTTACGCCGCACCTCATTCCCGTGAATCGCGGGATCGTGACTACCATTTACGCCGACATAGCCGGAAATGTTGTGAATCTGGATCCTTCGGTTGTGTTCAGCGGGGCCTACGGCGAGGAACCGTTCGTTCGTTTGCTTGGCGAGGAACGTTTGCCGGACACCAAGCACGTAATCGGCACGAATTTCATCGACGTCGCTTGGAAGATCGACAAGCGCACCAACCGACTGGTGATCATGAGCGCGCTCGACAACATCGTCAAAGGCGCGAGCGGTCAGGCGGTTCAATGTATGAATGTGATGCTCGGTCTGCCCGAGACCGCTGGGCTGATTTGAAAAGATCATTTCTAAAAATTCACGGTTCGATTTGCGCACCGAGCGGTTTCAAATGCGCCGCGGTCTTTTGTGATATCAAAAAACTTGGCACCGGCAAAGGCTCTGAGAAAGGGCGGAAGGAGGATCTCGCTTTGATCGTTTCCGATGTTCCCGCCGTGGTCGCTGGAATGTTTACCACCAATCAGGTTTGTGCGGCGCCCGTGAAAGTGAGTCGGAAAGTAGCGGCGAAAAATTTCGCGCGCGCGATCGTCGTGAACTCAGGAAACGCAAACGCCGCGACTGGCGCGCAAGGCTTGCGCGATGCCGAAGCAACGGCGCGACAGGCCGCTTCAGCTCTGCGGGAACTTGAATGCAATAAGCATTCAAGTATTTCGGCCAGACGGATCGGGGTGAGCGATGTTCTTGTCTGCTCGACGGGGCGAATCGGCGTGCCCATGCCAATGAAAAATGTTGAGCACGGAATCCGTCATTGCGCGCCATTGCTTGCAAGATCGACGTCGAGCGCGCGCAGCGTTGCCGAGGCAATCATGACCACCGACACCCGTCGAAAAGAAATCGCCGTGGAATTCAAAGTCGGCGGATCGACGGTCCGGATCGGCGGGATTTGCAAAGGCGCGGGCATGATTCAGCCCGGAATGGCCACCATGCTCGCTTTCATCACCACCGACGCAGTGATCGAAGCCGCGGTATTGAAGCGCGCGCTGAAGATCGCAGTCGAGCAGAGTTTCAATCGGATCACTGTCGACGGCGACATGAGCACGAACGACTCAGTGATCGCGTTAGCGAGCGGACTGGCGGGGAATTCGAAATCGCAAATTGCGGGATCGTCATTTCAAGCTGCGCTCAATTACGTTTGTCTCGAGCTGGCAAGAATGATTGTGCGCGACGGCGAAGGAACGTCGCGCGTGGTGACGCTGCGCGTTCATGGCGCGCGCAACGATCGCGAAGCAGAAGCGGCAACGCGTTCAATTGCCAACAGCTCGCTTGTTCGCGCGAGCTGGTGCGGCGGTGATCCGAACTGGGGACGAATCCTGTGTGCGCTTGGTTATTCGAAAGCGCGAATCAATGAAGACCATGTCGATGTCGGATATGCTCCGACTGGCAAACACAAAATTCTTTTTGCATTTCGGCGTGGTCGTCCGACAAATGTGCCCTTGAAAAGGCTGGCGAAGATTACTTCAGCTTCTGAGTTTGATTTGCATGTCGATCTTCACCGCGGACGCGGCGGGTTCGCGATCTACGCGGCCGATCTCACTGAAGACTACGTTGCATTCAACAAGGGCGACATCACAGACCCGGCGACGCTTGGCGGCTGACAATGGAAGAAATCATTTCGAAAGCGGCGACGTTGCTTGAAGCGTTGCCTTACATCCAGCGTTTCCGAAGCCAGGTCTTTGTCGTGAAGTACGGCGGAAGTTTCATGGACTCGCCCGATCCGGAAGAGCGTCACCGGGTCGCGCGGGACATTGTTTTTCTCGAGGCGGTTGGAATCAATCCGGTAGTGGTTCACGGCGGCGGGAAAGCGATCACGCGCGCGTTGGAGCAAGCGGGCGTGAAATCCGAATTCGTGCGGGGCTACCGCGTGACCGACGAAGCGAGCGCGGAGATCGTCGACCGCATTCTTTCAAAAGAAATCAATCCCGACATTGTGAAAGCGATCCAGGATTTCGGCGGGAAAGCGCGCGGATTTGCCGGCCCCGAAATTTTTAGCTGCCGCAAATTTTCACCGAAGGACGATGTCGATCTTGGATTCGTCGGGGAAGTTTCTGAGGTGAATGTCGAGGCGTTGCGCGAATGCATTCGACGCAGCGTGACGCCGGTCATTAGTCCGACGGCGCTCGGCGAGGACGGCAAAATTTACAATTGCAATGCGGACATCGCCGCTGCGAAGACGGCGATTGCTCTGAAAGCGCGCCGCCTGGTTTTCATGAGTGACGTGCCGGGGTTGCTCCGTGATCCGAAAAAGGAAACGACTTTGCTGACTCATTTACAGGTCAGTGAAGTTCCGAAGCTGCAAAAGACGGGCGTGATCGCGGAAGGAATGGTTCCAAAAGTGGACAGCGCGATCGCGGCGATCGAGAGCGGCGTGGAAAAAGTCCAGTTCGTGGACGGACGCATTCCGCATTCGGTCTTGCTCGAAATTTTCACCGACGCGGGAGTCGGAACTGAAGTCGTGCTATGAAGGAAGTGTTGGCGCCGCCGAAATCAGCGATTGTGCGAAACGAAACGAAGCGTATTCGCGAACTGTTCGATCAGTTTGTTGTGCCGTCGTATTCGCGTTTCGATTTAGTCTTGGAGCGCGGCGAGGGGAGTTACGTTTGGGATGTCGATGGGAAACGCTATCTCGATCTCGCCGGCGGAATCGCGGTTTGCTCATTAGGCCACGCGCATCCCGAGATCACAAAAGCGCTGACCGAGCAGGCCAAAAAACTGATCCACGTTTCGAACCTCTATTATACTGAGCCGCAGGGGCAGCTTGCGAAACGGATTATCGATCATATCGGGCCGGGCCGAGTATTTTTTTGCAATAGCGGCGCCGAGGCGAACGAAGGTTTGTTCAAGCTGGCGAGAAAATTCGGGCACGCTGAAGGTCGCTACGAAATCATCACGACAACGGATTCTTTTCATGGTCGAACGCTGGCCGGGATCGCAGCGACCGGGCAGGAAAAAATAAAAAAGGGATTCGCGCCCGAAGTCGTGGGATTCAGTCAGGTGCCGTTCAACAATGTCGAAGCAATGCGGCGCACGATCACAAAATCGACCGCAGCGATTTTGGTCGAACCGGTCCAGGGCGAAAGCGGCATCACGATTGCCAAGACCGAATATTTGATCGGCCTGCGTCAGCTTTGCGACGAACACAATCTGCTTTTGTTGTTCGACGAAGTGCAGGCCGGCCATTTTCGCACTGGGAAGTTCCAAAGTTGGCAGCGCATTCTCGAAACGGAGGATGTCGATCTTTTGCCGGACGGTGTTTCGATGGCCAAATCGCTCGGTGGCGGATTTCCGATGGGGGCATTTTGGGTGCGGGAGAAGTTCGCGAATGTTCTTTCGCCCGGCACCCACGCGAGCACGTTTGGCGGAACGCCGCTGGCCTGCGCGGTTGCGTTAAGGATTTTTGAAGTGATCGAACGCGAAAATCTCGCCGCGAATGCGCGCGAAGTTGGCCAGTTCATTTTGGATGAATTGCAGAAGGTCCGGGAAAAATTTTCCAATGTGCTGAAAGTCGTGCGTGGAATTGGTTTGATGATCGGGATTGAGTTTCAGCCCAAGTTCAAAGCCGCCGATATCGTGAAAGAATTGCACAAACGTAACTTGCTTACGGTTCCTGCAGGGAATTCTGTGATTCGGTTGTTGCCGGCGTTGAACCTGTCTCGCGCGGAAGCAGAACAAGGATTGCGCACGATCGAGGGTTTGGTTGTCGACTTGGCGAAGAAACAATGACTACAAAAATTAAGCACTTACTTAGTGTCGAGCAGCTTTCGCGAGATGAGATGGAGCGGATTTTGCAGAGAACGGCTGAAGTAAAAAGCAATCGCGGGAAAATTTCGGCACAACCGCTGGCCGGACAAACCTGGGCGCTGATTTTTTCCAAGCCTTCGACACGAACGCGCGTTTCGTTCGAGGTTGGAATTCGTGAGCTGGGCGGGGAAACCATTTATCTCAACGCGGCGGACGCGCAGCTCGGCCGCGGCGAACTGATCAAGGACACGGCACGAGTGCTCGCGCGAATGATCCACGGCGCGGTGATCCGCACTTATGCCCAAAGCGATATCGAAGAGTTCGCTGAATTTTCCGGTGTGCCGACGATCAATGCCCTGACCGATGACGAGCACCCTTGCCAGATTCTCGGCGACATTTTCACCATTATTGAGAAGCGCAGGAAGATCGAGGACACGGTGGTGGCGTTCATCGGCGACGGCGTTTCAAACACCGCGCGATCATGGTTGTTCGCTGCGGGAAAGCTCGGGTTTGAGTTGCGGATCGCGTCGCACAAAAAATATCAGCCGAAAAAAAAGTTGCTCGAACGCGCGGGCGGTCGCGTTTCTTGCACGGATGATGTTTCAGCGGCGGCGCGCGATGCGGACGTGCTTTACACTGACATTTGGGTTTCGATGGGCAAGGAAGCCGAAGAGGCGCGCCGCGAAGCCGAGCTTGGTCCGTACTGGATCAACGATTCATTAGTGAAATTAGCGAAGCGCGACGCGCTGGTGATGCATTGTTTACCGGCGCACCGCGGCCAGGAAATCGACGAGAAAACTTTTGAAAGCCACGCCCAGACGATTTTTGATCAGGCGGAGAATCGATTGCACGTGCAGAAAGCGATTCTGGTTGAGCTAGCAAAGTGACGAGGTCAAACCCGGGTTCCGATGGGGCAGGCGCTTGCACGACAGGCAGATGCTATAAATAACCTGTTCGTCGCTCGCTCCGCTGCTTCCTTTAATAACGCGCCCGCACAGCGCGCAGACGGTATTGCCCTGTCCTTTCCTCGCGGCGCCATCGCTTGTGGTCCGCGTTGATTTTTTTCCCTGCCGTGACATTCGATGATCAATCGCGGCCCCACGGTCAAAAGGACGTTCTTAAATTTTTTTCGTGGAGGCGTTTCGCACAACGTTCTGTTCGCAAGGACTTTCTAAAGCAGGCACTACTATTGCGGAAACTAATATCGGGTTTTAGGACGTACAATTTTTCCGAGATTCGGACAATTTGCTCGGATTAACTCTGGCTCAATCCGAGCACGGCCAGATCAACCGCCGCGTATGCCAGGACTGTAGCTTCGACTCAAGCTGAGTTGTCATGCTCCGGTCGCGGATTCACCGTACGAAAAAGTACTGATCTCAGTTTACCATTTTCCGGCAGGATTTCTGCTTCCTGTAGCACTCGCTGTTGATGTCGATTTGAGCGGACAGCCTCAGTAGTCAAAAGATTATGAAGCACTTTGAAGCGTCTCCGCATTCCGAGTTTTCTCGTTGGATCGCAAGTTGGGCAGTTGCAGCAACCTTCGTCGTGTCGGCGACTTGCACGGCGGCGCAGGACATTCCGGTGACTTACGTAAGCGGGGCGGAGGTACCGGTGAGGTCCGAAAGTTTCACGGCTGAGGGAAAAATACTAGATGTCACCCTCAATTTTGCCCCGCATCCCGGGACTCAATTGATGGTTGTGCAAAATACCGGACCAGGAATCATTCTTGGAAGATTCAAGAACCTTGTGCAGGGACAGACGATTACCCTGACCTATGCAGGACTGACGTATCATTTCGTCGCGAATTATTATGGCGGCAACGGCAACGATCTCGTCCTGTTGTGGACGACCGGCGACGAATTGGTGTCGCCGGCAGCAAGAGCCAAGCTAGATGGTCAGTTATTGTTAGCACTGCGAAAAAGTCGCGGCGAGCCCCCTTTCGATCAGCCAACGTCCTTGGAGCCAACGATTCCAGTCATGGATGGCGACCGCGTGCTTGTTGATATCGAAGGGTCGGTGTCACAAACGTTACTAGATCAGGTCAAGTTGATCGGAGGCGCGCTCCCCGACAGCTCACCGTCAAATACGGTGCTCAGGGCGATGGTCCCCCTATCGCAGCTGGAGACGCTCGCATCGCGCGCTGACGTGAAATCTATTTTGCCGGCCAAAGTTTCCGTGACGACTCGGATCGAACCGCATTAGCCGCGTTTAAAGAACATGAAAGACTATTGGCATCTGATTGGAGAGCCGATTCGCGTCGTTAGGAGGCGGTCGCGAGCGACGCTCCTCGCGCTTGTTTTAGCTGCTGTAGCCGCAGCTATTCCCGCGGCCGCGTTGACTATCAACCTGACTTACGATCCAGATTCCACGTTTCTTAATGCCGGCTTAAGTTCGGCTGACATAGCAAAGATGAAAGCAGCCGCGTCCTATGCGGCTTCGCAATTTACGGACAACCTTACTGACGGCGTGAACGTAAACATCAAAATCACTGCTGTCCCTGGAACAGGAACACTTGGGCAGAGCGATTCGTTTCTTGCGTCCACCCCGAATTATTCCGCGCTACGAGCTGCGGTTGCCGCCGATGCAAAGACTGCCGATGATGCGACGGCACTGAGCTCGGGTGGCTCTTTGCCCACGAGTGATCCAATCGTCTCAAATCACTTGTATATGGTGACCACGGCTGAAGCCAAGGCCTTAGGCTTGGCCCAAGATGATCTCTCCAACGATGGCACTTTTACCTTCGGCGGCGGATTCAATTATACATATGACCCCGCGAACCGTGCCGTTCCGGGCAAAATGGATTTCATCGGCGTTGCGATGCACGAATTCTCCGAGATCATGGGCCGGATTCCGTTGATGGGCCAGAACCTAACTGGGTCTCCGGACTATATGCTGATGGATCTGTTCCATTACACAGGCGCCGGTTCGAGAGGTTTAAACCAGGGTCCTGGCCGCTTTTTCTCCATCGATAACGGAACCACGCTTCTCAAAGCATTTAACAACGCGAATGCGAACGGCGGTGACCCACAGGACTGGGCCAGCGGGACCAACGACTCTTTTAACGCTTTCGGCAGTTTCGGGGTTCAGAACGATCTAAGTCTCGTGGATTTACGCGTGATGGACGTAATCGGCTATGATGCCACTGGAGGCTCGCCAACACCGACACCCACACCCACACCCGCTGGAACGCCGACACCGACGCCAACGCCGACTCCTAGCGCTAGCCCAGTGCCGGCCGTGATGGTGAGTCCTTCGCCGGGATCGACCTTTAGTGGCTCAACGGTTACCTTTCGGTGGACCGCGGGTAGCGCTACCGCTTACGCTTTAACATTGGGTAGTAACGCAAGAACCATTGACATTTACAATTCCGGCACCATTCACACCCTTTCGGTCACCGTGAGCAACATTCCCACCGATGGCCGCACCATTTACGCGACCCTCTATTCCCAGGTGAATAATAACTGGGTGAGCACGATTTACACGTATACGGCAGTCAACGGGTCTGGTACTCCAACTCCGACACCTACTCCCACGCCGACGCCTACTGCGACGCCAACTCCTACTCCGACCCCAACTCCAACAGCTACACCCACTCCGACTCCTACACCCACGCCCACCGCGACCGCGACTCCCACACCTACCGCCACGCCGACCCCAATTCCAACTGCCACTCCAACAGCAACGCCTACTGCTACTCCCACTCCGACACTAACGCCGACTCCTAGCGCTAGCCCAGGGCCAGCAGTGATGATTAGTCCCTCGCCGGGATCAACCTTTAGCGGCTCGACGGTTACCTTCCAGTGGACCGCAGGCAGCGCCACAGCCTATGCTTTAACATTGAGTAGTTCGGCAAGAACTATTGATATCTACAACTCCGGCACCATCCACACCCTTTCGGTCACCGTGAGCAACATTCCTACCGATGGCCGGACCGTTTATGCCAACCTCTACTCCCAGGTGAATAATAACTGGGTAAGCACCCTTTACACGTATCACGCCTCGAGTGGAACCTCGACACCCACTCCGACCCCGACTGCCACGCCAGCTCCGACACCTACCGTAACGCCCACGCCCATCGCGACACCAACGTCTACACCAACTGCGACGCCTACTGCGACTCCGACTGGGACGCCTACTGCCACTCCCACTCCCACACCGACGCCCGGCTCGGGACCAGCAGTGATGGTTAGTCCTGCGCCAGGATCAACCTTTAGCGGCTCGACGGTTACCTTCCAGTGGACCGCAGGCAGCGCTACCGCCTATGCTTTAACATTGGGCAGTTCCGCAAGAACTATTGATATCTACAACTCCGGCACCATTCACACCCTTTCGGTCACCGTGAGCAACATTCCTACCGATGGCCGGACCGTTTTTGCTACCCTCTACTCCCAGGTGAATAATAACTGGGTAAGTAACATTTACACGTATACGGCATCCGGTGGCTCGGCCAGCGTAACACGAACCTTTACCCCAACTCTAAAGAGGTAGCGGGCCTAAAGCCGGTCTCGACGCTTTAGGGAGCTCGGTAGCGCTTCAAGGCGTAATCGCCGGTAAGAGTCAGCTTGTGGCTCCGCCCTGTGGGAATATTACGGTGTTGGCCGACTTTCAGAAGTCAGGAAATAAGTTCACGCCGTCAGGAAAGCGTTCCGGTTCTCCCCTTTTGCCAGCTCGCGAGGAAATTTGGTGCTCGGGGCGGGACTTGAACCCGCGGGCCTTCCCAGGTAAATCAAAAACAGTGGAAAGAAAGTGGAAAGAAAAAAGTCGACGTCTTCAGACGTTTGAACTTGAAATCTGAGCGCCAGGAAGTGAAACTCGAAATGTTTCGTTAAAGCTGCGGTGCCATGTGCGGGTGCCCATGTTAACCAAGGCGGGGGCGGAACACCAACACTAGAAAACTAGAGGAGGCAATATGAAGCTCCAGATTACTGGCGCTTCGAACTTCGTTAATCGGATGTTCGAAGCCTGCGGCCCTTATCACTGGGCCCGCGAGTTCCTGACAAACTCAATCGAGGCAAACGCTACAAAAATCGAGTTCGGCATCGAGTGGCAAGCCGTCAAGAAATTTGACATCTATCGGCGCACCATCGCTGACGACGGTATTGGGATGGACCGGGAGGAATTGCGTCGGTTCTTTTCGACATTAGGTGAAGGAGCCAAAAAGATCGGCGGCATTCACGAGAATTTTGGGGTGGGCGCCAAGATAGCATCGCTGCCCTGGAATCCAGAAGGGGTAGTTGTCATTTCATACAAGAACGGCATCGGATCAATGATATGGATAGTTCTCGACCCGGACACCGGCGATTATGAGCTCACGGATTTTGAGATCGATGGCAAAAAAAACTGCGTCATTCAGCCTCAATTGATTGAGGAAATTGATTGGAACGCTGTCCGCCCATCGTGGCTTGAATCACATGGAACGGTGGTCGTCCTCTTGGGAAGTGAGGAATATCCAGACACCGTTATCGGAAATCCCCACGCGGGAGAGAAGGACATCAAAGGTCTATCCGTCTACCTCAACAGCCGATTCTGGGACCTGTCCGATCGCGAAATCAAAGTCGTTGAATTGCGAAGCGAGAAAAAAACGCAGTGGCCGCAGGGGCCTGACGACAGAGACGATTCACGACGCCCCAACAATCGCCAGATAAAGGGAGCTCAATTTTATTTGAAGAGTGTGGCTGCTCCGAACGGAAAACTTCAGGAATGCGGAACGGTAATGCTCGATGAAGCCCGAGTGAAGCTCGACTGGTATCTTTGGCAGGGCGAGCGCCCCCAAATTCACATGTATGCAAAAAGACCCGGCTACATTGCGATCCGATACAATGGCGAATTATTTGAATTAACCACCAATAAGCCGCACTTCCGCTGGTTCGGAATCATTGAAAGCAAGGTTCAGCAGAACCTGACCCTCGTATTGGAGCCTCAACATTTTCAGCCGAGAAATGGCCGCTGGGGAATCCACCCGGATCAAAGTCGCAATAGATTGATCTTTTCTGGAAATGGGGAAAAAGGGGCCGCTGTTCCCATATCGGAATGGGGTGCCGAATTTGCGGACAACCTGCCGGCCGCAATTTTGCAGGCGATTCGCCAGGCTCGCGGAGATCTTGATGCCTCGATCACGAACGACGATTACCGAAAGAGATTACAGGACAAGTTCGGCAATCGCTGGACCATTAAGGTCCTAGTTGAACCGCGCAAACCGCAGACTGAAACTCAGCCAGGAACACTTACCGATGAGGAGGTCGAAGTCTTAAATGGCGAAGGACGAAGACGGCGTCGGCGCAAAAGCGTCAAGATTGTTAGGCGACGGGTATTACCAACGGGCGCTATTGCAGGAGGAGTCGAACGGGATACGCCCGTTGACGTGCCACGAATCGGGTTCGCCCATGCCGACGACTTTCAGAAACCCTGGCACATAGCCTGTTGGGTTCCCAACGATCCTGACGGTCCAACTGTGTTCATCAATTGCGACTCTCCGATCCTGCAGGAAATCGTCGAATACCACCAACGTCAGTATCCTGACGTTTATGCCGAAGAAGTGGCAAAAACAGTGCGGCAGGTTTTTGGCGAGGTAGCTGCGTGCAAGGTCGCGCACTCGCAAAAGCTGTGCAAAGACGTAGCTGAGGAGGACCTCGACTTAAACTATCGGAATGAGGCTGCGTTGACGATCGGGTTGATGGGATTGATTGCGGAGGAGAGCGTGATTGCTCAAAGACTCGGTAAACTGGGCAGGAAAAAACCAGCGACAGCCATAGTGGAGACATCGGGGTCGTTCTAACGTCATGTGGCTCCAATGGCGCCAGCCGGGAACACGGAAGGAGGTTCCAAAGTTTGCAGGATACCTCAGAATCCTTAGCCGCAGAGCCCTATCAGAAGCATGGGAGATTGTCTTTGCAGATCGTCCAGTCACCGTCGTAATCGGTTTTATTGTCGCGGGTTTGCTCATTTACATTCAACGGCGGTATGACGTGCAAACGCCAGCCGAGGTGAAGGACGCGCTCATAAGTGGCGGAACAAGCTTAGCAATATGGGGAGCGGTGTTTCTAACTACGTTTTTGCTCCACTTATTGTATTACACGCCAAAACACAACGTCGCGGAACTCAAGGCGGACCGGGATAATGTTCGTCGGCAGCTTGATTCGGCATACGATCTAAAAACCAAACGCTGCATGGAAGTGCGCGAAAATATGTTTCAGCGCTGTATGGAAATGTTAAAGAGTCCCGAACCGATGCTGCCGTTTCACGTAGTGGTAAGACATGAGGCTTACAATTTAGAGGATAACGACGATGTGAGTTGGCTTTGTGATGAGATTGGAAAGACAAGTTACGGTCATCCTTTTGCAGGTTTAGACTTGTATGTTCCTCGGAGCGACCGGAAAGAATTTTTGCGTTGGATTCGGTTGTTCACCGATTACGACGCAATTAGTGGTGACACCACCGATTATTTAGATGCAGCCGAGGAATGGCGGCACAATCATGGATACCCGGAGCCGCCAGCGGAAGTTCGCATTGCGCGTTTATTCGACAAGCGGCTTCGGCCTGAGTGAATCACTCCGCGCTTATTCCGCGTTCTTTAGCGCCTTTCTGACCCATTTCGGAAACGTGAGGTTCG